>CABXQE010000008.1 GCA_902514295.1 uncultured SAR86 cluster bacterium | reverse complement strand
GGAGAACAAAGGAAGGATTAGGAAAACATCTTAATTGCAAAGGTATATCTAAAGTCTTATTAACTGCACCGGCAAAAGACGGAATTAAAAATATAGTCCATGGAATCAATAACGAAATTATTGATAACGATGATGTTTTAGGAGCTGCATCTTGTACTACAAACGCAATTGTCCCAACTTTAAAAGTATTAAACGATGAATATGAAATTAAATCAGGGCATATAGAAAGCGTCCATTCTTATACCAATGACCAGAATTTAATTGATAATTTCCATAAAAAAGAAAGAAGAGGAAGAAGTGCTGCTCTTAATATTGTCATCACAGAAACTGGAGCTGGGAAGGCAGTTGGACAAGTATTACCAGAGCTTTTAGGAAAACTTACAGCTAATGCAGTAAGAGTACCAACACCAAATGTTTCTTTAGCAATTATGAGTTTAGAATTGGGCCAAGAAGTGAGTGTAGACAGTTTAAATGATTTCCTTAGACAAAAAGCATTTCACTCAGAATTGAAAGAACAAATAGGTTTTACTAACTCTCCTGAAGTCGTTTCTACAGATTTTGTTAGTGATAGTCATGCGGGTATAGTTGATTCAGCTGCTACCATCGTAAATGGTAATAAATGCGTTCTTTATGTTTGGTATGACAATGAATATGGTTATACAGCTCAACTCCTAGGTTTAGCTAAAGAAATGGTAGGTTTAACTTACAAAAGATACCCAAATTTTAGCTAATCTTTCTAGCTTTATACTGACGTGATCATTATAATACGCTCGCGTTCTGGGCTGTATTTCTAAATATCATATAGGGAATGATAAAAATAAAGAAAGGTCTCAATATACCCATTAACGGTAAACCTGCCGAAGAAATCAATGACTCTAAAAATAGTCGCTCTGTTGCTATATTAGGAGATGATTATATTGGTATGAAACCAACTATGCTGGTTGAAGAAGGGGATGAAGTTAAGTTAGGCCAAGCACTATTTGAAGACAAAAAAAATCCGGGAGTCATTTTTACTTCTCCGGCTGGAGGTAAGATTGAATCAATAAACCGAGGTGAAAGAAGGGCTCTTCAATCTGTTGTTATAGAAATTGACAAAGATGAGGAATCATTAGAGTTTAAATCCTTCTCGGAAAATGAGTTGAATCAAGCCACTTCAGATGAAGTAAGAGATCAATTAATTATTTCAGGTTTGTGGACCTCTTTTAGAACAAGGCCTTATAGTAAAATTCCGCTTATAGATTCCTCCCCTTCAAACTTATTTATTTCAGTTTTAGACACACAACCTCTTAGCCCCAATCCTGAAAAGATTATTAATCTCAAAAAACAAAGTTTTGATTTCGGACTTTTAGTTTTAAAGAAACTTTTAGATTGTCCAATTCACATTTCTATATCAGAAGATTCAAATTTATCTTTATCAGAAGATGACAATGTAAAATTACATACTGTTTCTGGTCCTCATCCTGCTGGTCTTGTCGGTACGCAAATGCATTTTATATCTCCAGCTTCTTTATCAAATATTAATTGGTCTATTGGCTATCAAGATTTAATTGCTATAGGTCAATTATTTGAAACCGGTAAGATCAATGTTGAAAGAATAATCTCTATTGCAGGACCTCAAGTTAATAAACCAGCTTATTTTCAAACTAGGTTAGGAGCCTGCTCTGATGAATTAACAGCTGGTGAATTAACCCAAAGAGAGAATAGAATTATTTCAGGTTCTGTTATTTCTGGAAGAGAAGCAATTGGTCCATATGCCTATTTAGGGCGTTATCATAATCAAATCTCAGTAGTAGCTGAGCCAAATTCGAAAGATAGAGAGTTTATGAATTGGCTTATTCCCGGCCCAAGAAAATTTTCAAAGATCCCATTATTCTTATCTTCACTTTTTCCTAATAAGATTTTTAAATTTAAAGCCCTTATGAATGGATCTGATCGCCCCATAGTTCCCATAGGAGTATATGAAGAAGTTTTACCTTTAAATCTCTTACCGTCAATGCTTTTAAGAAATGTAGTTTTAATGGATACAGAAAAAATTCAAGCCCTTGGTGGTTTAGAGCTTGATGAAGAAGATTTATCTTTATGTAGTTTTGTTTGTCCGGGTAAATACGATTTTGGTTCTTTGTTAAGAGAAGGACTAACAAAAATAGAAATTGAAGGTTAAATGAGACCATTAAGAAAAATTTTAGACAACATAAAACCTAAGTTTACTAACGGTGGTTCTTTAGAGAAGTATTACCCAATTTATGACGTTATTGAAAATCTTTTCTATTCATCAGATAGAAGAACTTTTGGTTCAGTTCACATAAGAGACAGCATAGACCTTCAAAAAGTGATGGTTGTTGTTTGGATGGCTACTTTCCCTGCAATGTTTTATGGAATGTACAATTTAGGATTTCAATCGCTTTCAGCTTTTGAACAATTAGGCACTATAAATAAAGACGATTGGCATTTTATTTTTATAGATCTTCTGTGCAATTATGATCCTAAAAGTATATTGGATTGTATTTGGTTTGGAGCTTGCTACTTTATTCCTATTTATCTAATTACATTTGTAGTTGGAATAGCTTGGGAGGTAATTTTTGCAATAGTTAGGGGTCACGAAATAAATGAAGGAGCTTTTGTAACAACAGTTCTATTTGCTCTTTGCTGCCCCCCTGATGCGCCATTATGGCAAGTAGCCTTAGGTATAAGCTTTGGTATTGTAGTAGCAAAAGAAATTTTTGGCGGCACTGGAAAAAACTTTTTAAACCCTGCATTAGCAGGAAGAGCTTTTCTTTATTTTGCTTACCCTGCGCATTGGTCTGGAGACTCGGTGTGGGTAGCAGTAGATGGATATAGCTCTCCGACGATATTAGGAATAGGTGCTCAAGAGGGATTAGAAGGCATTCAAGTGCAATATTCATGGTTAGATTCCTTTTTAGGAAATATTCCTGGTTCTATAGGAGAAACTTCAACATTATTTATTCTGGTAGGCCTTCTTATACTTTTATATACCAGAGTTGCTTCTTGGAGAATAGTAGCTGGTGTCTTGCTCGGTACTTTATTAACTTCTTTATTATTTAATCTTATAGGTTCTGATTCAAACCCAATGTTTTCTTTACCTTTTCATTGGCACTTGGTTATTGGTGGCTTTGCTTTTGGTTTAGCTTTCATGGCAGTAGAACCAGTCTCAGGATCACATACAAATTTAGGAAGGTGGTATTACGGTATCTTGATAGGAATTATGGTTGTTTTAATAAGGGTCGTGAATCCTGCTTATCCAGAAGGGATGATGCTCGCTATACTTTTTGCCAATTTATTTGCACCACTTATCGACCATTTTGTTCAAGAGAGAAATATTAAACAACGACTGAAGGTTGCTAATGACAAATAATAATACCATCAGTAAAACTTTAATTGTTGCTATCTCTTTGTGTTTAGTTTGCTCGGCTCTAATTTCGTATTCAGCAGTGGAATTGAGAGACCTGCAAGAAGCTAATAAAACATTAGATAAGCAAACAAAAATATTGTCAGCAGCTGGTTTGTTGGCAGATGATAAAGATGTCTCCTCTTTATTTAACTCTATAGAAATTAAGATTGTTGATCTTGAAACTGGCCTATTTAATACAAGTATCAATATTGAAGATTTTGATGAAAGTTCTTTCTCTAGAAATCCTAATACATCAATAGAACTTACTTCTGATGCTGATATAGCATTACTAAAAAGAAGAGAGAACTTTCAGGCTATATATCTCCACTATGAAAATGAATCTCTTAAAGCAATTATATTGCCCGTTAGAGGTTACGGCTTATGGGGTACCATGAAGGGTTACTTGGCATTAGAGTCTGACCTTCAGACGGTAATAGGTTTAGAGTTTTTTGACCATAAAGAAACACCTGGATTGGGTGGAGAAATTGTGAATCCAAGATGGAAAGCTATTTGGAAAGGGAAAAAAGTTTATTCAGATTCAGGAGATGTGATCATCTCTGTGATCAAAGGATCAGTAGATAAAAGTAACAAAAATGCTAAGTTCCAAGTCGATGGTTTATCAGGTGCAACGATTACCAGCAATGGAGTTACTAATTTACTTTCTTTTTGGTTAGGGGAGATGGGATATGGCCCATTAATTAAAGAAATAAGATCAAAGGAGTCTGCTGATGTCTAAAGCAAAAGAAGTCTTATTGAATCCAATTTTCAACGATAATCCAATTGCTCTACAGATTTTGGGTATCTGCTCAGCTCTAGCTGTTACAGGCACCCTCTATATAACGTTAATTATGTGTGTTGCATTAACGTCAGTAGTGACTTTGTCTAATTTTTTTGTTTCTCTAATAAGAAATCATATTCCAACTAACATTAGAATTATTGTTCAGATTTCAATTATCGCCACTTTAGTTATGTTGGTTGATGAGGTACTTCAAGCTTACGATTATGAAAGCAGTAAAACCTTGTCAGTATTTGTAGGTTTAATAGTGACCAACTGTATAGTTATGGGTAGGGCAGAAGCTTTTGCAATGAAAAATGGCCCCATAATGAGTGCAATTGATGGTTTTGGGAACGGATTGGGGTACAGCATAATTCTTATCGTTATAGCGGTAATAAGAGAGTTTGTAGGAGCAGGAACCTTTTATGGAATAGAGATAATGCCATTAACAACTAATGGGGGTTGGTATCTTGCAAATAACTTCTTTCTCACCCCTGCAAGTTCATTTTTTATAATAGGTTTTACTATTTGGGCTTTAAGGCAATGGAAAACAGACCAGATTGAAGAGCCCGAATTTAAAATTTTAAAAAATAGTTTAGAAGCTGAGAAGAGGACCATCTGATGGTAGAAGAATATCTTAGTATTTTTATAAAAGCCGTCTTCATAGAGAATATTGCTATTAATTTTTTCCTTGGCATGTGTACTTTTCTAGCGATTTCAAAACGAATACAACCGGCCATAGGCCTTGGTATAGCCGTGGTAGTTGTATTGGGGTTAGCTGTGCCGATTAATAATTTAATCTTTAATTTCTTTTTAATAGAAGACGCTTTATTTCCTGGTTCAGATCTACATTTTGTAGGGTTAATATGCTACATAGGCATAATTGCAGCCTTGGTGCAGATTCTAGAAATGTTTTTAGATAAATATTTGCCATCTTTATATAACGCATTAGGCGTCTTTTTACCTCTGATAACTGTAAATTGCGCGATTCTAGGAGGAGTATTATTTTCTATTGAAAGGAACTTACTTTTTACTCAAAGTGTAGTCTATGGATTAGGTGCAGGTACCGGTTGGGCTTTAGCAATAGTAGCGCTAGCAGGAATAACAGAGAGACTTAAATATGCAGATATTCCGGAAGGCCTTCAAGGGTTAGGTATAACATTTATAACGGTTGGCCTTATGTGTTTCGGATTCTTATCTTTTGGAGGAATTTCTTTATAAAATGAACCTTCTACAAAATGAAATCTTCTTAGGGGTTTTGGTTTTTACCCTTGCAGTGAACTTAATGGTTTTTATTATCTTGGGTGCACGAAAGCTTTTAGTTTCTTCAGGTAACGTAACTATTTCTATGAATGAAGATGCTAAGTCTGTAGATGTAGAAGCTGGAGGAAAATTACTTCAAACACTTGCAGCTCAAAATTTATTCCTTTCTTCTGCATGTGGAGGCGGAGGTACCTGTGCCCAATGCAAATGTAGAGTTGTGAGCGGAGGTGGTTCAATACTGCCTACAGAGGAATCTCATTTTACTAATAAAGAAAAGAAAAAAGGGTGGAGATTATCTTGCCAAGTTCCTGTAAAGGATAATATGCAGATCGTCGTACCTGATGAGGTCTTTGGTGCAAAAAAATGGGAATGTGATGTCATCTCTAACAAAAATGTAGCAACCTTCATAAAGGAACTGGTTCTTAAATTACCGGAAGGTGAAGATGTGGGCTTTAAGGCAGGAGGTTATGTTCAGATGGAGATCCCTCCTTATGAATTAGACTATAAATCTTTTAATATTGAAGAAGAATATCATGGTGATTGGGATAGATTTGGAGTTTGGGAAAATAAAGTTAAAACACTTGAACCTGTCATAAGAGCTTATTCAATGGCTAATTATCCAAATGAAAAGGGCAAAATGAAGTTCAATATAAGAATAGCTTCACCGCCTCCTGGAACTGATTTTCCTCCAGGAGAAATGAGTTCTTATATTTTTAATCTTAAAGAAGGTGACAAGCTAACTATATTTGGACCGTTTGGTGATTTCTTTGCTGAAGATACAAATAACGAGATGGTCTTTATAGGAGGGGGTGCGGGCATGGCTCCAATGAGATCTCATATTTTTGATCAATTACTAAGATTAAATTCAAAAAGAAAAATTACATTTTTTTATGGTGCAAGAAGCTTAAGTGAAATGTTTTATACTGAAGAATACGATAAATTAGCTAAAGAACATGAAAATTTTGAATGGCATGTAGCTTTATCTGACCCGTTGCCTGAAGACAATTGGGAAGGTCTTACTGGCTTTATTCATCAAGTAATCCATGACGAATATTTAAACAATCATCCTGCTCCCGAAGATTGTGAATATTATATGTGTGGCCCACCGATGATGATGGACGCCTGTTTCACGATGCTTGATAGCTTAGGTGTGGAACCAGAGGCAATTAAATTTGATGATTTTGGGAGTTAATACCTTAAATTGAAATTCTCTTACATAGTTTCGCTTATAATTTTTCTCCTTTTACTTGTTTTCTTTCTTCTAGATTCCAATAAAGAACTTAAACCTTTGTCCTTTGAAGGAGAGGTTATGGGTACTAGCTATACAGTAATTATTTATGGACAAGAAATTCAAACTTCTCAAACAGAAATTCATAACATTTTTGAAAGAGTAAACCAAGAAATGTCTACTTATCTTACAAACTCATCAATTTCTCAGATTAATAAAAATGATCTATTTGAGTGGTCTAAAGTTTCTAAAGAATTTATTCATGTTTTAAAGTTTGCTATAGAACTTTGTAATGATACTAACGGTGTATACGATGTTTCAGTAGGAAGATTAGTAAATACTTGGGGTTTTGGCCCAACTGAAGCGAGTGATTTAACAAAAGATGAAGAAAAAAAATTAGTGGGCGAGATAGGGTGTGATTCTGTACAAGCTGATCAAGAATCTGTAAGAAGATTAAGAGATGTACATCTTGATTTTTCTTCTATTGCAAAAGGCTACGCTATAGATTTAGTTCATCTAGAGCTTTTATCTGATACAAACATTGAATCTCACTATATAGAACTTGGTGGAGAGATAAGAACTTCTCCTGTTAAGAAAGATAAGATGCCTTGGGTGGTTGGTATAGAGGATCCTGAACGTACAAATAATTTTCTTATTAAGCTTGAATCAAATATGTTTAAGGATTTTTCTGTTGCCACTTCAGGTGATTACAGAAACTTTAGAGTATTTGAAGAACAGCTTGTTTCTCATACATTTAACATAAAGTTAGGTAGACCTAACGAATACTCAAAATCTTCCGTTACTGTAGTTGCAGAAAATGCAATGAAAGCAGACGCGTTAGCAACTGCTCTAAATGCAATGGGACAAGAAGAAGCGATAAAATATTCTAATAAAAATAATATAAAAGCTATTTTTATATCCAATCGAAATAAGCAAACAAACTTAATCTTTTCTAATTCCATGCCAAAAATAGTAAAATAAAAAAATGGTAACAGGTGTAATAACATTCCTAGTTCTGCTTTTAATTGTAACTGCAATGTCGGTAGGAATTTTCTTTGGTAAAAAACCTATATCAGGTTCTTGTGGTGGTTTAGCAAACCTCGAACCTGGCAGAGAATGTGAATTGTGTGGTGGAAACCCTTCTAAGTGTATTGAACAATAAAAAAGGAAGCTACAGCTTCCTTTTTTAATTATAAGAGCTCTACTAAAATTGATTCATGGTGTTATCTTCACCAGAAGCCTTTAAAGCCGCTTCGCCAGCAAAATACTCTTTATGATCATCACCCATATCTGATCCAGCCATATTTTGATGTTTTACGCATGCAATCCCTTCACGTATCTCTTTTCTCTGTACATTTTCTACGTAACCTAGCATTCCTTTGTCACCAAAGTATTCTTTAGCAAGATTATCTGTTGAAAGCGCAGTTGTATGATAAGTCGGTAAAGTAATAAGATGGTGGAATATACCTGCTTCTTTTGCAGCATCTGCTTGGAAAGTGCGTATTTGTTCATCAGCTTCTTTACCAAGATCTGAATCATCGTATTTTTCATTCATTAGGTCATTGCTATCATATTCACTTACATCTTTTCCCGCTTCTTGCATCGTATTAAAAACTTGTTGTCTGAAATTTAAAGTCCAATTGAATGAAGGACTATTGTTGTAAACAAGTTTAGCATTAGGAATAACTTTCTTTATTTCATCCATCATTGCTCCGATCTGACCTATATGAGGTTTTTCAGTTTCAATCCAGATTAAATCAGCACCATTTTGTAAACTAGTTATAGAATCAAGTATGCAACGTGCTTCACCAGTTCCTTCTTTAAACCTATACAAGTTACTAGGAAGTCTTTTTGGCCTTACAACCTTTCCATGATGATTTATTAATACATCCCCATGATTCATTTCAGAATCAGGAAGCTCTTCAAGATCAAGAAAAGAATTGTATTGATCTCCTAAATCACCAACTTCATGAGTAATAGCTATTTGTTTAGTTAAACCGGCACCTAACGAGTCAGTTCTAGCAACTATCACGCCATCGTCAACGCCCAATTCTAAGAATGCATAACGAACAGCATTAATTTTTGCAAGGAAATCTGCGTGAGGGACTGTAACTTTTCCATCTTGATGTCCGCACTGTTTTTCGTCAGAAACTTGATTTTCAATTTGTATACAGCAAGCTCCAGCTTCTATCATTTGTTTTGCCATTAGATAAGTGGCTTCTTCATTACCGAAACCTGCATCGATATCTGCAATTATCGGCACTATGTGAGTTTGGAAATTATCAATTTTTTCTTGAATTACATTCTTTGCATCTTCAGTTGCTTCATCTAACTCTCTAAATAAACCTCCTAATTCTCTCGCATCGGCTTGTTTAAGGAACGTATAGAGCTCATTAATTAAACTAGCAACTGTAGTTTTTTCATGCATTGACTGATCAGGTAGGGGTCCAAATTGAGATCTTAACGCAGCGACCATCCACCCTGATAGGTACAGGTACTTCTTATCTGTTGAACCAAAATGCTTCTTTATGGATATTAATTTTTGTTGTCCTATAAATCCATGCCAGCAACCTAAGGACTGGGTGTAAGCTTCAGGATTAGAATCATAATCATCCATATCTTTCCTCATAATGGAGGCTGTGTATTTAGCTATGTCTATACCTGATTGGAATTGATTTTGTAATCTCATGCGAGCAGCATGTTCAGGATTTACATTAACGTGAGCTCCTTTACCTTCTTTCTTAAGTTTTAAGAGACTATCAATCATCTCTTTATAAATTCCCATATTTATTCCTTTATTATTACTAATAGATTAAATTCAGTTTACTTTATTTTTTAAACTCTGATGCATGAAAAAAAGAAAAGGAGTTTAACGAAGAATTACTATAAATCAACTATCTTTTAGCTGCTTTGCTAGTGTTTTTGCTATGCCAGTATAAGAAGAAGGGGTAAGATCCTTGAGGGCTTGCCTATCTTCCGAAGGAATATCAATCTTATCTATCAAATGATGCAGGTCTTCTTTACAGATTTTCTTTCCTCTGGATAACTCTTTCATTAGTTCATAACCATCTTTAATTAGGTGCTTTCTAAATACTGTTTGCATAGCTTCTGTTAAGACCTCCCAAGAGCTATCAAGGTCATGCTTTAATTGATCTTTATTTATCTCTATTTTATAAATTCCTTTTAATAAAGAGGAGAGGGCGAGATTAGTATGCCCATAACACAATCCTATGTTCCTCATCACCGTTGAATCAGTTAAATCTCTTTGCCATCTGGAAATAACAACAGCATTAGATAGATGTTGAAAATTTGAATTCGCTAGACCCAAATTACCTTCAGCATTTTCAAAGTCTATAGGATTAACTTTGTGAGGCATTGTAGACGATCCAATTTCACCTTTTTTAAGTTTTTGCTTGAAGTAACCTAAAGATATGTACCCCCATATATCTCTACTAAAATCAATAAGTACATTGTTTAGCCTAACGTAATGAAAAAATAACTCAGCTATAGAGTCTTTTGGTTCTACTTGTGTGGTATGTGTGTTTACCTCTAAACCTAATCCTTTAATAAATTTTCTAGAAACTATCTCCCAATTTACGTCAGGATAGGCAATTACGTGCGCATTAAAGTTTCCTACAGCTCCATTTATCTTGCCTTTTAAGACAGTGCTTCTAATGGACTTGTTAATGGAACTAATGCGATGAACAAAATTAGCAAATTCTTTTCCCATGGTAGTAGGAGATGCTATTTGTCCATGAGTCCTTGATAACATCGGCGTATTTGAATATTTAATAGACTTTTGTTTAAGGGTCTTAATGAGGTCATCAATATTTAAAGAAATAATTTTTGAAGCATCTTTAATCATTAATGAATAAGATAAATTGTTTATATCCTCTGAAGTGCAAGCAAAATGAATAAATTCAGAGTATTTATCTAAGGACTTAACATTAGAAAATTTCTCTTTTAGATAATACTCAATAGCTTTTACATCATGATTAGTTCTTTTTTCTATAGATTTAACACGTTTAGCATCATTTAATGAAAAATTTTTAACTAAATCATCAAGATATCTTATATTTTTAATTGATAATTTAGGAAGTTCTTTAACTTTCGAGGTATTTGCGAGGTGCTTAAACCACTCAACTTCTATAAAAAGTCTATTTTTAATTAAACCGTATTCACTCGTTACATATCTTAATTCACTATTTACAGCATTGTATCGTCCATCAAGAGGGGAAATTGATAATAAAGAATCTATCTTCATCTAAATATTATAACTTATGTCTACAAATGCTTGCCTTGTAATTAAACTAGTCGCAAACTAGGAGTTATGCAAAAGAATTTATTAATTTGGTTAAGTCTTTTACTTAGCTTCAATGCCTCTGCAAAAACGGTTATTCATGCTGGATACTTGATAGATGGCAGTAATGATAACCCTATGAATGAGATGTCTATATATGTAGTAGATAATAAAATCTCTGAAGTAGTTACTGGTTATATAGAACCAGAACCTGATGACGAATATATAGATTTAAGCGGATATACGGTTCTTCCTGGTTTAATTGATATGCATGTTCATCTTACTTCAAATCAAAGTAGCACAAATAGGTATATTGAGAGCACTAGCTTAAACCCGGCAGACTATGCGATTAGATCTGTTAATAATGCGAGGAAGACTCTTTTAGCAGGATTTACGACTGTAAGAAACTTAGGAGATTCAGATGCAATTACTGTTTCTTTAAGAAATGAGATTGTTAAAGGAACTGTGCCAGGCCCTAGAATTTTTACGGCCGGTAAGTCAATAGCTTCTACAGGCGGCCATGCTGATGGTACTAACTCTTTAAGTAAAGAACTATCTTCTGATCCTGGACCAGTAGATGGAATTATTAATAGTTCAGACGATGCATATAAAGCTGTTAGGCACAGATATAAAGAGGGAGCTGACTTGATTAAGATTACTGCCACTGGTGGAGTTTTAAGTAATGCTAAGAATGGTCAAAATCCTCAAATGACAGAAGAAGAAATAAGATCAGTCGTAGAAGCAGCTAAGGATTATGGTTTTAAGGTTGCTGCTCATGCCCATGGTTCAGAGGGCATTATCCGAGCTGTTAAAGCAGGAGTTGACTCAATAGAGCATGGCACACTTATGGATGCAGAAGGTATGACTCTTATGAGAAAGGAAGGCACTTATTACGTACCCACACTGTTAGCTGGTGCTTGGGTTGCGGAAAAGGCTTTGATTGAAGATTATTACCCTCCCTTTGTCCAAACAAAAGCACTTGAGATAGGACCACAATTAATTTCTACCTTTTCTAAAGCTTATCAAGCTGGCATCAAGATTGCGTTTGGTACTGATACAGGTGTAACTCCACATGGGGATAATGCTAAAGAATTTGAATTAATGGTTGATGCCGGAATGACCGCAAAGGAAGCTATTCTTTCAGCTACTTTACACGCCTCAATTTTGCTTGGAGAACAAGAAAATATTGGCTCTATTTCAAGAGGAAAGCTTGCAGATATAATTGCAGTATCCGGTAACCCTCTAAAAGATATCACAAATTTAGAATCGGTAGATTTTGTTATGAAAGATGGTAATGTAGTAAAAAAACCTTAGAAATTATGAAACTTTACAACTCAATAGGACCCAATCCACACGTAGTACGAATGTTCATCCATGAGCTTGGATTAGAGCTTGAAACAGTCGAAGTAGATTTAATGGTTGGAGAAAATAGACAAACAGATCACTTATCAAGGAATCCTTCAGGTCAGATGCCAACCTTAGAACTTGATAATGGTGATTTTATATCTGAAATAACTGTTATTTGTGATTACCTAGACGAGCAACAAGGGTACACGGATCTTATGGGCAAGGCCTCGGAAGCTAGAGCAGAGACAAGAATGTGGACTAGAAGAATAGATTTGCAAATAGTAGAACCCTTAACTAATGGCTTCAGATTTTCTGAGGGTCACGACTTCTTTAAAGACAGGTTAAGACTTATTCCACAAGCAGCCGATGACTTAAAAACTTTAGCTCAAGAAAGAATAACCTGGCTAGATGAGCAAATTAAAGATAAAGAATTTATTTGCGGAGATAGATTTTCTTTAGCTGATATTATGTTTTATTGCTTCTTAAACTTTGGAACGACTGTTGGGCAACCGTTAAACGAAGATAATAAGAACGTAGTTAATCTTTATAATAAAATTCATTCTCGACCAAGCGCTTCAGCGTAAAAAATGCAAGAAGAAGATAGAATTAGAGCTTGGCTTTGTTCTATAGCTGTTCTCTTAATTATTCTGATTTGGTCCATGTCTAGTTTCTATTAATTTTGAGTTGGCATGTTTACATATTGGAGTGCAATGATAGCTCACTCTATACAGGCATTACTAATGATTTGGAGAAAAGAATAATTGCACATAATTCTGGAAAGGGAGCTAAATATACAAAATCTAGATTACCAGTAAAACTGATTTATAAAGAATCTTACAAAACGAAAAGTGATTCTTTAAAAAGAGAATTTGAGATAAAGAAATTAAAAAGAACAGAAAAGTTAAAACTAATTAATTGATTCTATTTCTCCACCGCCCAAACACTCATTTTCATTATAAATAACTACAGACTGTCCTGGTGTTACTGCTCTTTGAGGTTCTGCAAATCTTACTAAGATTTCATTCCCATCAATTTCAATGTCACACTCTTGGTCTTCTTGTCGATATCTAACTTTAGCCGTACCTTTAAACCCATTACCGATATCGTCATTTAACAAAAACTTATTCCTAGTTGTAAGTTCATTCGAAAAGAGCAGAGGATGATCGTTACCCTGAACAACAGTAAGCGTATTTGTATTAATATTCTTACTGGCTACGTACCAAGGATTATTGTTCGTTCCTTTTTGACCTCCAATACCAATACCTTGCCTTTGTCCCAATGTATAGTATTGAAGCCCTTTATGTTCACCTAGCTCATTACCATCTTCATCTATAATTTTTCCAATATTCTCTTCAACATAATTTGAAATAAATTCTGGAAAAGGGCGCTCCCCTATAAAACAAATACCAGTGCTGTCTTTTTTCTCACTGGTCACTAAGGAATTATCTCTAGCTATTTTTCTTACCTGGTCTTTATCTATGTTGCCAATAGGAAAAAGAGTTTTTGATAATACTTCCTTATCAATTGCATGTAGAAAGTACGTTTGATCTTTATTTGTATCAAAAGCTTTTAATAATTTGGAATGATCAGTTTGTGCATAATGACCTGTAGCAATGTAATCAAAGTTTTGCGATATTGCGTAGTCGTAAAACTCTTTAAATTTTATTTCTTTATTGCATAAAATATCAGGATTTGGTGTCCTGCCTTTCTTTAATTCTGTTAAAAAGTAAGAAAATACCCTTTCTTTATATTCTTTAGCAAAATTAATCTCATAAAGAGGGATGTCTAATTGGTCTGCAACAAAAGCAGCATCCATAAAATCTTCCTTTATACTGCAATAAGGAGATCCATCGTCATCATCCCAGTTTTTCATGAATAGGCCATGCACCTCATATCCTATTTCTTTAAGAATAAAAGCTGAGACAGATGAGTCTACTCCACCTGACATACCTACTAAGACCTTAGTTTTACTCATAGAAGCTTAAATTAACCTTATTTTCCTTTTAATATATAATGCTGCCCACAAAAAGGAATTATACAGAGCAATTATGAAATTCGAACATATCAGTGAACCTAAAAACGGCTCAAAAATTACTGTTGATAAATCAGGTAAATTAACCATCCCAGATAACCCAATTATTCCCTTTATAGAAGGAGATGGTATCGGTTCTGATATTACTCCCGTGATGATACAAGTAGTGGATAGCGCAGTAGAAAAATCCTATGAAGCTAAAAGAAAAATTGAATGGATGGAGATATATTGTGGGGAAAAGTCCACAGTAGTTTATGGTGAAGATAATTGGTTACCTCCTGAAACCTTAAAAGCTTTAGAAACTTACTTAGTGGGCATAAAAGGACCTTTAACAACCCCTGTAGGAGGCGGAATAAGATCTCTTAATGTTGCTTTAAGGCAAGAATTAGATCTATACGTGTGCCAAAGACCTGTAAGGTATTTTGATGGAGTGCCAAGTCCAGTGACCAATCCAGAAAAGACAGATATGGTTATTTTCCGCGAAAACTCTGAAGACATATATGCAGGAATAGAATGGGAAGCAGGTTCAGACGATGCTAAAAAAGTTATTGAATTCCTAACAAAAGAGATGGGCGTTACAAAAATTAGATTTCTTGAAGATTGTGGCATAGGAGTTAAGCCAGTTTCTAAAGAAGGGACTGAACGCTTGGTTGATAAGGCTATTCAATACGCTATAGCTACTGATAGGGACTCAGTGACCTTTGTTCATAAAGGCAATATTATGAAGTTCACTGAAGGATCATTTAAAGACTGGGGTTATCAGTTTGCAGCTTCAGAATATGATGCAGTAGAATTAGATGGAGGTCCTTGGCATTCACTAAAGAATCCGGATACGGGCAAAGAAATTATTATTAAAGACGTAATTGCGGATGCATTTCTTCAACAGATATTAACTAGACCCGATGAATATAGCGTTATAGCCACTCTTAATTTAAATGGAGACTATATATCGGATGCCTTGGCAGCAGAGGTCGGAGGCATAGGAATAGCTCCTGGAGCAAATCTTGGAGATAAAGTAGCTTTATTTGAAGCAACACATGGAACAGCTCCTAAATACACAGGTTTAGATAAGGTTAATCCTGGTTCTTTAATATTATCAGCAGAAATGATGCTTAGATATATGGGCTGGACAGAAGCAGCAGATTTAATTATTGAAGGTTTAGCCAAAACAATTAGCCAAAAAACAGTTACTTATGACTTTGAAAGATTAATGACAGGTGCAAGTCTTTTAAAGTGTTCGGAATTTGGAGAGGCTATTATTAAAAATATGGATTAATGTCCTCTATAGAAAATAATAAAGATTCAAAACAAAGTGAAGACCTAGGCAACACTTCTACTGTTGCAACCTTAGAAAAACCAAAAGTAAAAAAACCTCCTCTTTATAGAGTTATTCTTCTTAATGATGATTTCACTCCTATGGAATTTGTTGTTTATGTACTTCAAATATTTTTTGGATTTGAAGGAGACAAGGCACAGCAAATTATGTTAGCAGTACATACACATGGTAAGGGAGTTTGTGGTATCTTTACAAAAGAGGTGGCAGAGACAAAGAGCGCACAAGTTAATAATTTTGCTAAGGAAAATGGCCACCCTCTATTAAGTGATATTGAGCAAGTAGAAGAAGATGATTGATAATGAACTAGAACAAAATTTAAATAATGCGTTTCAGCTAGCACATACGCAAAAACATGAATTTGTAACTGTCGAACATCTACTTTTAGCGCTACTTGAAAATTCTGATTCTCAGGAACTTTTGAGTTCAAACAAAGTTAACATTGATCAATTACGTACTGACCTAGAAGAATTTATTGGTTCGACAACACCAAAAATTGAAAAAGAAGAAGTATCTGATATTCAACCGACATTAGGTTTTCAAAGAGTATTACAAAGAGCAGTATTCCATGTTCAATCTTCAGGTAAGACTGAAGTTAAAGGAAGTAATGTTTTGGTAGCAATATTCAGTGAAAAAGAATCTCAAAGCGTTTATTTATTACAAGCACAAGGTTTAACCAGATTAGATGCTGTTAGTTATTTAAGTCATGGAAATTCAGAAAAGATAAGTATTGAAGGCGAAGAATCTCAAATAGAAAGCGATGAACCAGACTCTAACACTGCTCTAGAGAAATACACTCTAAATCTTAATAAAGAAGCTTTAGAAGGAAGAATCGATCCTTTGATAGGAAGGGCGGATGAAATTGAAAGACTTACCCAAATTCTTGCGAGAAGAAGCAAAAATAATCCTTTGTTGGTAGGAGAGTCAGGTGTTGGTAAAACAGCTATAGCGGAAGGACTTGCAAAACTTATTACTGAAAAGAAAGTACCTGACCTTATTAAAGATAGCGTTATTTATTCTTTGGACATGGGATCTTTACTTGCCGGTACAAAATATCGAGGAGATTTTGAAGAAAGACTAAAGGCAGTCCTAAAAGAACTAGAAAGTGACGAGTCTGCTATTCTTTTTATTGATGAAATTCATACGGTTATTGGTGCAGGTGCAACGTCTGGAGGCGTCATGGATGCATCTAACTTATTAAAGCCTGCTTTGGCTAAAAGAAGCCTGCAATTTGTAGGCTCGACTACATATAAAGAATTTAGAGGAATATTTGAAAAGGATAGGGCCTTATCCAGAAGATTCCAAAAAATAGAGATCCCCGAACCTTCTGTAGATGAAACAATCAATATCTTGAAAGGTTTAAAGACACGCTTTGAAGAGCATCATGAGATTAAATACACAGAAGGAGCATTAAAGGCAGCCGCTTCATTGGCTTCAAAACATATAAACGATCGCTATCTTCCTGACAAAGCCATAGATGTTGTAGACGAAGCTGGTGCTAGACAAAAATTAGTTACTAAATCTAAAAGAAAAAAGACTATTTCAGAGATAGACATTGAAAGAATAGTAGCTTCTATAGCTAGAATTCCTGAGAAAACAGTTTCTTCTTCTGATAAAAAATCTTTAGAGAAATTAGAAGAGAACTTAAAACGAGTAATTTTTGGACAAGACCAGGCTGTAGAAAGTCTATCATCGTCTATAAAGTTAGCTAGAGCAGGGTTAAGGGTTGAAGAAAAGCCTGTTGGATCTTTCCTATTTTCAGGTCCTACAGGAGTTGGTAAAACAGAGCTAAGTAAGCAACTAGCCAAGATCATGGGCATAGAATTTGTAAGATTTGATATGTCTGAATATATGGAAAGGCATACTGTTTCAAGATTAATCGGCGCGCCTCCTGGTTACGTGGGTTATGATCAGGGCGGGTTGTTAACAGAATCAGTTACTAAGCATCCTCACTCAGTTATCTTACTTGATGAAATAGAGAAAGCACATCCTGAAGTTTTTAATATCCTTTTACAGGTAATGGACCATGGAACATTAACTGATAACAATGGAAGAAAGGCTGATTTTAGGAATACAGTAGTAATCATGACTACTAATGCGGGAGCTCAAGATATGAGCAGGGCAAGTATGGGTTTTCAATCTCAAGATCATTCTAGTGATGCTACTGAAATGATCAAAAAAACATTTTCGCCTGAATTTAGAAACAGGCTTGATGGCATAATCAAATTTAATCCTTTACCAGTTGAAGTTATAAGGACTGTTGTAGATAAATTCTTAGTGGAATTACAAGTTCAATTAGATCATCAAAAAGTTCAATTAGAAGTATCCGAAGAAGTTAGAAATTGGCTGATAGAAAATGGATATGATAAAAATATGGGCGCAAGGCCAATGGAAAGACTAATACAAGATTCTATTAAAAAAATATTAGCAGAAGAAATACTATTTGGTAAATTATCTAAAGTAGGCGGTACAGCTTATGTTGAGCTTAAAGATGGTGAGGTTTCAATTGAATTTAAAGAGAATTCTAAACAAAAAGAGAAGGTAAAAAATTGAAAAAATTTATATTATTTTTTATACTTTTTTCACTTTCTATAAATTCTTTTTCTGAAGAACCTATTGCACCTCAAACAGACCCTAAAGATTCTATTCTTTTTTGGGATAAACAACAGAAGCTTAATGGATTTAGGAATGGTTATTACTTTGTTCCTTCAAGGGCTATCAATAAAAGCTCAAAGCCTTATTCTTTAAATTACTTATTATTAGATTTTTCTAAACTTACCTATCAACACAAAGGTAAAACTTATACTTTAGACGACTATATTAATAAATTTAATGTAGCAGGGATGATGATAGTAAGGCGGGGCAATATACTTTATGAAAACTATAATTTTGGTAATGATAAAGACTCTAAATGGATTTCTTTTTCGGTAACAAAATCAGTTACGTCTATGCTACTCGGTGCAGCTATACAAGATGGTTTTATCAAAAGCATTAAAGATCCAGTAACTAAATATCTGCCTGAACTGTCTGGAAGTAATTACGATAAGGTCTCAATTAAACATATTCTTCAAATGTCTTCTGGAATTGAATGGAACGAAGATTATGATGATCCTTACTCAGATGTTAACTTAGCTGCTGGTTTAAACTCCTCAGATCTTTATAAATATTTATCTAAATTAGAGATAACAAATAAACCAGGTAAGAAATTTAATTACAACACTGCTGAAAGCAATCTTATAGGCGGAATAGTTCGTTCAGCAGTTGGAAGCAACTTATCAATCTATTTAGAAAATAAAATATGGAAGCCTTTCGGAATGGAATCTGATGCACATTGGGGTTTGGATGCTAAGTTCTTAGACGAGTTAGGTGGTTGTTGTATTTATGCAACTTTGAAAGATTATATAAGAGTAGGCATTTTTGCCCTGAACCAAGGTAAGTTAAAAAATGGTACAGAAGTCCTTCCAAAAAAATGGATGATAGATTCCACGAAAGCCTCTAAAGGGTATAGATATTATGGTTACCAATGGTGGTTAAGCGGACCTCCTTATAAATCTTATTACGCTCAAGGCATCTTTGGCCAAATGATATGGATAGACCCACCCACTCAAACAGTTATTGCAATGCACAGTGCATGGGGTAAGGCGTGGACTCCAGAAGCAGATCAGCATAAATTTGCCTTGCTTACAGCAATAATGATTAAACTTTATAATTTATAGGGCCTATCTTTCTCTAAAGATTATTCTTCCTTTAGATAGATCATATGGGGTTATTTCTACTTTTACCTTATCTCCAGTAAGAATTCTTATGTAATGTTTTCTCATTCTTCCTGATATGTGTGCAGTAACTATGTGATCATTCTCAAGTTTTACTCTAAAAGTAGTATTTGGAAGGGTTTCAACAACCTCACCATCCATTTCTATTAAATCTTGTTTTGCCATATATAATACATTTTCTACTAGTTAGAAGAATTTCTAAAGTAAAAGATGAAAGAAAAAGAATTTAAATTTACTAGATTACTGCTTTTTTTAGCCTTAATTACTATTCTTATAGCAATAGTAAGCTATATTTTAGATAAATTTATACTAGTCTACTGATTGAACTATATTTTGATCAATTAAGGTTTGAATCTTATTTTCATCATACCCAGCCCAGTCTCTTAAGATTTCCTTAGTGTTAACACCTAAATGAGGAGGAGGAGTGTAAGAGTCTTCATTGGTATAGGACAGTTTTACTGGATTCCCAGGCATTTTTACTGTTCCACCATCAGGGTGTTCTACCTCCACAACCATATTTCTATGAATTACTTGCTCATCTGACAAAGCTTGACTGAAAGTATTTATAGGTCCACACGGAACCTTTGCATCGTTTAGAGCTTGTATCCAAAACTCAGAGGGTTTTGTTGAAAGGATTTTGTTCAATTCAGCTTCAATAAAATCTTGATTTTTTAATCTATCAACTGACTTACTAAATTTGGAATCTCTAAGACTGTCAATATTTACAACATTTAAAAGAGCTTCCCAGAAAGCATCTGTAATAACTGCTATGACAACAAAACCATTCTGTGTAGTGAAGCTGTTGTAGGGAACGTGTACAAAGTGGGCATTTCCAATAGGTTCTGGATCAATATTTGATAAGGTTTGCATGGTAGCCATGTAAGTTAAAAGGGATATTTGTACGTCTAAGAGAGACATGTCGATATGTTGACCTTTGTTAGTTTGTTCACGAGAGAGGAGGGCAGATAAAATTCCTATTACGCTATAAAGACCAGAACCTAAATCTCCTATCGGTATTCCTGCTCTAGTTGGCGTTGCAGCATCAGGTCCAGTAACCGACATACCTCCACTATAGGCCTGAACTATCTGATCATATGCAGGTCTGGAAGAGTGAGGTCCTGTTTCACCAAATCCAGTAATAGAACATGTGATAATTCTAGGATTTACGCTTTTCAATGAATCAAAGTCTATTTTTAACTTCTTTACTACTCCAGCACTAAAATTGTTGAGTACAACATCTGCTGATTTAACTAGATCATGAAAGATACTTAATCCATCATCCGATTTAAGATCTAGAGAAACGCTTTTTTTATTTCTATTAAGAGTTAGGAAATAAGCACCAAAGTCTTTAAAAGAATAATTTGAGTCAGATTGAAGCAAACCTCGTGTCATTTCTCCAGGAGCTAATGGCTCAACTTTAACTACTTCTGCACCTAAATCAGCTATGACCATGCCCGCATAGGGACCAGCTAACATATGGGTTAAGTCAATTACTTTAATACCGTCAAGAGGTTTCATATTGTCAGCATTGTACTACATGCTACATATCACTATAAGTCTATAGAAGAGAAGGGTTTTAAGGCTTTGTTATTAATTATGTGGATAAATAGTTAATTTAACATAATATATATTATACGAATATATAATAAGTCCATATAGTGTTTTAGGGTCTTAAGACACCTATATCTAGTTAAAAGTTAAAAAAAAGGCCTCTTTGGAGGCCTTTAAATTGAATAAAAAATAATTAGTTTATCTTTTGCCCTGTATTAGTGCTGATTAATGTACTAATGGTTGGATCGTTTGTTGTATTAAATGACTGCCATTCTTCATTAGATGCAAGATTCTGGAAACTTTCAGCCATATCTGTCCAAGAGTCATAGAACATAACAAAATGGTAATTCCCACTTCCTCCTCCACCTTCTGAATAAATTGTTACTCTAGCTCCTGTTTTTTCTATAATTGATTTAGAAGTTGCCATTCTTTGTAACATTTCTGGAACTCTTCCTGGATTAGCTTTCCATTCATAAGCCGACCAAACATAAAGATCTCTGTAATCTTCGGCTTTAGAGTTATCTAACGAACCTCCGGAAACAGTAGCAACAAGTTTACCTGCCGGGTTTCTAGACCACTTAGTCCAAAATTTCTGCCATTTCTGAGAATTTCCTATTTGATCCTTATATGCACCCCATTGGAGTAAGTTATCCCATCTCATCGTATACTGATATTCACCGGTTCCACCCATATCTGTTTGTTCAATTGAAACAACGACATCTCCTTCGGATTCATGAATAGCTTTTGCTTCCATAAAAGCATCGATCATTTTCTGCAATTCACCTTCATTAGCCTTCCAAGTATAGATTTCTAAGACTTCTGCTTTAACTGAAGCTGAAAGACTTAAGATTATGCCTATTAGTAAGATTTTAATTTTATTCATAATTTCTCCTTCTTAATTATATAAAGTACACTAAAATTAATAACATGTCTTATATTAAAAAGATTAAAGTACTATTCTAAGGAGATGAAATATGAATATAAAAAAATCGTTATTTGCCATTAGTTTTAGTTTATTTTTTAGCTTGCCTTTGGTTTCTTCTGAACCTGTGACTATTGGTGACGTAGAAATGGGAGATGAAGCTAAAAGTAAAGCTTTTGAGCAAGTAAGAGAGAAATTAGGTAAATGGGAAGGCACTATGACACAAGGCTTAACTGGAGCAGTTTTTGATGTTTCTTATGAGTTTAGATTAACTTCTGGTGGAAATACTATTACTGAAACTTTGGTTGAAGATGGTGTAGAAATGCTAACAACTTACAGTGATGATGATGGAAAACTGGTTGTAAAACATTACTGTGGTCTTGGCACTGAACCTATTTTTAAAGTTGACCAACTAGCAGGGAAAATGATGTCAATTAAACTAGACAAGTCTAAGTCTGATTTACATGCAGAACATGAAAGTTTCGTAACTAACATGAAATGGACTATGAACTCTAATGACTCGATGTCCTTCGAAAATATAGTCATGTTAGATGGAGAACCCACAAAGAATGAAGCTAGTTTAAAGAGAGTTTATTAATTTAACTAGTAAGTAGTGCTGCTAATTTTGCTGAATTACGCAGCATTTCTTCATCAATACCTGTTTCAAATCCTTGTTTGTGCAGCATAGCAACTAAATCTTCAGTTGCTAAATTGCCAGAAGCTCCTGGAGCAAAAGGACAACCTCCTAGCCCTGCTATACATGAATCAAATTTAGTAATGCCCTCCTCCATTGCAGCCTTAACATTTGATAAAGCTAAAGATCTTGTATCGTGAAAGTGTGCTGAAAAATTAGATGATCCAAAATCTTTAACTAACCTCCTAAAGAGTTTTCTAGCTTGATCAGGCTTACCAGCCCCTATGGTGTCTGCAATCACTACTTCATTTATTCCATAAGAGAAAAATTCCTTAGTTAGATCATATACATAATCAGAGCTTACTAAACCTTCGTAAGGGCATTCAAAGGCAACAGAGATATAAATCTTAGTTCTTATTTGATCTTTCTTTGCCATATCAATTATTTCTTTAAATTCGTCAATTGTGTCCTTGATGTTTTTATTGATATTTTCTTTATTCATAGATTCTGTGGCGCACAAAACTAAGCAAATTTCTTTAACGTTATTCTTTTTAGCTTCTTTATAGCCATAAGTGTTAGGTATAAGGACTGAATAATTATTACTACTAGATGAAAGTTTTTCTAATAAAGCATCAGTTTTTTGCATAGCAGGAACAGCTTTTGAACTCACGAAGCTCCCCACTTCTAATGAATTTATTCCGGCACTTTCTAGTGACTTTATAAGCTGTAATCTCTCCTCTACATTTAAAATGATATCTATATTCTGAAGACCGTCTCTAGGCCCTACTTCATTAACTAAAATCTTCTTCATATTAAATTATTCTTAGATAGCCAGGCATAACATGTTTCTGCTGACTCTTTAGATTTTTCTGGTTGGCCAAAATAATAATGGTTAGCGCCTTGAATCCAGATCAATTCTTTATTTTCATTGCCGACTGCATTATATAAATTGTGTGTATGTGAAGGGGTTATCCCATCGTCTGCCGTATTTCCAATTACTAAGGTTGGTACTGATATATTTTTGGCACAATTAATTCCATCACCTTTTGCATGGTCGTAACTCCATTGAGACATCCAGCTCCTTAATGAACAATACCGCGCTAAACCTATGGGACTATTATTTACAACTTTAGGATCACCTAAAAAACACCAATTAGGTTGTCTTCCATTAGGGTCGATAGATGGATCTAGCCATTTAGGATCAGCCATAGTCCTATGAACAACAAAACCAAATTCTCTATTATTTTCATTTTCCTTCTTAAAATCAGTTAATTTTTCTTGTACCCATGCTGTTATCCTTCTATTTCTTTCTATTTGAGCCTTTCTGTAAGTATCTAGAAACTCTTGAGAATAAGTTGGTTGGTTAGGATTCTCTGAGTTATAAATATCAAGTTCTATATCTCTATCTTCAGGTTCAATTTCATTTATAACAGAGCCATCAATCCACTCGGTAAAGGTTCTATGTCTAGATTCATGTGCTGCTATAAGCATTATTCCATCAGCTGGTATAAACTTTTCATCTATTAGGTTAATTGGATCTCCAGCAGGAGTTTCTGTAATTGAAGGGTTTTCAGCTTCTGATTGATAGAATAGAGACAATGACCCTCCTCCGCTCCATCCTCCTAGAACTATTTTTTCATATCCATGATCCTTCTTTAAAGATTTAATGCAATTTCCTAAATCTATTAGGACCTTTTCCATAATTAAAGCAGAATCTGTTCCTCTATATCTACTATCACACCAAACAGTATCTATATTCTGTTTAGCTAATGAATTAAGCATAGGTAGATAGCTTCCTCCTCCAGTAGGATGCATGAACACAACAGCGGTTTTATTACCTGAATCGACAGGTTTTAATAAATGAGCAGTTAAAGCTACTGTGCCAATTTCTCCTGCGTAAGTGTCTTTATACGAAGAAGTATCTTTAAAAGCGAATATCAAAGGTATTCTTTGATATTTTACTTGGTCATTCATAGTTAGGTCTTTTCTCTAAGATCTAAAGCTTCATTACCAAATTTATCTAATTTTAGATTCCTTGTTTCTTTGGTCCATTGTTCAAGTTCTTGGTGGGCTTTATTGGCATCTTCTTCCATTATTTGATCATGGTCTTTAGCCCTGCAAGTAAATTCTAGCTGTATTCCATTTGGATCAAAGATATAAAGGGAGGTTACAAATTCATGATCAATAATGAAAGATTTCCACCCTACAGCAATTAGTTGTTCTTTAACTTTATCTAAATCAATCATTGAGTTAACTTGAACCGCTACATGACTATCAAATCCATTCATGTCTTTAAAGAAATCAGAAGGCGCATTATGAGGGTCATCAAAGAAGGCAATATAATTTCCATCAGACATTTCAAAGAATATATGCATATATTTCATTTCTTTATCAGTTCCAGAAACATGATCAAAGGACATGGCCGCAGCCAACTTGAGACCTAAGACGTCTTCATAAAACCATCTTGTTTGTTCCGCATCTCGGCATCTATAGGCCACATGGTGAACACCTTCTATTTCTACGTAGTTTTTAGACATTTCTCCCCCTTCTTAAATAAAATATTATCTTATTATCCATCAAAATGATTAATCATCTGCTCAATTATTACAGGAATAACGGTAGTTGGAAAATTATGTCCCATTCCGTTAATAATTAACTTTTCAGAGTTCTGTACTTGTTCAGAAATTGCTAATCCGTGATCTACAGGGATTAACGGATCTTCAGTGCCATGGATAATTAGAGTAGGTATTGATATTTCTTTTAACCTTTTAAATCTATTAGGGCTTAATCCAACAGCGGCCATATGGCCAGAATCTGGATTATTTCCATGTTCCTCCATAGATTTAAGTATTTTTATTAAATTCTCATATTCTTCTTCTAAAAAATTAGCTCCAATTAAAGCTATGTTCCCTACTTCTAAAGATTCTTTAGGTTTACTTTGAAGATTTAAAAGAAAAGATTCTCTCATGGCATCTAAATATTTAGGATATGGACCTGATAAGCCAGCAGTATCAAAACCAGGAGTAGTCATAATACCTGTTAAAGTCATTACTCTTTCTGGATGGTTTAGTGAAATAACCTGAGCAATCATACCTCCCATAGATGCACCGACTATATGAGCCTTATCTATTTCTAAATGATCTAATAAAGCTATCCCATCAAGAGCCATATCTTCTAAATTGTATTCAGAAGGAACACCCCCCATCTTAAAGCGCCCTTCTTCATCTAGCATTTGATCGAAGAACCAATCTACGATTGAGTTTTGTACAAATGTTGGCATATATTTAAGCATTTTAATAATTGTCGACTCTTCTGTTATCCAAGTCGATTTACCAGTATCTCTATTGTCATATGTAATGACATAAAGATTTTGATTAACCAACCCTTCTATTAATTCAGGAGGCCAACGTTTTAAGTTTGAATTTAAACCCATTATCATTAAAACAGGAGGGTTCGCATTATTGCCGTGCCCTTCCCACCAAATATCTATTCCGTTTAATTTTGTTGCCTGACCTTCTCCAAGTTGCGGCAAAGAAAATAAGAATATAAGGAAAAAGAATAAATATTTCTTCATGGTAGAATTTTGTAAATAGATCTTTTCATTTCATCTGTAGCATATAGATAACCTTCATGAGCAACTAAGCCGTTAAACACCATTGAAGGAGGTTGCATCGGAGAAGCAGCTGGGCTTCCGGCACTTAATTTAGCTATCACAGACATTTTATTATTAATAATAGATTTAATTTCGCCAGTATCCCCTTCATACACAAACAAAGTATCGTCAATAAGGGCAATGCCTTCAGGAGAATCAAGACCTGATATTAATGTATCTGTATCTCCAGATGAGGAAACCTCTATAATTTCTCCTCTGTTCCTATCAGAAACTAGAAGCCCATCTTTATAAGGTATTACATGAGTTGGAGAATCAAATTCATCAGACAATATATCAAGACTACCATCGTCTTTTAATATAGAAATTGAAGAATTTCCATGTAAAGCAACCACATAAGAATCATTAAACTTTGCAGCAGATACAGGTATATTTAATCCTTCAAAACTTTTAATTATCTTTCCACTTTCAGGATTAAGAATCTTTACAGTATTGTCTACCCAGCTCGTTAGCAGAATGTGATCATCTAGAATCGCTGCAGAAGTGTTAGCTCCTAGTGGCGATGATCTAAATATATTTCTTAAAACCCAGTCTTGATTTCTGTTGTTTATATTAAAAGATCTTACGGATTGTATGTCAGCAACAACCAGATTATCTTTATAAACTGCTAAACCTCCTGGATGCGAGATACCGCCAGGAAGTATCTCTTCAATCTTGTCACCATTAACTTTTAAGATTGAACCGTCAGCATAACTTGAAACAAAAATTTCATCTTTATCATTAAAAGCAAAATTATCTAACCCTGTAAGTAAATTAGCTATAGTCACTAATTTTCCGTCAACAACCTTTAACACTTTTCCGTCTGCAGTATCCAAGATGTGTAATATTCCATTTGAGTCAAACTTAACTGCAGCCGGAACATTTAAACCTTTTGCTTCTACACGCATTTCCCCGGTGTCTACATCTAAGCTTACAACTTCATTTTTAAACCATCTTGGTCCGTATAATCTTCCATCCGGACCCCAATCCATCCCATTTAAACCACAATAAGGTCCTAATCCTTCTTTTATACTTCTAGGCTCTTCTATTCCTAATGGATCTACTTCAAATAAACCATCATCATAAAAGCATTGAGCTACAAATAATCTTCCGTCATCAGAAAAGGTTATAGGATTTACTCCTGGCCCTAGATTGGCAGCAATAACCTTTTCTCCTTTAGTATTAAAACCAGCAACTTCACCAGTTAAGATGGTAGTCCAATAAAATTCTCCTTCATCATTAAATGCAACATCATCTGGACCAAAAACACCTTGTTCTGGCCCATACCTCTGCACTATTGTTTTAGTCTTAGTATCAACTACTGAAATATCGGAACCAATTACTGATGTCGCGTATAGATAACCGTCTGGACCAAAGTGTATTCCATTGACACCTGAAATCTTCGCACCGCTAGCAAATAACTCAATATTTAATTTATTATCTGAGCAACCCCATAAAATAAACAAAAACAATAACGATATGTAGAATTTTTTCATAATATAAACCTTTTCTTTCTAATTAATTCTATAATCTAAACATACAAAATAAGAAAGTAAATGTTTAAGAACACTATACAAAAAGTATGGAAATCGACTATTGCATATATAGTAGGTTCAATAGCGTTCATTCAATTAGCTCCTGTATTTTTTGCCACCTTCCCCCCTGAAGAGATGTTTGGTTCTTCGGCTGAAGAGCTAATGCCAATCTTATTTATAATTGTTGCAATAGGATTTCCAATAGTTATTGCCTCTTCTTTCTATTTAAACAGGCAACAAGTAAATGAAAGCAATAGAACTAAAGAAATAAAGAAAGATTACAAACAAAAAATAGCAGTAATACCGTTTGCTAACTTAAACAAAGATCATGACGGCGCTTTTTTAGTAGATGGTATTGTTGAAGATTTAATAACAGAATTTTCAATGATTAGTGAAATTGAAATTGTATCTAGGCAAACTTGTTTTAATTTAAGAGAAGAGAATCTCTCCCATGAGGAATATCAAAATAAATACGAACTGGATTATATAGTCTCGGGCAGTATAAGGGCTGTTGAAGATAGACTTAGAATTTCTGTTGAATTATCGGAAACCCCAGATGGAAATGTTATTTGGAGTAATAAATATGATCGTGTAAAAGAGGATATTTTTGATGTTCAAGATGAGATAGTAAGAAAAATTACAATAGCCCTTTTAGGTGGAATTGAAATATCTAGTTTAAAACGAGCTCATAGAAAACCCACTGCAAACATGACTTCTTATGAATTCCTCTTAAAAGGTAAAGATAATCATCATAAATTTACAAAAGAAGCCAACGAAGAGGCTATTAAGAACTTAGATCTAGCAATAACCGCTGATAAAAATAATGCTCAAGCTTATGCATGGAAGGCATGTGTTATTGGACAAGGCTTATATAGAGGTTTTACAGAAATGACCGACGAAAAAATGGGAGAGCTTTTAGCTCTTTTAGAAAAAGCTCTTGAAGTTGATCCTAATGACTTTGAATGTCACAGAATGCAAGCAGAAGTATATTTATCTATGCATGATTTTGATAACTCTAAGGCTAGTGGGCAAAAGGCTACAAATATGAACCCTAATGATCCTAGAGTAATTTCAGTTTATGGAGAAGCCTTGCTAAGATTGGGAGATGTTGATCGCGGAATTGATTATCTTGAAAAGGCTTATGAGCTTGATCCTGTTCCGCAAGGGCAAACAACTGGTGATAGAAGATTAGCCGCCCTATTCTTAGGGTATTACTTAAAGAATAATTTTGATAAATGTAATGAGATTAATGAAAAAATTGTAAATATTGATAACCGCACATGGTTATTAAATATAGATATTCATAAAAATTTTTCTAAGGACTACGAAGAGGCTAATTGGTTCAAAAAGGGTCTAAACGAATTTAAGAATTTAGATTGGTCTTTAGAGGTAGACAGATACCATTTAAATAATGAAGAAAAAACTAATTCATTAATTAAATTAGCTGGGAGTATTTAGTTACCTAGTAGTGTTTAGTTTGCCTAATTTTTCTATTTCTTCTCTTGTAAATTCATTTTGATCTTCATCAGAATAAACTTCTTCTTCAAACCATTGAACAAATTCTTCACTTCTATTTTTTTTCCATCCACTCCATACTAATTTGGCGTTCGCTGTTTTCATCACACCTAGTTTTAGTGTTCTCATTCTCGTATCTAAATGGCTTTTAGCTACAAGTCCAGCATTCACCTTGTCATATACATCAAAGATGTCTACCAGATAAGTAAGAATTGCCATTTGTATTCTCCAAGACTCGGTGGGTGTTAAATCATCAGAGTTCCAGTCCTTAGCCATAAATTCAGCATATTCATTATCTTTAGATGTTTGGAAATATCTATCGTAAAGTCTTTGTGTCAATGAGTGTCCAAATTGCGCTTTAGTAATTACATTTTGTTGATGGATTTGAATACCTAAATACACAACCGAGACAACTACCCCAAGTGAGGCAATAACCTGCACAACTAAGATAATTATTTCTCGGTCAAAGGGCATTTTACCTTTCTCTAAATGCTTTATTTTTTATATTAGTGAAAGGCTGTAATAGATATTGAAGAATTGTTTTACTCCCACTAACAATATTTACTGTTGCTTGCATCCCAGGAAGTATTTCAAGTTTTCTAGACATAGATGTAATTCCATCTGCGGGGATGCTAACTAAGCATATATACCAGGTAGTGCCATCATCTTTAGTAATTGTATCGGCACTAACATTTAATACAATTCCATCTAGGCTCCCATAAACAGCAAAATCAAAAGCACTTAATTGGACTACAGCTCTTTGGTCTTTAATTACATAAGCTATGTCAGTTGGCGCAATCTCTACTTCAAGGATAAGATCATCATCTACAGGTATCATTTCTAAGATAGGATTACCAGGTTGGATAACGCCACCTGTAGTGCTAATTAGTATTCTATTTATTATTCCATCTTTTGGAGCTACAACACTTGTCCTCTTTAATTTGTCTTCTAAGTTAGGAATTTGATCTTGAAGTACTTGGTATTCAGATTCAGCTTGCGAGATTCTTTGCAATAATCTTATTAAGTTAATTCTTGGTTCAACTCCAGAATTTACTAGGGGCTCTAAAATATCCCTTTCTTCCTTTAATAGATTTAAGGAATTATTAAGTGAAGCAGTTTGTTGCTTAGCAGAATTCAAGTCCCCTAAGAACTGAGTGTCCTCAATTTTTAGAAGCAGGTCATCTTTATTTACCTTTTGTCCAGTCTTGACATAAATATCTCTTATTATTCCACCCTCAAGGTTTTGAATAACTTGAACTTTACTGGATGCAATAACTTTACCATTACCTCTGGTAACTTCTTCTAATTCTGATATTGAAGCCCATATAAAAAACAGAATAAAGAATGTGGTTATTGAATAAAGAATTAAATCAGGCTTTGGCGCCCTTATTATTCCAAGAATAAAGTTCTTTATTGCTTTTAAGTAATGGTTATTCATTTATCCTTGTAGTTTCTTTAATATCTCATCTCTCATCCCGTCTTCGATGATCTTCCCTTCGTTCATGACAATTATTCTGTCAACTAAGTTAACAAGTGGCATTCTGTGTGAAACCACTATAAGTGTTGAATCTGAATATATTTCTTTAAAATTCTTAATAAAGAGTTGTTCGGCATTCATATCCATAGCAGAAGTTGGCTCATCTAAAATAAAGTGAGAAGGTTTATGTACCAAAGCTCTCGTTATAGCAATAGCTTGTCTTTGACCTCCAGACAGTCCATTTCCTTTGTCTTGCAGCACCAATTCGTATCCTCCTGGCATTTTACCTAAGAATTCATCTAGCCCTGAGACTTTAGCGGCAGCAACGATATCTTCTTGCGTTATGCCCTCTCGACCCATTGTTATATTTTCTATCACGCTTCCTGAAAATAGTTGTACGTCTTGGAGAACAATGCCTATGGATCTAGATAAATCATCATTATGTATCTGTTTTGTGTCAACGCCATCATAAGTAACAATTCCATCTGTGCTTCCGAATAGACCGCTTGAGAGTTTTATTAGAGTTGTTTTACCAGATCCGTTTCTACCTAATATGGCTACTTTTTCACCTTTTTGTATTTTTAAATTAACACCTACAAGTGTGTCCACTTCTTGTCCCGGGTATCTAAAGTTAACTGATCTAAATTCTAAATCACCTATTGAAGGTCTTCTTATAGCGGAAGTACTTTGTTGCGCCTCAGCTGCTTCTTTAGTTTCCTCCATAAAGGCTGCCAAACGTTGATAAGAGGTTTTTGCATTATTAAACCTTCCAAACAAATTAGCCATTTGTGCTAAAGGCGCAAGAGTTCTAGAAGATAAAAGGACTGCAGCCACCATAGCTCCCATGCTGACAGTTCCATCTCCTACTAAGAAAACTCCATAAAAAACAATTCCAACCAAACATATTTGTTGCGCAGATTGAGCTGCATTTGTCGCTATCGCAGCTAAAGATCTAGATATCCTACTTGAGCTAGAATGTTCAGTTGCAGCTTTCTTCCATCTTTCTTTAACTAGCTTTCCTCCGCCTAATACTTTCACCGACTCTATACCGCTAATCGTTTCAACTAGAATGGATTGCTTTTCTTGATTATGGCCTCCAATTTCTTCACTCACTCTGGATAAAAAAGGCTGGATGGCAATTCCAACAAGCAAGACTAAAGGCACCGCAGTTAATGGTATTACTGCTAAAGGTCCAGAAATTAAATAAATAACAAATATAAAGAGAAAAATAAATGGCAAATCAACAACCAAAGATAACGTAGCTGAAGTAAAAAATTCTCTGACCTGATCAAATTCTTTAAAAGTATTAGCTGTTGCTCCTACAGGACCAGCTACAACAGCAGCAGGAGCTTGTAATAACCTATCAAATATTGAATTTCCTACCTTTTTGTCAACGAACTCTCCTGCGTAATCAATAAAGTATGCTCTTAGCATTTTAAGGATATAGTCAAAAACAATGATTAGAGCCATCCCCATTGTTAAAGCATATAGAGATTCATAGGCTGAATTTGGTACTACTCTATCGTATACAACCATTATAAAGATTGAACTACCTATGGACATGAAGTTAACCAAAGTCGCAGCAAGCATAACTTTGTAATAAATACTTCGGTGTTCTGCAAACGCAGACCAAAACCAGTGATCGACTTTTTTCATGTTAATCTAAGATAATTTGGAAAGTATCTCCCAACTCCCCTATAAGTTGCAAGTATGAGTACTTTTGAATTTCAGAGGCTCTTAATGTTTCTATAAGTGACTCAGATGCATCAAGAAAGTCTCTTTCAGTCTGCAACAAGTCTAATAGAACAGCACTTGAACTCCTAAATTCTTCTTGAGCGAAATATTGAGATTTTTTATTAGCTAAATAGGCTCCTTTGTAGGCATTCAGTCTATCCGGTAAAAGATTTAAATTTTTAACCGATTCTCTTAATTGCGAAGTTAAGTTTTGAATTAAAGCCTCTCTGTCGTTAAGTGACATGCTTTCTTCTGCTTGAGCCTGCTCTTTTAAGGCTTCATTTCGTCCTCCTGTGTAAAGATCATAGCTAAAATTAACACCGCTATAAAAATCAAATTCATCTGATTCTTGAGTTACGTTGTAGTGTTGTTTCTTTAATTCCAAATCTAATCTAGGCAAAGTAGAAGCGTTGACATTTTTAGTTTTAAATTTCGAAGCTAATAATTGCTCATTTGCTTGAAGTATCAATGGGTTCCTACTAAACATAATTTTTTGAGAAGTAATTATGTTTGTTGTTAATTCATAGGGATAGTAAGGAAGTTTATTAGGCAAATCTCCTTCAGGAAAATACATCCTAAAGTTGGAAATTGATACTCCTAAGTTTTGTCTTACGGAGGTTAATTTTGCAAAAGCTTCAGCTTCTCTTGCTTCAGCTCTACTAAGCTCTCGTCCTGCCGCAAGACCACTATCGACTCTTTGTTGGATCCTTTCTTTAATAGTTGTGTGTCTAAGATAAGAATCTTCAACTACATTTACAAAATTAATATAAGAAGCTACGTCAATGTAGCTTTTAATAGACAAATATAAGAGTTCTAAGACTTTATTGGATAATTCAGCCCTAGAAGCTTTAGTTAAAGACTCATTCATGGATACTTCATATTTAGAAGCACCGAAATCATAAAGAAGCTGATTGATAGAAAATCTTACGTTTGTTTTGTGATCAGCCTGTGATCGCTCAACTAAATTAGTGGCTTCATTCTGGTATTTTCTTGATATTGCATTATTACTATCTAATAAAACCTTAATTTGTGGTCTTAAGGCTGCTTTAGAGCCTTCAAGTTGAGCATAGACTGCTCGTAAATTCGCTTGTGATGATCTAAATTCTGGATGTTCTGCCACCGCTCGCCCAACTCTTTCTTTAAACTCGTTAAACTCCTTCTCAGTCATATAAGTTTCTAATAGAACATCTTCAGAAGAAACAGAAGTAGTTATTAGAGACAGAGATACAAGCAAAATTATTTGCTTAAATTTATTCATCTTTTTTAAAATTTAATTAAGGTTCCTACATAAAGTTGACCATAAGGATGGTCAAATAAATGATTTGTCCTGCGATTGTAACTTATAGGTGTAATTCCTAAAAGATATTGGCTTGAAAGAGATAATCTTGAATAGAATAAGACATTCTTTTGTAATTCAAAAAAGAAACCTAAATCAATTAGTAAATTGGAATTAAAGTCTTCTTTATTTGGGTTTTCTAAATAATCATCTCTACTGACTTTTAAAAATGTAAAGCGACCGCTTAAAGCTAATCTTTTCGATAGACTATAAGTTGAATTAAAGGAATATTTAAATATATTTTCGGTCCAAGGGGTCTGTTGGGGTAAATCGTTCTTAAATTGATCTAAGAGATCACCTGTGGCGACTCCGTTAATTTTGATGCCTCTTAAAAAGGAATCGGTAGTATTTAAGATTGTTGAATTATAAGCTAATGCAATCTCTTCTCGCGAAACACTAATAGTGTGTGAAATGTTGAATGAATCATTTATTTTATTTTTAATTCTCAAATTTAAACCACTGCCTTCAGATGAACCCGTGGTTTCTAGGACAGGTAAATATATTCTTTCTCCTGTTGCTTGGTATATAGAAGAATTAATTAATTTAACATCAGCTTCAGCACACGAACCTCCGATTACTGTAGTTCCAAATTCATAACAATCTATAGTTGTAGGATCCTGGACTGTCTCAGTAGAAAAAAACTCTATTTCATAGACTCTAGATTCTGTAGAAAAAGGGTAAGAAATAGAGTAAAAGTCTGTTTCAGCATCAGTTTCTATAAATTTAGGTATTGAGGGACGAATCACTTCCGCATGTGAATTATTTTGCTCAAGAGTAAACTTAAGTCCGTTTTTGAATTGATAAGATGCTGAAAATTCAGAGATTGAAGCTACTTTTGGTTTCGACCCAGAAAAGTTATCCATGTATCCAAGTACATCCAGTCTATCGTCAAATTTTGCTTCAGATACGGCAAGTTCAAAAGTGCCTCTGTAAGATGCAGGTAATAAATCATTTAAAAAAGAGACATTACTTGACCAAATATTATTGGGAAACAATAGACTTATGAAAATTATATAAAAAATCTTCATAAGCCTTTGTTTTAGTTAGATAATGTCAGCAAAGAGTAAATCTTCTTCATCAATAATGTGGTCGACGATATTTAAAGTATTATCAAATGTAACACCAACAGCTGTATTTTCATCAGTTGTATTTAGTACATCCAATAATTCATCTTCTTTTGCTTCAGATATAGTAAGTGAATTAGTGACTGAATACTCTTCAATAGAGTCTAAAGTTATTCCAAGTTCGTAAATATCAGGTTTTACATCACTTACTTCTCCGTCGTTTCCAGGGTTTATCATAATTCCTGAACCGTCCGAATCAAGTAACTTGTAGAATCCACTTACGCCTCCTATAGAAGAACTAGAAGCCTCGCTGACATCATTAACATTAATTGTAAAACTCTTAGTAAAGTTTTCTCCAGAAGAGTTTTGTGCTTTTAATGAGAATTCCAAGGTAGTCTTAGTTTCATAATCCAACTTAACATCATCTTTCAATCTCAAGAATCCTTTGGAACTTACTTCAAGCTTAGCAGCATCAGTACCAGTTATAGTGATTGTGTATAGATCCAAGCTATCCTGACCATTCACGTTCACTTTACCTATCGCTAAACCTAAAGATTCTTCGTCAACTGAAGTTACAGGTAATGTTATTTGTGTGGGATTAGACGCATAAGTAAATGATTGTCCTTTTAAAGGTGAACCTGAACCACCCTGCTGAATATTGGTGTTCATCTCATTGCCTACACCATCTCTTATACTAAAATAATCTACAAAATACTTACCTGGATTAGTCGCATCTAAATTTTGATTGATCGTGAAATTACCTGATCCGTCAAAATTGCTTGTTCCTGTCCACAAAGTATCTGATGTATTATTTTCATTAGCAAATCTGAAGTTAAAATAATCTATTCCAGAAGGATCAGATAGGTTTCCTGTAATTTGTAACGTGTAAGTTCCATCTCCATCTGCAATCACTGTAGTAGTGAAGTTAGAAAGTGCAGGTATAGACTTATCTGAAGCATTAGAGCTTGATCCAGCAGCTATATCAAAAGTTTTGCCTTCAATAGGTGACCCTGCTCCAGCTTGTTCAATATTTGTTCTAACCTCATTGCCATTTGCATCTCTTAGTTGAAGTTGCTTTAAGTTCCACGTTCCAGGCTTATCATTATCTAAAGTTCTTGAAATACTAAAATTACCTGAACCATCGAAAGTGTTAGTACTCAAGCCAAAGTTACTTGCCTCACCGTTAGTGACATTTGTAAACTCTAAGTAAATACTTGCTTGTCCCGTTAAGGCAGTAGCATCAGTTAGCGTTCCTGTAATTTGTAATGTATAGGTGTCGTCACCATCATTTTGTTTCGTTACTGAAAGATTAGAGAGTACTGGCGCACTTTTATCTGCAAGAGAAAGAGTTGATGTATGGGTAAATGACAATCCTTCAAGAGGTGATCCGATAGACCCTTTGATAAGTTCGTCGACTATCTCATTTCCATTATTATCATAGATCTCGAATCTCTTTAAGACATATGTACCTGAAATCTTATCATCCAAAGATATAGTTTTGCTGAAATCACCAGTAGATTGGTTCAGTTCTGCATTATTTATCCTTGTATCTAACGAGGGTGCTCCGGCATCTTCGGCATGGTTGAATCTAAGATATAATCCATTAACCGTTCCACCTACATCAGAAGCATTACCTGAAATAGTCAGACTATAGGTTCCATCTCCATCATTAACTACAGTGGCACTAATTGAATTTAATACAGGAGCTGTAAGATCTGAAGCAGTGGATTCCGCAGGACTTCCGCCACTGTAATTAGGATTAGTAAGTACAGTTTTAAATGGTGAAGATTCCTGAGCACCTCTGATTTCAGTTCTAGTCTCGTTTCCTGCCTGATCCTTAATAGATATTTCATAGACGTACCAGGTTCCTGAAGGATCATTTGACTCAAATGATTGTGCATAAGTCTCAAATGTGTTGTCAGAGTTTAGCTGCCATTCGTTAGCATGGAACCATTTAGACTGTCCACTGGAAGTATGTTTTAAACCAATATTTAGCCATTCAAATTGCTCAGACGCGAGTCCAGTAATGGCTATAGCTGGTTTACCTTCCCAGTTAGTAGTTTCTATAACAGCATAATTACTGATTGTTGTGCCAACTGTATCTGTATCTCCAGTATACCCTTCATTAACAAGGTTCACCGCTAGATCTGTAGAATCATAGGATCTTTGATATTCAATATTAACACTATTTCCAGCATCATCAGTTAGTCTAACTTGCTGAACAGCCCATGTACCAGATGGATCAGATGATCTTAATTGCTCTGCCCTAGTTTCAAATGTTCCATCGGATGATATAGAGCCTGAATATGAATCAACATAGAAATATTTTCTAGCTCCCGTTGCTTGATGTACTAATGTTATCTGCAAATCAGCTACCAATAGAGGATTGCCGTCGTCCATCAGTTTACCAGTTAGAGAAATCTCTTTACCAGCTCCTGTTGTGGTGTATTTAAGAGCCAAATCAGAGTATGAAGCGATAGTTGTATCATCGTTACCCAAATACAAAGGATTATCTAGAGTCGTCGACAGAGGACTTGAGTCTTTTGCATTTCGATAGTACTCATTAAACCTATTGCCAGCTGCATCCTCAAGATTTATGTACTGAACATACCAACTACCATCAGGAGTAGTGCTGGTTAGAGTGATACTGTTTGTTGTAAAAGTTCCATCAGCATCAACACTTCCGTCACCGTCATTGAGTCTGAAATCCAATCTTGCTCCTTTAGTTGCATGGACTAGCGTAATATTTATTTCTCCATCTAGTAAAGGTGCAGAATCATCTGTTAATGTACCTGTCATGTAAGCTACTGTTTTACCTTCAGCATCAAGAGCTGTGACTAGTTGCAAGTTTGAATATGATGCTACGGTCTTATCAACAGCTACCGATACTGCAACAGTTCCAGATTTATTGCTTCCTCCTTGAGAAGCGGTTACCGTCACATCATAAGAGCCATCTCTATTAAAATCAGTAATATTGGTTGCAGAGACACTTTGTTTAAATGTCAGCGCACCTGTATTTGCATCTATATTGAATAAAGAGGCATCGTTGCCTCCTGTTATAGAGAAAGTTATCGCCCCAGAATCTCCTGTGTTATAGACGAGTACACCATTTTGCGTGGGTCCTACATTAGTTCCCCCTGCAATATTAATAGAGCTTAGGAAACTTAAACCTGAAAGGTCACTTGCAACAGCAGTTTGATTATAGCTAGCATCAACTGTAACAAAATCAGCAGCCGTTATATTCGAAGCCTGAGTGTCTGCAATAATAGCTATGATCTTGTCATAGTTTCCTCCTGAATCTTTAGAAGAAGAATAGATAAAGGTATGAGGAGACATGTCGGCATTGTATAGGCCACCTTCGTTAGTACCCTGCTTGATTACGACGGTTTTACCTGCCCAATCCCCTTTAAGTCCAACCTTGTCTTGGCCATCTTTGAAATCATAGATTACACCAGGTCGCTGATGCATTTCTAAGAAATCAGTCTTATAGTCATTATTTCTATCATTGCCTTGGAAATTTTGACTTGTTAACCATGTATCACTTGAAGCCTCTATAACGAATACATCGTTACCGGTACCGCCTTCATAAAGAACTTGATTAAAGTTAACGGCTGATAAGATGTCATCTCCCGGACCACCTTGTAGTCTATGGTACTCATTCGAAGTTGTTATGATTGTGTCGTTTCCAGCACCACCTTGAACAAAAGCTTTAAGGTTAGAACCGGTAGTGATAACGTCATTTCCTGCTCCTCCGTTATAAAGAATGTCTCTTGCACCACTATTATTTATCGTGACAGTATCATTGCCAGATGTTCCTAGAGTTACTGAATTAACATTATCCCAATGTGTGTTGACTAATCCTTTTCCAATCGGCATTAATACTTCGTCATAGACTGAGCTTGTAGCTACATCTCTTTGAGGCGTAATTAGATTATTGACAATAGTTGCATCGCCAGTGAATTTAAATCCAGAATTTGTATAAATATTTGCAACTAAAGCAGTTTTTAAAGCTGCTGAGTCTGTAGCACTTAAGAAACTTGATTCTTTTAAATTTAAATTATCTACAGCAAGAGTTAAGGCTGCAATATCTGTAGCTGCCTGAACAGTATCTATAGCATAGCCAAGATTAGTTTGATTTGGACCTCTTAAAGCGGTTGTCCATTCCTGAATTAATGACATTAATCCTGAAATAATTCCATCAAACACAGCGGCTTCTTCAGCAACCTTAGTGTTTATGAAAGTTGTGATATCAGCAATGCTTGAATTACCATTAACTAAAATATTAGAGTAAGTTGCTGAGGCAGAATCTAAGGTTCCACTAGTAGCATCGGTAATTGTTTTAATTTCAGTAGCAATTGCAGCTGAAACTTTAGATATAACCTTAGCTACAACGGCATCATTATCAATAGATGATCCAGACGAGGATCCATCGTCATCTAAGATAGTAACTGTTACTTGATCGGTTCCTAGAAGAACTTTATTTTCTGAACCGGCAGCCAACTTTAAGTCAATGTTAAAAGTTTCTGAAGACTCAGCCGTGTTGTCATTTCTTACATCAAGATTTATGATTGCAGTTTTTTGACCTTCTAAGAAAGTAATTTGTCTGTAATCACTATTCCAATCCGACCACCACCAATAATCTTCGTTCTGAACTGCGTCTCCGCCAGCAAATTTATAATCTATGGTGAAGGTTTCGGTTGCAGGCTTACTTAAAGTTACTTCTAACTGTTCCCACCCTCTACTTTCACTTATAGATATGTCTGCAATATAAACGACAGGTTTAGGGTTATCTGCAACTTTAAAAGGCGCAATAACTTTATTAAAGCTATCTCCTGCATAAGTTTTTAGAGACGATCCAGCGAAATCTAATTCTGCGTAGTAATCACCATTTGAACCTGCGGTATTAGAGAAATAAGTAGCAAGGTCTGCTATAGGCATTCCTTTTGAAAATACAGTCATTAGATCAACTACGAAGACTGGGGCTCCACCGCTAGTCGGGTTTTCTATCGTAACCATAGCACCATCATGAGTTACGGTAGTTTCTGTTACGGTACCGTCTTCGCCAGTATATATAACAGTAATATTTTCATTGGCAGGCACGTAAACATAATTTGCAGATCCAATTGGTTCAGAGGCATCTACAGTGACATTAAATCTTACTTCTATTGCTCTTTCTCCAGAATCGACAGTAGCGTCATTGCCGTCTATTAGTTTCCCTATAAATTGAATAGTTTCATCGGAAGTTGGCAGAGAACCAACAGCAACTTTAACCTTAAGACCTTTTGCTCCAGAAACTAAATTTAGTGCGTCTTGAAGCGTTGATTTATTTATTTCTAAGTTTGACGAGTCTAGTGTCATTACACCTTGTGATGAAACTATGTATCCAGGAGTGTGCTTGACTTCACCCATAGCACCTTTTATTAACTCATGGTCTATAATTTGAATAGGAAATTCTTCTCCCAACCTAAATCCGTCATAACTAGTTAGACCGGTTACTACTTCAGCTAAAGCATCTATAAAGGCATCATAACCCTTTGATACAATTGAAGATTTCTGGTCGTCACTAAGAGTTTGTTGAGAAACTCCAGATGCTCCCGTAGTGGCAATTGCTTCAGCAATTATCTTTTCAAGTGCACTCTCAGTTATATTAAGAGAACCTTTAGCTGCTGCCTCTCCCAATAGATTAATTAAGTTTTGAACAACGTAAAGGTTATATTGATGCATATCCCAATCATTAGGGTATTGCATAAAATTAGAAGTTTGCGTAAATCTATGAAATTCATCTCCATGATAATTTCCATCTCCTTCTACCCAACCGTTTTCAAAGCCTAAAGCTTTATAAATATCTATAGTCGTGGTTTTATCTTGTTGACTCCTATCTAGATCTTGAGCAGCAAGAGTTACAGCTGATAAAGGGGTAAGAATATATTGACCCCAGTCATTACCAGAAGCAAAAGACAGATTTGAATTAATCCCAAAGACTTTATTATTTTCAAGTCCAGTTCCTAGATCTACTCCTCCTTTTGCTAAAATTGGTGCATCTTGCTCAGCCTTAGAAAGAGCTAGAGTAAAGTTACCTCTAGCATTTGAAGTGGTGGATGGCTCTGATCCATCTTGGACTCCATCATTATCCAAGTCTTGCCATACTGTAGCGCCTGATAAATAACCTACCAATTGCGCAACTCCATTGACCTCGTAAGATCCATCAGCAATAGAGTCTTGTAGTTGAAGATAATACTGCTTAGTTACAGGGTTAGATTTACCGTCCGTAATAGATACTACAATTTCAAACCTTGTGTAACCGTTTTCATAACTTAAAGTTTCTTTTGGTGTAACAACTCCCGTTGAAGAAATTTGTAAAGGAGCATCAGAAATTGGATTGCCTCTATAAGAATCCCATATAGTACCCCAACCCTTTGAATCTACACCGTTACCCCAAGCATACATTCCTGTTATTTCCCATGTTAAGTCATCGAAATCTAAATCGAAGCCTTTAATCTTAATGGATTGATCTGCAGCATCATCTATAAATTTAACTTCATCTCCCCACATGTCCTTAAAGAAAGGAGCTTTGTTCGTTGGATCATAACCCTCGTAATCAGGAACATTCTTAACATTAAACTGGATCGTTTGCTCCCTAGTGGCATTACCTTCACCAGAACCATCATTACCTATGATTTTGATACGGTATTCATTGTAATATCGCATTTGATCATTGGTAAATTCAGAAAAATCTGAAATACTTGAGGCTTGTTGGGATTTAGGATTCTCAAAATCAGGAGCATTTTTCCAAGTTATTTCACCGGTACTTGTATTAATATCAAATAACCAGCCATCACCATAACTTTCATCAATACTGTATGTAATAGTATCACCGTCTTCATCATAAGAATCTCTAACAGCACCAAAGACGTCTGTTTGATTCTCTTTGACGGTTGCCCACTTATACCAGAAATCTGGTTGAGAATTTTCTCCCGCTTTAACCTTTCCTAAGTCCCTCTTCTTATATATGACTGTAACAGTAGACTCAATTAAAACTCTTGCGTCCCATAGATCGTATACGTTGTAAACAACTCCATCTATGGTCTGTTGTCCATTTAGTCTGAAAGGTTCAAAATATTCATCTATCTGTCCATCACCATCATTATCCCATTGGGATTCGTAACCAACTAAACGAACCGTATCTGTATCATCACCTCTTATTTTCCAGGTTCTATTATCCCAACTCATTCTCCATAAGGTATCTAACGAGATATTAAGCACATCATTGAATACAGTGCTATTTTCAATTTCTACTTGTGGGTGCCTAGAAGATTTAGTGACAGCAGTTCCGTCAGATAAATCGGGTGCAAATAAGGCTGTAATAAAATATTCTGAAGATTCTTTTAGTGTGTCTGCATTTATAGGAATGGATACAGTTGCAGAAGTACTACCAGCAGGTATTGTAACTTGGCCTACAGGGTAAGATTCTCCATTAGGAGCACCATTCCACGTAGCACCTGCACCAAAATCATTTCCCGTCGCTACTTTAACTGTTTCTAAGGTATCGTCATCACCTATAAATCCATAAGTAGCTGGGTATACATAATACGTAAAAGTTACATCTTCACTAACGGCCCTACTAATATTGACCACTACATTAGCTACACCTGCATCCTCATTAACGGTAACGTCTTCTGAGTACCAATTAAGTGCGCCATCTTCTACCCTAAATAGGGTTTGAATGGCATTAAAAGGCATGGCGCTTTTATTATTAGTACTATCCGCTGCAAGTATATCCAAGCCTTCAAATTCAGTTGTTAAGAAGTACCTTTCTCCAGACTCAAAGAAAGCAGACATATCTATGCTTGTTGAAGAAGTGTTTTGAGAGAATAGATTAGTTAATTTAAGGTCAAGCTGAGGTGTTCCATTAGCTCCAACACTAACAGACATGACATCTGCAACTATATTTTCCCATTCATCTTGTATAAGAATGTCACCAGACTCATAACTGACTGCTACGGTTTGAGGCGGCATAGTGATCTTAACGGTAGTACCATCAGAAACCCAATTGAGTTTAATGTTGGCTTTTAATGTTTTCGTTGAAGCGAAAGCTTCTGAGGAAGCAAGGTCTCCAGCGAACCAATAATCAGGGTACCCGTCTTTTAAAGCAAGCTTAACAATAACCGTTCCTTGCTGCCCCGCAGAAGGTATGCTTTTCAATTCAAAACTAAATACAGGTGCTTTTCCGGTAGAAGGATCAGAAGAGAAAAGATTCTGTAAATTGGTGTAATCTAATACGGATTCAGTTCCTAGAGCTAAAGCTAAATCAGTAGAGTCTGTATTAAAGAAGTTAGGTCCTACTTCAGCCTCGCTATAAGGTATTATTTTAGTTTGATATGTATTGGCGGCATTGTTTTCACTTCCAATGTAATCAGTGACCGTAAAATAATTACTATTTAGTTGAAAATCATCAAAGGTTTCGTAAGTTTTATCAGCATTTAGTAAGGACTGAGAATCTCTTAAATCGATAACTTCTATACTTTCAAGCCTATTTCTCCAACCTTCTTCATTGACTTCATTTCCTTCAGCATCTGTGTAAGTCCATGTTTCTTTAGCTGAAACTATTTTCTTTAAATCAATTCCTGTGTAAGCTGCATTATCATGAGCTAAGCTGGTTGTTCCTATAGTAGTAGGCATTCCTGCAAGGACAAGCGTATCTTCTCCGCCTCCTCCTGAAACAAACTCAGGCAGTTCTTTAAGAGAAGAGAATAGGATCGTATCATCTCCTGAACCCCCATCGATTACGTCAGCACCTTCATCTACAATTAATCTATCTGATCCAGCTCCTCCATCTAATTTATCTGAACCAGGTCCACCTGAAAGCGTATCAGAACCTTGATCACCAAAAATTACATCGTCACCTTCGCCTCCTGCAATGGTGTCATTTCCCGCTTTACCAAAAATAGTTTCATTGCCGTCACCACCTTTTAGGATGTTGTTAGATTCATCTCCAACAAGATTCCCTAATGCATTTGCATCAGTAAAGTCGTTATATTTGTTAAGAAGATTTCTTTCGAAGGTCGATTCTAACTGCTCATTAAATTCTTCAAACTGACGGTTCATATCATTAATAAACCAAGTCTCTTTAAGCATTTGAGAATCAGCAGTTGTGAAGAAACTGAAATCAAAATTAATTTCTTCAGCAATTGATCTGATATCAATATCTCCCATAGACGATTGAACAGCAGAAATTTGTCTTAATACAAGCTCTATTAGTTCTTTATTAACCGTTCCATCATCTTTCATATAGCTTGTTTCAGCTATAGAGATCTTTCCTAAGTTATCACTAATATCATCTTTAACTGTTAATACGGATGTGAAGGATATTTGTCCAGTTTGTTGTGAGTTATTCCAATCTACTTGATAAGAATTACCGTTCTTTTCAATTGTAAGTTGGCTAAAAGTCCAACCTCTTATTTGGAATTCGTAAACGTTATCTTTATTTGCGTCTTGAGGATTTTCGTAATCTATATCACTTGCCCTTCCTGAATAAATATATCCATCCGTTGAGACCGTAAATACTTGGTGAAGTGTCTTGTTATCTGCCAAACTATAATTAGCATCAAACCAAACATAGTTGCCATTATCTAATTGTTGAATCTTAAGAGGGTCTCCATCTGAATCAAGGATTTCAACTGTTGTTGCACCAATATCAATTTTTCCTAGTTGGGTTTCATACTGTGCACCTACCGAGATCACGTCTCTTGCTTTGTCTATATCGGAAGCTGTTACGTCTAAAAGAACGCCTAATATTCCTACACCTCCATCATAGCCTCTATTTGAAGCCTCTTCTCCTGAAAATAGAATGAGTGTATGACTGGCTAGCTCACCAGTTCCTTGTACAAAGGAAACATCAGAGGCGGAAAAATCAGCTCGATTAAAACCATTATCTCCACTAACCGCTAGGCCTAGTTTATCTATCCCTGGAGTAAAATCGGCTATTACAGGAACATGGGTGTAATCAATTTCCCTACTTAAATCTATTTCACCATCACGATTTTGGTCGTAAACATTAATTCCATCTTTCGATTCATTAGTCCATTCTTCAGAATAATCTCTAATTCCAAATTTACTTGGATCTGTCATGAAATTAGCTTTTAAGAGGAAAATATCCGAACCATCACCTCCAGTTAAATGGCCAAATCCGCCCCAGTCTCTAGAAGGATTTATAACATCATCTCCAGCTCCACCGTGAATATATTGGAATTGATGTGAATCTATTTTAATATAGTCATCACCTTCTGTTCCCGCAATATTTCTTATGCCTTCAACATCTCCAATAGCCTCTGGAGTTTCCTTAATGGTGAAAATAGGAAGTACTGATGGTGGTGTTATTCCAGTAAGCGTATCATCGCCTGGATCAGCTATACTAATTGTAAACATCTTAGAAATACTTGCACCGCTAGCAGTTGCCGTAACTTCAACTTCGTATTCATTATCTCCATCGGCATCTGTTGGCGTATCAAAATCTGGTCTGGTTAAGAACATTAACTCACCGTTTAGAACGGTAAATAGAGAAGCATCTTCACCTCCACTTATAGAATAAGTTGCTGGAGAATCATAAGGGAAAGATAGCAGACTTTCAGGAGTACCAGACGCATCAAGAGCTTGCTCTCCCCACGTATCTATCTGCACATTAAAGGATTGCCCTGCCGCAAAATAAGCTTGTAAGGTTTGGCCGTTTATTTCAACGTCTTGGACACTTACAACGGGAGCGTAAATGTCCGCACGAGTAAAGTTGTCGCCTTGCATTTGGAATCTTACTTCCGGATCAGGGCCATCTTTTACAACTATAAGAACTTCTTGTTTGGTAGCTATATTGCTGTTGTATTTTCTTATAGAGATACTAATTTCATAAACGTTATCATTGTTAGCATCAAGAGGATTATCAAAATCTAAAGTACCCTGTTGTGCTTGTAGATAAAATTTACCGTTTATCTCTCTGATATTAAAATGAGAATTATCTTTAATTGGATTACCATTATCATCGTAATGTCTAATTTCAACCCAGCCCTCATTCTGCGCAGGTGCATTCTCTATTAATAGCTCTAATCCTTTATATTCAACTTCCTCAACCTCTGCATTTTCAATCAAGATTAATGTGCCATTAGTAGATCCAGCAAATACTATATTTTCACCATCAGGGCCTCTCATTTGGGTTAAACCTAATCCATCCTGTCCTTGCGTTTGGAATTGAGAAAACTGCAACGTTATAGATTCAGTCTCTTCATTTTCACCATCTAGGTAAACGTCGATTCTAATTTCTGCCTCAGTTTGACCTGCTTGAATTAGTAATGAACCTGACGTCTCATGATAATCTTCACCACTCCAAGCATCGTCATATTCTCTAAATGTATCACCATCCTCAGTTCTATAATCAATAAATATATCTTGTGAAAGTGGTTTGGATAGCTTCACTATAACGCTTGCATATCCGTCAGTTTCATTCACTATCACCTGATCTACTGAAATTACAGTAGTAGTTGAAACGGTATCAAAAAGAGTAATAAATTTATCAATAGATTGAGTGCCCTCTGGGTTTAAAAAAGGTAACCCTGTAAAGTCAGTTTTAAGCGTGTAATGAGCTTCATTTTGGATAAAGTCAGATAAGCTTTCTCCCGTTCTAGTACCAGTACCAACCAGTAAAGAAGATATTTCAAAGGTTAAATTATAAATACCATCACCATCAGCAGAAGTCGTAGCTGCCCCTGTCAAAACCGATTTATTAACGTTTTCATAGCTGGTAGTTGTTGTATTACCATCTTTGTCTGTTCTGGTAACCGTTAAAGCTTGATCAGGTATTGTGATTGTTAAATTTGTGCCGTCTGAAACCCAATCAAAATTTATTGAAGTAGTAAGTTTATCGGTGGATTTCACAAAGAAATTAGCAGTATTTACAAAATCAGCTTTGAAGTAATCTCTTCCATTATTTAATTCTATATTCATGGTAGAAGAACCTGATTGCCCAGCTTCAGGGATAGAGTTAAATGCAAAGGTTAGACTTGGCGAGGTTCCGGAAGCGGTATCTGCAAAAAGATTAGCTAAGTTGTCGTAGTTAAGCGCATTGTAATAAGAGTACCATGCCGGTTCACCAGATACGGTTGGATCAGAAGTCACAGGATCATCTGTGGTTAGAGATACTCCATACACAGAATTAACTGCATTGATTAAATCTACTAGAGGTGAGTCCTGCGGCAAACCAAAGCTACCCATCAAAATGGGTTGTACGATAGCTTGTCCAAATTGAGGGTCTACTGCAAAGAATGTCATTACTTGTGGCCAATCAGAAGACCCCATAGAAGGAGGGAAAGGAGTTAGAAGCACGTAATGATTATTAAAAGTAATTTGAGACGTGTCTATCGAGCCATCTGCATTGGTTGTTACGTCTTTCCAAGTGGCTTCAACGTTATCAATTTGTAACCCTGTTGTTCCTAGGGCTTCTGGTCCAGTGTCTGTATCATTATTTTCTAAAAGCTTTCCGTATCTGTATTCTTTGAGCAAAGAGGTGTGTTCTGTAAACTCAATGACGTGTTGTGAGCTATCTAATGTAGCGTAAGGCTCTGTAATTGCTTCCCTTTGGTCTGGCCAGTCTGGGAAGGCTAGCTCTACATCTACGTCTTGTGAAAAATCACCGTCTGTAACTCTTACAGTGATATTGTAAACACCGTCTTGACCTACATCATCAAAATTAATGTTATTGGGGTTATAGTTTTCATCTCCATTTGTTGAAGGGCTCGGAGGGTTTGAATCTTTAGTGGGCGCTGTATCTTTAAATGAGATAGTACCTGTATCATCTATAACAAAGCGAGCGGCATCCGCTCCTCCTACAATGCTATAGGTAAATTCACCATATTCTTCTACATTGACATTCATTTGTCCCCAAGGTGAAATAAGCCATTCGTAACCTTTAGTGGTTTTAAGTGTATAAGTCGTTCCATCAATATCCACGGTTGTAGTGGTAGTGACTGGCAGTCCTTCTACAGTAGTCTCTAACCTCATAGTTTCGTTTTCTATGTCGATGGTTTTCTCAACAAAATCAGTAAATTTATCTAGGGTGAAATCAAGAGCACCTGAAACCAGACTCTTAAATACTTTTTCACCTTGTACAAAGAAACTGTCAATTAGATTTTTAAAGGTAACTAAGCTTTCATCTGAAATTGTTAGAGCATCCATGTAAGTAGCTACATCCGCTTCCGTTCTTGCTTTAGCTAATGATAGATATAAACCTAAATCACCTACAGTAGAAGTCCAATTATAGGTAGTGAAGTCGTTACCCCAATTGCCTGTATTTAACTGCATTCCTGGATCTTTTAAGTAAGCCTTTAATTGATCCGGTGTAAGTTGATATTGACCAGTATTTCCCTGTATATAATTACCATTTGAATCATAGTTAAATCTTGTTCCGGAATAGTTTAAGCGTACTCCTTGCTCCCATAGTTCTTGTCCATATTCGTCAAAAGGTATCCATTCGGAGTAAGACGAGTTATAAGTTGAAGCTCTTTCGTATCTCATACCCATGTCAACTAAAGAATCGATCTGATCATCAGTTAATTGAGATAAAGGTTTTCCAATAATAACTTCTATGTGTCGAGCAATAGTAGCTACTTTTTCTGCATAATATTTGCCGACTTTATCTGTCACACCGCCGTCAGGACCAAAATTTACTTTCCCATCAAAAGGACTTGGTTGTTCAGAGTCCAATACATCGTATATGAGCACAGCCCATTCACCCATAGTTTTGGTTGATCCAAGAAAAGTTACTGTTTCACCTTCATAACTTGATAGATCAACAAAGGAAGTATAGTTAGTGGCTGGATCAAAACCCATCTCCTCTAATACAGTGTTCTTAATTTCAGTGATAATAGCTGAGGTCGCATTTGATATAACTAAATCAAACTGGCCGGAGCCGTCTTTTTTCATTTCAAAAAGCTTGTCTAAATCATTTGAAGAAAGGATTGCTTCTACAATTTTTTCATTAAAAACTTCACTTGATTTAGCTAGTAGAGCTTCGAAGCCCTCAAGTTCGATTGTTATTCGAGGCTGTGATCTTAGATCAACAGCGCTATCCCAGCTAGTGTTGCTGAGCATTTGAGTCCCGTTCTTAAATAAGTCAGTGATTTGTGTTCTAACAACAGGTGCAATTTCAGTAGTGAAATATTCCGCGACTTTGCTTGAAGTTGTGCCTAGAGTAGAAACCATGATGTTTTTAGCTTGAGCTGTTAGAGCAGCCTTAGCCTGTTCGTCACTAGTAGCTGTATAAGCCAGTTCAATAGGATCAAAACTGGTTAGGTTTTCAAAGGCCTCATCTAAACCATAAGCTTGAGCTACTTTATTTTGTGCTTCATCCAGAGTTACTGTTCCAGTTGAGTAAGCACGAGAAATCTGAGTACTTACTGGACTTATTATTAAATCTTCTGTTCCTGCAGCTCCGCCGGAGCTAACGGTCATTTTAAAAGTATGATCGTTCGGTTTACCAGTTCCTAAATCGTACCCACCAGTAACATAGAGAATTGTTCCAGCTGGTAATTCAGCATCTAAACCAAATGCTCCTGTTTGGTCTGTGGTAGTTGTTGGCTCGTCTGGGTCTATTACCCCGTCGTTATCTAAGTCAGCCCAGACAGTAGCTCCTACTAGATATCCATCAATGGCTTGACCTTGACCTTTTACGTCTAATACAGTGATTGTGATTGTCTTGGTTGAGGCGTTTCCTGAAGCATCCGTTGCAATAACATCAACCGAATAAACATTATCTCCATTTGAATCTGTTGGAGCTCCGTAATTAGGACTGGTAACAAAAGAAATTTTACCGTTCGAGTCTATTGCAAAAGCAGCTGAATCAGCCCCTCCTAAACTAAACACAACGGACTCCCCTTCTGGATCAGAAGCTATTGCGGTTGCTACTCCATCTCCAGCAAGAATATTTTCTTTTACACTGGCTATACTATCTAAAGTAACAAATGGGGAAACATTTACACCCAAAGTTAATGCTGCTTCTCTAGCAGAACTTTCTATATCTGCTGATGAAACAACAACAAGGGCGGTGCTATTTGTGGCGGCAGTTACTACAGAAGACAGTAAGCTATTTTCATTATCTAAAACCGCCTTTTGGTAAGTTGCTATCTGACTAATTGAACCAGAATCTTCAATGTTGGTAATTGAGTTAGAAACAGATTCAGACACTTCCTCGGACAAATTAAGGACTTTAGTTTGAATATCGGTTGATAAGCTTGAAGTTGCGGATTCAATAATTGTCTTCAAAGAAGCTTTTGAAGAAATATCGGTAGAAACTTTAAGTTTACTTACTAATTCTGCAACAATTAATTCATCACCTTCGCCATCAGTTAAACCTGATCCTTCTAAGAGACCCTCTCCGACTGCAATAATGTTAATTAAGCTAGCATTTACCTTTTGCGCTTCAAGATTTTCTAATGGATTAGAGGTATTAATATCAAAATTTTCTGGGAGTCCTAAATTAGATAAAACAGTTGCAGAATCGCTTCCAGCTGCTTCGACTATTGTCGTGAGGGCAGACACGAATTTTGAATCTTTTGAAGCCGTTAAAGTAACTGTCACGGTCTCGCCAGTTAAGGTATCAACACCACCTTCCGCAACAATCTTTACTCCTTTATTGTCACTGACAGAAAAGGAATATTGACCTAAGGAATTTGTCGTAGTGGTTGCCAAAACATTTCCACTAGCATCAAGTAATTTAACTGTAGAGCCGCTTACGTAACCATCAACTACTGTACCTGAAACAGTTTCTGCTTCAGCTAGGTCAGTTACGTTTAATGAGAAATCTTTACTAAAAGTGTTTCCGTCTGAATCCGTAGCTGTAACGGTAATTGAATAGGAACTTTTAGTTTCATAATCTGCAGATACAGAAGATTTTAATTTTAGTGTATTTCCGTTTATCTCAAAAGAACCAGAGTCTGTACCGGTCAGCGCATAAGAGAATGTTTCTCCAGTATCAGGGTCCGATGATGACAAAGTTCCTATTTCAACTCCTGTGCTGTTTTCATTAAAAATAGAAGATGAAAGAGCAGTGCTAGTTGGAGAGGTATTATCCAATACAGTAACAATCAATGTTTCTTCTTTCGAAGCACCTTCGTTATCTGTTGAAGTGACAGTTACCGAATAAGTTGATTTACTCTCATAATCTGCCGATACATTTGATTTTAATTTTAAAGTTGAGCCATTAAGCTCAAAGAAAGAGGAATCAGAACCTGAAAGTGTGTAAGTGTAAGTATTGCCTACATCTGAATCAGTAGTGCTTAGCGTTCCTACATTTACTCCATCTATATTTTCAGATATATATAGATTGCTAATTGTGATTGCGGTAGGAGCATCATTTGCGTCTATTACAGAAACAGTAAATGCCTGAGCAATCGAATTACCAGAAGAATCACTTGCTGTAACAATTACATCGTAAGAAGAATTTGTTTCATAATCAGCCGAAACTGAATCTTTAAATTTTAAATTTCCGTTTATTACTTCAAATAAGGCGGCGTCCTGGCCAGATAAGGTGTATGTAAAAGTTGAGCTATCAACATCTAAAACATCCAACAGACCGACAGTATCTCCAAGAACATTCTCAGTAATATTACTATCGTCTATAGAGATAGAGCTTGGTGCATCATCTACCGGACTAACTTCAAAAGTAAATGTTGCTGAGTCTGAACCGCCATTTCCGTCTGTTACGGTTAAAACCAAACTGCCTATAGTGTCATCAGTGCTATTAACATTAGTGTTTGGGGTAAAAGTTATAGCTTCTAATTGAGATATAGTTAGTGTGGATCCAGATGTTACTGTTGTTCCATCAGATAGAGTTAGAACACCGCCAGTTGGAATCGAATCTACAGTAACCGTTAGTGTATCTCCATCAGGATCGGTGGGTGCTCCGATACCGAAAGATGCGGCTGTATCTTCTGTGAATGAAAAGGATGCGTTTGCTCCCATGTTAGGAGCATTATTCGATGTAGGTGTTGGCACGGGAGTCGGTGTAGAACTTCCTCCCCCTCCTCCACAAGAAGCCAAAGCTAAAACTGCGAAATTAGAAAAAAGAAAACTCGAAGGTCCTTTTAATTTAAAGGTCTTGTTGGTACCTTTCTTTTCGTTTTTTAGAAGATCAAGAAGTTGATTCTCTTTGAATTGAAGTTCCGTAAAATTTCTTTTTATATCACCCATAATATATTCCAATAAAAATTTAGATCGAACCAACAAATATGACAGATTAGAGATAATTAGCAACTAGTTTCTTAGGTACGTTTTATGAAGAAATAAAACTTAAGAATCAGGCAATTGGTAATCAGATTGAATTTTCTTAATTTCTTTTCTAAGGAGAATTAAAGCTAGCAAATTAGGTATCGTAGCTATGGGTCCAATAACAGTAGCAATATCCCAAACTATTTTGGTATCAATTATTGAAGCAGTAAAAAAAGCTGCTATATAAACAACTCTATACCAAAAAACCCACCCTTCACCAAAGAGGTGGACGGTTGCTCTATCCCCGTAATATGACCAAGCTATTACGGTAGAAAAGGCAAATAATAAAAGGCCAATAGCAACTATGTATTGACCAAAATCTCCAAAAATACTCTTAGTGAAGGCTTTACCAGTGAGGTCAGCTCCTAAAAGTAATGAATCTCCTCTTAAGATATAGTCTCCTATATTTTTTATTCTGCCATCCTTTATTTCTATCGATCCAGAAAATATAGAATTATCTTCAGAGGAATAAACAATGGTATTTTCAGCTATTGATCTATTATGAAGAAGAGTCACATTATTTAAATTGAATGTTCCATCAATTACTTCAATTGGTCCTGTATATTCTATTCCAGAGTTGTTTCCATAGTAGTAATTTCTAAGTTGAGTAGCATCTGTTTGATCAGTTTCAGTAAATTTCCCTTCAACAAAAACCATTGCACTAGCCTCGAATTTATTTTCAAATTTCTGATTCCAAACTCCCGATGAAAGGATAACTAAGCCAGTAAGAGTGCAAATAATTATTGTGTCTATAAAAGGTTCGAGAATTGAAACCATGCCCTCTTCTATTGGGTTTTCTGTTTTAGAAGAGGCATGAGCTATAGGTGCAGAGCCTTGACCAGCTTCATTGGAATATAAACCCCTATTGACACCTCTAGTGAGTGCTGCAGCTACACTTGCCCCTAAGAAGCCACCAACTGCTGCAGTTGGAGTAAATATATGGACAAAGATTGATTGAAAGGAAGGAATTATGTTTTCATAATTACTAAAAATTACAGCTAACCCACCTACCACGTACCAAAAAGCCATAAAAGGGACTAATTTACTCGCTATTTGAGCTATTCTTTTAATACCTCCAATAATTACTAACCAAACAAGAACAGAAAGTACTAGTCCAGTTACAATCTTTGGTATATTAAAAGTATCGAGTAACACAACGGAAATACTGCTTATCTGAGGCATATTTCCTGTACCTAAGCACATTAATAATAGACAGACCGAGAAAACGACGGCTAGCCACTTCATATTTAATCCGTTTTCAATGTAATACATTGGTCCACCTGACATACTTCCATCAGGTAATTTCTCTCTATACTTATGGGAAAGAGTGACTTCAACAAATTTGGTAGTCATACCTAAGAAAGCGGTTACCC
>CABXQE010000007.1 GCA_902514295.1 uncultured SAR86 cluster bacterium | reverse complement strand
ACAGTTGTCCAAGGGACGGTTGATTCTGTACAAGCAAGAACGGCTTGAGTGCCATGCAGAATAGTTCCTTCTTTTTCAGCTTCAGGACCTATTAGAAACCCCGGTTCATCAACTAAACTTACTATAGGAATATTAAATGTGTCACATAGTTTAATAAATCTAGTAGTTTTTTGGGCACCCTCTGCCGACATAGAGCCCGCGTAAAAATTAGAGTCATTAGCGAAGATTGCTACAGCGTAACCATTTATTCTGGCAAAACCCGTGATAATTCCTCTGCCAAAGAATTTGGTCATTTCAAAAAAAGATCCTTTATCAAAAACTAGACTAATTATGTCCCTCATTTCATATGATTTTTGTCTTTCTTTCGGAATAATTGAAAGAAGAGCTTCTTCTTCTCTTTCGTGTGGATCATCACATTCAGTTTTGGGAGTTAGCTCATACACATTTTGTGGGAAGAAGGATAAGAATTTAGCAATTTGTTTAAAAGCATCTTCTTCTGATTCAGCAACATTATCTGTAACCCCATTAAGTTTATGGATCTGAGATCCCCCAAGCTCTTCTTTGGTCATTTTTTTACCAAAGGCTCTTTCCACTACGGCTGGTCCTGCAACTAAGATTTGAGCAGTTTCTTTGGTCATTACTCTAAAGTGAGAAGCAACAAATCTAGCGGCTGGCATACCAGCTACTGGCCCTAATGCCGCAGATGCTACAGGAATCTCTCTAAGCGTATCTGCAACTGATTTAAATCTAGATTTTGAGAAAACTGGGTCTCCACCGTAACCTTTTCCCTTCTTGCCTGGTCCTGCAACTGAACCTCCTCCGCCTTCATGGAGTCTTATTAAAGGTACTTTGTATTTTAAAGCTAGCTCTTCAGTGTAGACGCTCTTCCTTAAACCGGCAGAATTAGGTGACCCACCTTTGACCGTAAAATCTTCTCCTCCTACTACTACCTGTTTCCCAGAAATTTTTCCGAAACCTAGTATGAAGTTTGCTGGTGTTAAAGACTCTATTTCGCCTTTTTCATTAGTTTCGGAGCCGCCTGCTATTTCTCCTTGCTCTTGAAAAGAATCTTTGTCCAATAGTAGATCTATTCTTTCTCGTAATGTTAGACGCCCTTTAGCATGTTGTAGATCAATAGCCTTGTCGCCCCCTTGCTTTTTAGCAAGCGATCTTCTTTTTTTAAGTTCTACTGTTTCTTTTTTCCAATTCATATCTTTCTGGTGCCCCGTACAGGATTTGAACCTATGGCCTCTGGATTAGGAATCCAGCGCTCTATCCGACTGAGCTAACGGGGCCTTCAAAAGTATTCTAACAATTTATTCTTGATTTATTTTTTTCTTTGCTTATTATTGACCTCGCACCGATTTGACCTAGCTTGCGGGTGCTTTATAAATACTGCTAAACAAGGATCTCTTAATTGATTGACCTGTTTAGTGAAAGCTAGCAGGTTTTTTTTTAGGAGAAATGAAATGAGTTACGAAGGCAAAAATTTAGAAACAATAGCATTACATGCGGGGTGGAGATCGGATGAAACGACAGGATCTGTTGCGGTACCCATTCATCAAACCACAAGTTATTTATTTGAAAATACAGAAAAGGCAGCTAACCTCTTTGGGTTGGCTGAGCTAGGAAACATATATACAAGAATAATGAATCCCACAAATGCTGTTTTAGAAGAGAGAATGGCGGCAATAGACGGAGGAGCAGCAGGTTTAGCTGTATCTTCAGGACAAACTGCTTCATGTTATTCGATACAAAATCTTGCTAGGACAGGAGACAATATCGTTTCTTCTTCACACTTATATGGAGGAACTTATAATCAATTTAAGAATAATCTTTCAGAAATGGGAATTGAAGTTAGATTTGTTGACCCTACTGATCCAGAAAATTTTGCTAAAGCAACTGATAATAAAACTAGAGCTTATTTCGGTGAAACTTTACCTAATCCTAAATTACAAGTTTTTCCAATTCAAGAAGTCTCAGATGTTGGAAGGCCATTTGGCATACCTTTAATAGTTGATAACACGGCTGCACCTATTTTTTGTAGGCCTTTTGATCATGGTGCAGCTATAACGACTTACTCAACAACTAAATATATAGGAGGTCATGGAACTTCAATAGGAGGTTTAATTCTTGATGGAGGGAACTTTGATTGGGAAGGTGCAGGTCTAGAAAGACAGCCAAATCTAAATACACCTGACCCATGTTATAACGGAATAGTTTGGACTGAGGCTATAAAGCCCTTGGGTCTAATTGCCTATATTATGAAAGCTAGGACTACTTTGTTGAGGGATCTAGGTGGTGCTATGAGCCCCTTTAATGCTTGGTCATTCATTCAAGGTCTAGAGACTTTGCCTTTAAGAATGAAAGAACATGGAAAAAATGCTCTTAAAGTAGCTGAGTATCTTAATTCTAATCAAAAGGTAGCTTCAGTTACTTATCCCGGATTAGCTGAAGGCTTAAAAAGAGAAAGAGCTGATAAATACTTATCAGGTGGTTACGGCGCGCTGATTGGTTTTGAATTACCAGGAGGATTGGAATCGGGACAGAAATTCATAGATTCTCTCGAATTGTTGTATCACGTTGCAAATATCGGTGATTCAAGATCATTAGCTATACATCCTGCCTCAACCACCCATAGTCAGCTTTCTCCTGAAGAACAATTGTCAGCCGGTGTAACTCCAGGTTATGTGAGATTATCTATAGGTATAGAGAATACAGAAGATATTATTGCGGATATTGAGCAGGCTCTATTTGCAGCTAGCTAGTTACAGTTTTGTAGGGTTTTCTGATCCTGGATAAACAATTTCAGGATCAAAGACCTTTTCATCTTCCGTGAACTCTAATTCAACCCCATCTTCTGTTACGCTTTGAAGAGACCTATAAAAACAAGATTTATATCCAACGTGGCAACTTGCTCCTAATCCTTTTATAGAAACTTTTACCAACAAAGAGTCTTGATCATCATCAATTAAAATTTCGTCTACTTCATGAATCATTCCGCTTGAATCACCTTTTTTCCATAAGACCTCTCTGCTTCGACTCCAATAATGGGCTTCTTTAGTTTCTATGGTCTTTGTTAAAGATTCTTCATTCATATAGCCCAGCATTAATACTTCTCCAGATGAAGTTTCAGTGACAACTGCCGGTATGATTCCATCAGAATCAAATTTAGGAGCAAGGATTTTCCCTTCTTCAACCTGCTCTACGCTTTCCCTTTTAGCAAAAATTACTTTATTCACAGTTTCCTTACAATTTAAGAAGGGCATTTTATCAGAAGTACATTCTTACTAAACACTAATTCCTAACATTCAGTTCAACTCAAATATTTGATAAAATAGGAATCTCAAATGCTTCCAAAGTTAAAAGTTTCAAACCTGTCTTGCAGTCGTGCAGATAATCAACTATTTGATGATTTAAATTTCGAAGTACATCCTGGTCAAAATATAGAAATTATTGGATCAAATGGCTCTGGAAAGACCACTTTATTAAGGGTTCTACTTGGCTTAATTGATATAGGTGATGGCGAGATGGAGTGGCTAGATAATGAAAATAATTATAATAATTTCAGGTCTATAGATTGTTTTTATCAAGGACATTCCTTGGGGATTAAAAATTTATTAAGCGCTCAAGAGAATCTAAGATTATCAAGTTATTCTTTTGGGGTTTCTGAAGAAAAGATTCTTTCTTCACTAAATAGAGTTGGGATTAACAATCATTCTTCGTTTGCTTCTGAAATGTCAGTTGGTCAGAAGAAAAGAATTTCAATAGCTAGATGGCTATTAAAGGATTTCGGAATTTATTTCATTGATGAACCATTTTCTGCACTTGATGACCAGGCCTCAAGTTTAATTGTGGAAATCATTGAAGAATTAAACGCTAAAGGAGCTTCTTTTGTTATAACTGGACATAGACCTTCCGAAATTACATCTAATCAAATTACTTTAGACCATGAAGTCTAATATTTATAATTGGTTCTTTTTAATTTTAAGAAGAGATTTGCTTATGGCCTTTAGGAGGTCTTCAACTTACATCACTCCACTGATCTTCTTTTTAATAGTAATTAGCTTTTTCCCTATAGCTTTAAGCCCTGATCAGGACTTTCTGAGGTCGTTGGCCCCTGGAGTAATCTGGATAGCAGCCTTACTGTCTTCTTTATTGGCTATAGAAACTATATTTAGCGAAGACTTTAGGGATGGAACTTTAGATGAGTTTTTCATTTCGAATGATCCATCTTTTGTTTTGGTTTTTGCAAAAGTACTTTGTCATTGGTTGGTTACGGGATTCCCTATCTTATTAGCTTCATTAATCAGTTCTTTAATATTGTATTTGCCCGTAAGTAGTCTTTTACCAATGATCTGTAGTCTGATTCTAGGAACTTTCTTTATGAGCCTATTAGGTGCTATCGGAGCAGCTCTTTCTTTGGGTAAATCAGCAATATTGAGTGCGATTATTGTTTTACCTTTCTCTATTCCGACTTTGTTAATGGGAACGGCCGCAGTTTCTTCTGCAATCGATTATCAAGATTATTCAGGTTTTTTATTGATCATGGGAGCGATGTTAGCAATCGGCGTACCCGGGCTATGCTTATTAACTGTTGAGGCAATACTTTTAAACTATGAATAAGATTTGGAATTACATTAAAAACTGGTTTATAGAAATGGGGTCGCCACCTTTATTTTTTAAATGGTCCTCAAAAATACTACCTTGGCTTTTATTTATATCGATCACTGTTTTTATTGCAGGGCTTTTGTGGGGACTTTTTTACTCACCTACTGACTATAAGCAAGGAGATGTTTATCGTATTATTTATATTCATGTTCCTTCGGCAATATTAGGCCAATCTATTTTTATGTTCATGGCGATATGTGGCTTTATAACTATGGTTTGGAGAGTCAAGATTTCTGGTATGTTGTTAAAATCGGCTGCACCTATAGGAGCTAGTTTCACATTAATTGCTTTATTAACAGGTTCTATTTGGGGAAAGCCTACTTGGGGAACTTGGTGGGTTTGGGATGCAAGATTAACCTCAACTCTCATTTTATTTTTTATCTACGCAGCTATCATCGGACTGCATTCTTCAATCGATAATAAGACAAAAGCTGATCGTGCTATTTCAATACTTTCTTTAGCAGGCATAGCTATCATTCCAATAATTAAGAAATCTGTTGATTGGTGGCAAACTTTGCATCAGCCTTCTACTTTTTCTTTAACTTCGGCACCAAGCATGACTCCGGACATGTACCAACCTCTTTTACTTTGTTTTTTAGGCTTTTATTTAATTTTTGCTTTATTGTTAACGATGAACCTAAGAGCTGAAGTAGTTATTAGAGAAAAAAATAGATCTTGGGTTTCTAAGCAATTTCTTAATTTAGAAAGATGATAGAACAAATATCTACAATTATTAGCATGGATGGAAATGGTTTATATGTATGGTCATGCCTATTTATATTATTTTTTATAATAGGTATAAATATCTATTTACCAAACAGAAAGCTAAATAGGATATACAAAGAAAATAAAGCTAAAGCTCAATGAATCCTATAAGGAAACAACGAATATATGCTCTTATAGCTATTGTAGTAGGATCTATTTTGGCTGTTTATCTTGTTGTCTCTGCCTTATCAAAGAATTTAAATTTATTTTATTCTCCTACTGACCTGTTAAATAACGATCTTTCTCCGGAAACATTAATTAGAGCAGGCGGTATGGTTAGGGAGGGTTCCATAAAGAGAAGCGATACTTCTTTAAGTATTGAATTTGTAGTTACTGATTTTAAGAACGATTTAAAAATAAAATATTCTGGAATCTTACCCGATTTGTTTTCTGAAAAAGCTGGGGTTGTAGTTCAAGGGTATCTTGAAAAGGAAGGTACTTTTAGGGCTATAGAAGTTTTGGCTAAACACGATGAAAATTACATGCCGCCCGAGGTTGCAAAGTTAATGGAACAGACAGAATGATTCCTGAAATAGGACATATATTCTTAATATCGTCATTGGTTTTAAGCCTTGTAGGGGGCCTTGGTCCTTTTATTTTTAATAAAGAACTACCTATACGGAAGATTGCTATATTGATGTGTTTATTGGTATTTGGTTCGTTTTTTACATTAATTTACTCTTTTGTAGTTGATGACTTTTCAGTTGCTTACGTTGCTCAGAATTCCAATATAAATTTACCAATCTATTATAAATTTGCAGCTACCTGGGGAGCGCATGAAGGCTCCTTGATTTTATGGATTTTATCAATGAATATTTGGTTACTAGCATTTATATCTTTTGATAAAAATAGAAATACAAATTTCTCTAATCTTGTTTTTGGAGTTTGCAGTTTAGTTATTTTTTCTTTCCTTCTGTTTACAGTATTTACTTCAAATCCCTTTGAAAGGATATTGCCTATTCCGCCTTTAAACGGGGCCGATCTAAACCCTTCTTTGCAAGATTTTGCTTTCACAGTTCATCCCCCTCTACTTTATTTTGGCTATTCAGGGTTGTTATTACCTTTTGCTATATCAATCTCGGCTATGTTAAGTGGTCAATCAAATAAAGATTGGGCATCTAGTTCTAGACCGTGGACACTTTTGGCATGCAGCTTTCTAACCGTTGGAATAGGCCTTGGAAGTTGGTGGGCTTATTATGAATTAGGATGGGGTGGATGGTGGTTTTGGGACCCTGTTGAGAATGCAGCTTTTGTTCCTTGGCTTTTAACAGTTGCTTTAGTCCATTCACTTATTGTTACAGAAAACAGGAACTTATTCGTCAACTGGTCATTGTTGCTATCTATCTTTGCCTTTGCTGCCAGTTTGCTAGGGACTTTTTTAGTCCGTTCCGGAATCTTAACTTCTGTTCACGCTTTTGCGTTGGACCCTGAAAGAGGGCTATTTATACTTGGAATCTTTTCATTCTTTGTTCTTGGAGGCCTTGCTATTTTTGCGTTTAAGAACTCAACAGGGAATAAGACTTCTTTTTATTCATTAAATTCAAAAGAATTTGGATTACTTTTGAACAATGTGTTGTTGGTAGTTTTAGCAGTTTCTATTCTTTTTGGAACTTTATACCCGCTACTTTATGAAGCTTACACAGGAGGTAAGCAAATTTCTGTGGGGGCTCCTTATTTTGAATTCATCATATTTCCTTTTTCCATTTCGCTTGGTTTGCTACAAGGAATAGCTTTATATTTATCTTGGGGAAGCACAAAGTCTTTTAATTTTCTAACCAAATTAATATTAGAGTCCTTATCGATATTTCTTTTAACACTTGTTTTGCTTTTTGTTTTATTTGATGAGCTTATCCCTGCTTCCTTTTTTACAATTTTCATATTTTCTTGGTTAATTGTTGGCTCTTTATTAATTAATTTCTCTTTTAAATCTTTTAATAAATATTTAGATTTCCTTAATAGAAGAATAGGAGTTTTATTGTCTCACACGGGCATGGCCTTGCTGGTCTTGGGTGTTGGGGTGGTGTCCTCTTATTCTAATGAAATAGAGCTGATATTAGACACTGGAGAAAAAATAGAATTTCTTAACAAAGATGTAGAATTATTAGATATTAAAGATAAAAATGGTCCAAATTTCATTTCGAAAACAGCAAACATTAAAGTTTTAGATGGTGGCAGAACTTTTAATCTTCAAACGGAAAAAAGGACTTATTTTCCTTCAGGTCAAGTAACCACTGAAGCTGCTATAGATACTGGAATTTTTAGAGATTTTTATATCTCAATGGGAGATAATTTTAAAGGAGATTCTTGGTCATTTAAGCTGCAAAGCAAACCTTTTATTAGATGGATTTGGTTGGGTGCTTTGTTGATAACTTTAGGCACATTTATTTCTAGCATAAACATTCTAAGAAGGAAGTCATGAAAAGAATATTAAATTTAATGCCCTTGGTTGTTTTTGGAATTCTTGTCGTGGTTTTATATTCTTTTTTAACTCAAGAAAACGAGCAATTGGAGTCTGTACTTGTAGATCAGTTAGTCCCAGAATTTAAATTACCTGCTCTTGAAAATCCAAATAATATTCTTTCTAAGAGTAGCGTAAATAAACTTCCTGCCTTGATTAATGTATGGGCTACATGGTGCATAGCATGCAGAGTAGAACACCCATTTCTAATGCAGTTAAAGAATAAATCTACCTTAACAGTCTATGGTCTTAATTATAAGGATGATAGGAAAAAGGCTCTAGATCTTTTAGAGAATGAAGGTAATCCATTTGAATTCAGCATTTTTGATCAACAAGGAAAGCTGGCAATTGATTTAGGTGTTTACGGAGCTCCAGAGACATTTTTTGTTGATAAAGAAGGTATTATTAGAGAAAGGCACGTAGGCGCATTGACTCAAAAAGTATGGAAAGAGAAATTCGAGAAATTTTTAAATGAGGACAATGATGTTTAAGAAGTTCTTTTCTCTAATGCTTATAACTATTATCTATAGCCTAGTTTCAGCTAATGAACCTAAAGTAATTTATCCATTTGAAGATAGTGTTCATGAAGAGAGATTTTTGTCTCTATTAAATGAACTTAGGTGCCCTAAATGCCAAGGATCCAATTTAGCTGGTTCAAATGCTCCTATAGCTAATGACTTAAAGAGAGAGGTTTATAGGCTGGTTAAGTCAGGAAGGACCGAGGAAGAAGTAAAGACCTATCTGATAGATAGATACGGAAATTTTATTGTTTATGACCCTCCTTTTAGGCCAGATACATACGCACTATGGCTTGGACCTCTTTTTATTTTTCTAATTACACTTTCCATAATACTCGTAATACTATTAACAAGATTTTCTAATTCAAAAGGGAATCAATAGGTAAAGATCTTTTGAAATGATTTATTTTTATTTATTCGTTCCGCTTTTCGTTTTGTTTTATTTTGCTCTAAGAGGTTTTATTAGATTAGACCTAAAGATCTCTCTAGTTGTAATTTCGTTGTTATGCACTTCAATCACTTTGTTTGTATATAAAGGCCTAGAGGGAGAAGAAAATTATAAATTGATCAATGATAAGGAAATTCTAAATAGATTTATTGCTGATCAATCACCAAATAAAGAACAAGACGCTCTAGAGGTTGATCGAATAATCCTAGAAATAGGAAGTAGAGACGGAGTTCAAGCTGGAGAAATTTACTTATTAGCTAAAAGACTAAAAGGTATAAATGAGAACACTTTAGCTAGTCAAGCTTTTGAGCAGTTATATAGGAATTTTCCAAATGAATTAGGAGGAAGTGTTTTGGCTGAATACGCTCAAACAATGTTCTTAAAAGAGGAAAGAGCCTTTAATAGTAAGATTGAGGTGGTTTTAGATGAAGCTTTATTGAAGAGTCCAGACAACCCTTCAGCTTTAACTTTACAAGGATTGAAAGAACTAGAAAATAAGAACATAGATTTGACTATTAAACTTTGGACAAAAGCTCTTAATTTCCTTGAAAATGAAAGAGATATTTCCGAACTAAAGGTCTTAATAGAGACAGTAAAAAAACTAAAAAATCAGTAGTTTCTAGGCCTTATATAGAATAGACTTTGCATGTAAATGAAGGTTAATTCTGTTTCATTAATGCTTCTTTCTGAAGCAATGGATTCTTACCCCCCAATAAAATACAAATTATGAGATTAAACTCTGTAAAGCTATCTGGTTTTAAATCTTTTGTTGATCCAACAACAGTAACTTTCCCATCGTCCATGTCTTGCGTAGTCGGACCAAATGGTTGTGGAAAATCAAATGTAATAGATGCCGTGAGGTGGGTGCTAGGTGAAAGCTCTGCAAAAAATTTAAGAAGTGATTCAATGTCAGATGTAGTTTTCAATGGTTCTTCAACTAGGAAACCAGTCTCAAAAGCTTCTGTAGAGCTTTTCTTTGATAATAAAGATGGAAGAATAGGTGGAGAATTTTCTAGTTACAGTGAAATTTCTGTAAGAAGAAGCCTTGAGTTGGATGGACAGTCTAATTATTACCTAAATGGAACAAGTTGTAGGAAGAGAGACGTGACTGACGTGTTCCTAGGAACGGGTTTAGGCCCTAGATCTTACGCTATCATCGAGCAAGGAATGATTTCCCAGTTGGTAAGTGCAAAACCAGAAGAAATGCGCGGTTATATAGAAGAAGTAGCAGGCATTTCAAGATACTTAGAAAGAAAAAAAGAAACCGAATCAAGAATTAAAAGAACTAGAGAGAATCTTTCCAGGTTAGAAGATTTAAGAGAAGAGATATCAAGACTTTTGCATAAACTTCAAAGACAAGCTAAAGCTGCGGAGAAATATTCGCAACTCAGAAAAGATGAAAATAAAGCTCACCAATTACTTCTTGCCTCTAAGTGGCTTGATATTTCTAAGATCGTTAAAGTGAAAGAAAAAGAAGTAAAAGATCAAGAACTAAAAGTTGAGGAAGTAAATTCCGCTAAAAATACTTCTGATAGTGAGGTCATTGAACTTAGAGCCAACCAAATTGAGTTGCAGTCGGAAATGGATAAGGTTCAACAAGAGTTTTATAGTTTTGGTGCTGATATTTCTAGAACAGAACAGGAACTGGCCATTAAGAAGGAAAGAGTTAGAGAGATTGAAGAAAAATTGAACACTAATAATTTACAGATAGACTCAAGAAGAGAGGAGTTGCAGGCATTAAAAAAATTAAAAGACCAAGTTCAATCAAATATTGATTCTATTGATTCTGAATTACAAAAAATCAAAGAGGGAAATGTAGAAGATTTAAATTTAGAAGAATCTGAAAAGATTGAGAATTTGTGGTTAGCATTTATTGCTCAATCGAAATCTATTATTTCAAAGTTAGAAAAGAACATAGGATCTCTTATAGAGAATTTTAATAAAAAGAGCTCTCTCGAAATAATAAAAGAAATTGAGTCTGAAGTTATTGAATTAAAAAGTGAGATAGAGTCTTTAAAAGAAGAGCCATCAAAATTAACCAAGCTAACTCAAGATTTCCTATCCGATTATTCGGAAGACGCAAAACAACAGAGAATTAACTTAATTGATAAGACTAATAAATTTGCTGACCTGCAGGCTAAATTTGCTTCGTTACAATCGGAAGATAAGCATGTAAATACTCAGCTTAATGATCTTGAATCAGAGAATTTATCTTTAGTTGAAGAATCTAAGCTTTTAAACAAGCCTATTTCAGAAATACAAGCTAATCTTGACAAGTTACTATCGGAAAGATTACTTGTTGAAAATAAATTATTAAACTCCAGAAAGGCTATCGAAAAGTGTAATGAATCCATACATAAGATAGAAAGAGAGAAAATAGAAAAAGAACAAATGGCAATTAGTCTTCGAGAAGCTTTAGAGAAGTTTAGACTAGAAAGGCAGGCATCCAAGATAGAAGGAGATAATTTAGTTAAACAAATTAAAGATTTAGATGGAGATTTAGCAACTCTTTTAAATGAGCTGGATGAATCTAAGTCTTCAGATAACTTTGCTTCAGATTTAGAATCAATTGAATTAAAGATTTCAAGATTAGGAGCTATTAACTTAGCTGCAATGGAAGAATTTGAACAAGAAGAAAAAAGAAAAGAGCTACTTGATAGCCAACATCAAGAGCTGATGGATGCACTAGAAACTCTTCAAAATGCAATCAATAAAATTGATAAAGAAACCAGAACAACTTTTAAAGATACTTTTGATAAATTAAATCTAAGCTTAGCTAATTCTTTTCCTAAACTTTTTGGGGGAGGGCATGCTGAGCTTATAATGCTAGGAGATGATTTATTGAGTTGTGGTGTGGGTATCTCAGCAAGACCTCCAGGAAAGAAGAATGCAAGTGTCTCTCAATTGTCGGGTGGAGAGAAAGCCTTAACTGCTATAGCTACTGTTTTTGCTTTTTTTGAATTAAACCCAGCTCCTTTCTGCATGCTAGATGAAGTAGATGCTCCTTTAGATGATCTGAATACTATGCGTTTTATAGATTTAGTTGAAGAAATGTCTAAACAAGTTCAATTTGTATATATTTCACACAATAAAATTTCTATGGAGAAAAGTAAGCATTTAATGGGCGTTACAATGCAAGAACCAGGCGTATCTAGAATGGTTGCTGTAGATGTAGATCAAGCTGTGGAATTGGCCGCTAGTTAACATGTTCAACTTACCTGAAATATTAACTATAGTTATTGGAGCTCTTTTAGCTTTAGTGTTTATTGATGGTATTCGAAGGGCAATAAGAATAAAAAGAAGCTCACTAAAAGTCGATCTTATAGACGTTGAAGAATATGTAAGTAAAGACTTCGAAGAAGAATGGATGCAAGGCTTTAGTGACGAACCTTCTGAACAAGAATTTGAAGATAAAGAAGAAGAGATGTTGGTAGATATTAAGCCTTCGAACTCACTCCTTATTTTGCACTTAAGTAGCCAAAGAAAAGATCAGTTTTCGAAGGACTCTATTACGGAAGCAATAAATGATTTAAATTTTGTTTATGATGAAAAAGGCTTGTTTACAATTTTAGATGAAAAAAGAAATATAGCTTTCAACATCTTAAACGGAAAAAAACCAGGGACTTTCTTAGAAGATAATGTTTCTGATGACTTAGCACTAGTATTAGACCCTACTAATTTATCAAGCCCTTTAGAATCTTTTGATCTGTTAATTGATGTCTCACAATCTTTAAAAGAAAACTTTAAATGCGAGATTCTTGATGAAGATAGAAATCTACTTACTAAGCAAATGATTGAACACATGAGACAACAAGTCCTTGAATATAGAAGACAATTCTTGGCAAGCGCTGGTTAACTTAATATTTGATGAAAGTTGATGCAGAAGTCAAATCTCGAGTACTCGAGCTTCACAAGATAATTAATGAACATTCATATAATTACCATTCTTTAGATAATCCTACTATTGAGGATTCTGAATACGATGCATTCTTTAATGAACTCTTAGAATTAGAAACTAAATATCCTAGTCTTAGTTATAGCTATTCTCCCACTCAAAGAGTAGGTTCAGAACCTTTAGAAGGATTTAATAAGGTAGATCATTTAACGCCTATGCTTTCTCTTGAAAATGCTTTTAATACTAAGGATTTAGAAGATTTTAACAAACGAATACTAGAGAGACTTATATCACAAACCGAAGTCAACTTTTCCTGCGAACCAAAATTAGACGGAATAGCCGTTAATCTAATTTATAAGAAAGGTTACTTGCATCAAGCAACCACGAGAGGAGACGGAAAAATAGGCGAAGACATAACTCATAACATTAGAACCGTATCTTCAATACCTTTATCTTTTAGAGAATCCAAAATTAAGGCACCCAGTTTGATAGAGATAAGAGGAGAAGTCTTTATTGATACCAAAGATTTTAAGGAGATAAATAATAAAGCAAAGTTTAACTCTGAGAAGATTTTTGCTAATCCAAGAAATGCTGCAGCGGGAAGTCTAAGACAATTAGATCCTAGGGTTGCAGCTTCAAGACCTTTAAAGTTTTTTGCGCATGGTATGGGAAGCATAGATTTTGGTAAGGGCACTTCACCTAAAACTCAAAAGGAAGTTTTTGAATCCTATGCCTCATGGGGTTTACCTATCAATCCGTTAGCTGAACAAGCAAATGACTTAAACGAATGTATCTCTTATTTTAGAAAAATAGAAGGTTTAAGAGAGCAACTTCCTTATGAGATAGATGGCGTGGTTTTTAAAGTGAATAGTTTTAAGATGCAAGAATCTCTGGGCCAGGTTTCTAGGGCACCAAGGTGGGCTATAGCAAGGAAATTCCCTGCAGAAGTGGGTTCGACAAAAGTTAAGTCTATTAGTGTTCAAGTAGGAAGAGTGGGAAGCATTACACCAGTTGCAGAATTTGAACCACTTAATATTGGAGGAGTGGTAGTTTCTCATGCAAGCATCCATAACTTTGATGAAATAGAACGTCTTGATGTTAGAGAAGGTGACACGGTACAAATTAAGAGAGCAGGCGATGTAATTCCGCAAATTATCAAAGTTGACTTATCCAAAAGAAAAAAAGACTCACATAAAGTTGAGACTCCGAATACTTGCCCTTCCTGTAATAGCAAATTAGTTAAATTAGAAAGTGAAGCTATATTAAGGTGTAATGCCGGAACAAATTGCCCGGCTCAGAAAACTGAGTCAATCAGACATTATGTTTCTAGAAATGCACTCAACATAGATGGTTTGGGCGAAAGGATCATTGAACTTTTAGTAAAAAAGGAACTTATTTCTGATTTCTCAGATTTATACACTTTAAAAAAGAAAGATTTATTAGGATTAGAAGGTTTTGCAGAAAAATCTGCTTCAAAGCTTCTAACTTCAATAGAAAACAGTAAAGAAACTACGCTCTCAAGATTTATTTACGCTTTAGGAATTAGAGAAGTAGGGGAAGCTACCGCTTTAAACCTTTCTTTAAACTTTCAGCATATTGATAAATTCTTGCTAGCATCAAAAGAAGAATTGATTGAAATAAATGACATCGGTCCAATTGCTGCTGATCATATTTTTAATTATTTATCCAAAAAGGGTAATCAGAATCAAATTAAAAAATTACTTAAGTTAGGGATTCAATTACAAGAGGTTAAAATTCAGTCGGATAATTTATTTAGCTCAAAAGTGGTTGTTATAACTGGGTCTTTTAACAACATAGCCAGAAGCCAACTAAAAGAAGAGTTAATAAGATCGGGTGCAAGAGTATCTAGCACCGTTTCTAGTCGAACAGATTATCTTATAGCTGGTGAAAAACCTGGTTCAAAACTAAAAAAAGCTCTTGATCTGGGAATTGAAGTTTTGGAAGAAGATAACGTTCTAAGAATTCTTAAACAGTAATGATAAGAAAATTATTTTTATTATTTAGTTTGCTTATTTTAACGATTAGTTGTGCTTCTAATAGCCCTCCTTCTACCACTACTGATGTCTGTAAGATCTTTAAAGAGAGATATAGCTGGTATAAAGCTGCAAAAAAAACTGAAAAAAGATGGAAAGTGCCTGTTTATGTTTCGATGGCAATTATAAAGCAGGAGTCTAGTTTTATCGCTGATGCAAGGCCAGGAAGAACTAAACTTCTGGGCTTTATACCTTGGAAAAGAGTAACTAGCGCAAGAGGATATGCGCAAGCAGTTGATGGTACTTGGGAAATGTATTTAGACGACAGAGGGGGCTGGTTTGTGAGCAGAAATGATTTTGAAGACTCTGTAGATTTTGTTGGTTGGTATAACTATAAAACTCATAAACAATTAGGGATCTCTTTAACTAATGCGAGAGCTTTATACCTAGCTTATCATGAAGGAAGAGGGGGCTATAAAAAAGGTAGTTATAGGACTAAGCCATGGCTGCTGTCTGTTGCAGATAAAGTCCAAAGACAGTCAGATAGATATAAGATTCAATATGAAGGTTGTAAAAAAAGGTTAGGAAAAAGGTTTATTTTTTTCTAATTATTAATATCATCTAATGATTATGATAAGAAACATTATCCTTCTATCGGCATTATCCTTAATGGCAGCTTGTGCCAGTTCCCCTTATATTCAAACTGACTCAGATAGAAATTATGATCTCTCTTCTTATAAGTCATTTAAAGTTCAATCGCCTGACGTAGAAGACGCTCCTGAATTAATCAGTATAAATCCTATTCTTATTCAAAGAATAGATAGAGCAATAGAATCCTCTTTAGAGGATAAAGGCCTTAAGATTTCTGAGAAACCTGATTTAGTTATTAGATTCTACTTAGGAACAAAAAGAGAAATTGATAGATCTTCTGATTTAGGAGGTTATGGATATTATGGTAGATACTTTGATTCTAGAGATCAAAGGTATATTAGATCTGATAAAGATGAAATTTCAATAAGGTTCCATGATGCGAAAAGTGATGAAGTTGTTTGGTATGCTTTTACAAGATTTAAAAGATCAAATAATCAAAATGATCAGGAAGCGATCAATACACTTATTAAAGAAGCTGTTTCAGGTTTTAATTAAACCTATTTGCATCTAAAGCTATAACTACTTCATGATCCGCAGGCAATGGCCTTCCGTCTATAAGATCTGCAATAATCTCAGCACATAAAGGGGAGCTTGTTGAGCCCCTTGAACCATGTCCTGTGTTTACATATATTCCTTTATTAATACCTATTAGAGGCAGCCTATCTTTCGTTACGGCCCTAAAACCAACATTGCCATCAACTATGTTTACTTTAAAGTCATGTATAGCTTTTAATTTTTCCTTGTTACTCGTGTGTTCGTCCTCAAGAACAATATCATTCGTTACCTCGCTATAAGACGAACCTAGAACATGGGAACCTTTAACTCTTGGAGAAAAATATCCGCTGGCACAGATAGGGAAATTTAGTTTCTCAAAATCTTTGGAGCTATCTACATAAGATATCTGTCCTCTTTTAGAGCTTAGTCCAGGAAAATTAAGTAAATTTTCAGAAGCGTAACCAGCACATAGGCATACTTCTTCGTATTCAGAAATTTCTCCTTCACTAACAAGTGTAAGATTTTTTCCATCCGCCTCTATCTTTTCGACCCTAGAAGATAAGATTAAATTAATATTTTTATGACTTAGTAAATCTTGGCAAAGGGCTTTAGCTTCTAAATAACCTCCTTTCTTAAAGAAAATACCTCCATTGTTTAATTTAAGTCCTGCTCTTTTGCTTGCCTCTTCACAACTCAATTCTTCGAATAGATCATTACTAGGTCTAGCATCCAGAAGAGAGTTTTGCCTTTTAAGAGATGAGTCGTCATGATTCATCAAGAATACTCCTGATTTATACCATGCATTTGAATTAAGGCTATCATAAAAAGATGAAGCAAAAAGAAAAGAATGTAAGCAAAATCTAGCATAAGGAGAGTCAAAGGCAGATAATCTTGGGTAGGTGATTAAAACGCCATTTCCCGAGACACCTGAACAAAGTTCATCATTTTGTTCATATACATCTATTCTGTGACCTCTTTGCGCTAATTTATAAGCCAATGTGCTTCCTGCTATTCCAGAACCTATGACTGCTATCTTCTTCTTAGAGACTTCTTTAACATTAGTGCTTAGGGCTTTTCCTTTTAACATGTGACGTTTATTTGAAAAGCCTTTATCTAATTCATAGACGAAGCCACTTTCTTCTAAATTATTTTTTATTAATCTTGCCGATGTGAATGTAGAAAATGTTGTATCTCCGTGACTTGAAAGATACATCTGTTTAAAAATTTCTTTAGACCACATATCAGGATTTTTATCAGGAGCAAAACCATCTAAGTACCAAACATCTATATCAGAAGTTTCGGTTAAATAAGAAAGAGAATTTTTAATGTCTCCAAGTATTAGAGTTAGTGAAATTCTATAATCGTCAAAGTGAATTCTTTGAGTCCCAGCAACATTAGCTGGATAGTTGTTTATATAAACTTTAGAGAGTTCTTTTAACTCAGGGCTTTTTTTAATGGTTTTCTCAAAGTCTTTTAAATTGAATAAAGTTTTGTCAAAAGCTACGTAATCTAGGAATTGATTACTTTTATTTACTTTAAGCCATTCTTGGCAAGTAGCTAGGAAATTTATTCCAGCTCCAAATCCTATTTCAACAATACTAAAAGTCTCTTCAGCTCCTAAATTAAGAAACTTTTCTTGTAATTGGTTGCCTTCAATAAATACATGTCTTGCTTCAGCGTATGCACCTTTTTTAGATGAGTAAAAGTCTCCATAGAGCTCAGAGAAGGGGTTATTTTCTTTCCAAGATAAATCAGCAAACCCAAGATTTAATAAAGAGCTTGCTGATTGATTGTCTTTTACAGAATTATTTATTTCCTGATGGTATTTCGTTAAATGGTATGCCTTTATCCGCTCTCATATCTTGAGGCATTCCTAAAACTTGCTCTGAAATGATATTCTTAAGTATCTCATCAGTTCCACCAGCTATTCTTATGCCAGCAGCACCGTAAAATCCATATTGATACATGGATTGTTCTGCACCATCTTCATCACTTCTGATTATTCCAGCAGAGTCCAGAATATCTAGACCGAAATTAGCTACTTCTTGTAATTTATTACCACTTACAATTTTCGTTATCGAAGATTGCGGGCCAGGAGTTTCTCCCCTTGATAAAGCTGAGATATTTCTATACTTAGCAAACTTTAGACCGCTCTGTTGGCAATACCAATCAGCAAGCTTTTCTCTTACGGCATCATTTTCAATGGCTAGTTTTCCATTTAAATCTTGACCTCTTGCAAGAGTGAAAGCTTCTTCAAAGTCTGGTCCAGATGCATCACCTACGGCAAGTCTTTCATTCATCAAGGTTGTTAAAGATACTTTCCACCCATCTCCAACCGCACCTAATCTTTGACTGTCGGGAATTTTTACATCTGTAAAATAAACTTCATTAAAATTCGCGCCACCAGATATTTGTTTAATTGGCTTTACTTCAATGCCAGGAGATTTCATATCTACAAAAAAGAAAGTTAAGCCTTTGTGTTTAGGTACTGAAGGGTCGCTTCGAGTAACTAGGATTCCGTAATCACTAAAATGAGCTCCTGAAGTCCAAACCTTTTGGCCATTTATTGTCCAAGTGTCTCCATCTAATTCTGCTTTGGTCTTAATGCCAGCAACATCCGATCCAGCAGCAGGTTCACTAAAGAGCTGACACCATATCTCTTCACCGGTAGCCAAAGGAGGTAGGTATCTTTCTTTTTGTTCTTCAGTTGCGTACATCATCATCACAGGACCCGCCATTCCTTGACCTATTTCAAGGTAGCCACCAGGAACTTTAAACTTTGATACTTCTTGTCCCCAAATGACTCTCTCAATGGGAGTTGATTCACGCCCACCGTAAGCCTTAGGCCAATGCATACAAGCCCAACCGTCTTCATGTAATTTCTTTTGCCAAACCTTAACTTCTTTAAGTCCTTCTTCTTCAGAGGCTGCTCTCCAACCATCTTTAGGTCCTTCTTTTAAAGATGCATTGGCTTTTAGCCATTCATAAGCTTCTTTTCTAAATTTAGCTTCTTCTTGAGTATCGTTAAAATCCATAGTTTTCTCCTATATTTGATTAGCTCTTTCTAAGGAGCTTATAAGTTTATCTTTCCAAATAGATTGGCTTCCTATATTTGCAGCCAGTTGCCTGCACCTTCTGTAATAGAGGTGACAATCAAATTCCCAAGTGAAACCCATTCCGCCATGTGTTTGTATATTTTCTTTGGAACATTCATGATAAGCCTGACTAGCACTAACCCTACATGTAGCAGCAGCGGTAGGTAGTTCTGGTGCATCGGTACTTAGAGCCCAAGCTCCGTAATAACAGTTAGACCTTGCTAGCTCTACCGCAATATACATATCAGCTAATTTATGTTTTATTGCTTGAAAAGAAGCTATAGATCTACCAAAAGCGTATCTACCCATTGCGTATTCTTTTGCCATATTCATGCAGGCTTCAGCTCCACCAAGTTGTTCAAATGAAAACAGAACTGCTGCTCTATCCAGCAATGTGGTTATGTTTGACCATCCTGAATCCAATGTTTCAGCCTTCGCATTCTTAAATGATATAGCAGCATGAGACCTAGAAGGATCTAGAGTAGGTTGGCTTGTTACTTCAACTCCATCCGATGAAGATTCAACTAGAAACAGTCCAACTTCTGATCCAGACTTAGCAGAGACTATAAAAAAATCTGCTACATCTCCATCAGTTACTGCGATCTTAGAACCATTCAAAGAACCGTCCTTAAATTCGCATGAAATGTTTTCCTCAGTTGGAGAGGTGGTCGATTCTGTATGAGCAAAAGCACCTATTTTTTCTCCACTTGCTAAAGAAGGAAGGTTTATTTGTTTAAGTGAATCTGAACCAAATTGAAGAATTGATTCCGTAGCCAAGTAAACACTAGACGAAAAAGGTGTTGGAGCTAGACTTCTTCCTAACTCTTCTGCTATTACGCAAAGTTCTAAATATCCTAACCCTAAACCTCCGTATTCTTCTGGAATAACTGTTGCAGTAAAGCCCATCTCAGCTACTTGAGACCAAAGATCTTTATCATAAGATTCTTCACCTTCTAAAATAGTTCTAGCTCTTTTTACTGTCTCTTCTTTTTCTAAAAACTTCCTAGCAATGTCTTTCAATTGCATTTGGTCCGCTGAAAATTCAAAATTCATCTTGTTCCTCTTAAATAAATCTAATCCTAATTATTAGAATTTTAATATAAACTTCTATTGTATCTACGATCTAATAGAATGAAAGGCTAAAATAACCCTAATTAATGAACAAATCTAAAGAAGAAGATAACCAAGATATTAAGCCGGTTCGCTCTGAGGCTGTTTCAAATAGAGGACAAAGAAGAGTTAAGGGTGGGTCAATGCTTTTTTCTTCAACAATAACAATAGTGAACACTATTGGAATAATTTTATTAGGATTTTGGTTTTTTAATACTTCGGGTAGCCAACAACAAGCCGGGAAAAGTTTCATTGAAAGGATTAGTATGCTCGAAGAGAATATCTCCATTCAGTCAAATAAGGTTGATGACCTTATTGAAACAACTTCCCAAGAACTAAAATTTATCAATAAAGAGATCAGGAAGTTGTGGGATTTAAGCAATAAGAAGAATAGAAAGAGTATATCCCAGAATTTAAACTCAATAGAGTCGATTGAAGAGACATTAGAATCTTTAGATAAAGAATATAAAACACTGTCAGCCAAACAAAGGTCATTTAATTTGGAACTTGCTAAGCTTGAAAAAATGCAAGAAAAAGTAAGTCAATCTTTGGACATGGTAGATCCTTCTTCTCAAGATGATGATATTGAAGAAAGATTAGCAGATCTGGAAGAAGCAACTAAGTCAATGGACCTTTATAGAACCCAAGTAAACCAATCCATATTATCTCTTAAAGAGAAATTAAATGACTTAGAGTTGGGAATTATAAATATAAGTTCCGAAGACGCGACATCAAACGAGTAGAGGCCTATAATACCCGCCACTTGCGGATGTGGTGGAATTGGTAGACACGCCAGATTTAGGTTCTGGTGCCGAAAGGTGTGGAGGTTCGAGTCCTCTCATCCGCACCATTTAATTGTCCTGAATCAATCCGTAAGTTTTTAGCATTAATTCCCTCATCCATTTATTTGAAGGGTCAGAATCTTTAGATTCGTGCCAATATAGGTCTAAAACAATAGGATCAATCTTAAAGGGTAACTCCATTACTCCTAACCCTCTATGTTTAGCAAAACCTCTAGTTGTAGTAATAACTAGATCAGATCTCTCAACAACAAAAGGGGCAACTAAGAAATTCTGAGACCTAAGAGAAATTTTTCTAGAATGACCCAATCTATTTAAGGCCATATCAACCAGTCCAATACCAGATTTTCTATTTGAAACGTGCATATGAGAAAGAGATAAGTAATCATCCATGTTAATTTTTTTCTTTTTCATTATAGGATGTCCTTTTCTTGCAATAAGCACATAATCATCTTCGTAAATCTTTTGATGTCTTAGAAAAGAATCTGTATGTACAGGAGGGTCTATGCAGAAGTCTACATTTCCTGCTGATAATTCTTTTGGGGTTTCTTTTCTAGGAATTAGAAAACTTTCTACAGCTATATTCGGAGCTTCTTTTGCTAACTCTTTAAGTAGTATTGGTAAAAGCCTATATTCTGAACTATCTCCAATCGAAATCTTAAAAGTAATCTCGGAAGTAGCTGGTTCAAAAGAGTCTGTTTGAGAAATAGTTTTATTCATCAACCCTAATGCCTCTCTTACATCACCGATAATATCCTGGGCAACTGGAGTAGGTAGCATGCCTTTTGAAGACCTTATAAAGAGTTCGTCATTAAACATTTCTCTAAGTCTAGACAATGCGTTGCTGACAGCAGGTTGCGTTATTCCTAAGATTTGACCGGCTTTGGTTAGATTCTTTTCAGTATAGATAACGTCAAAGGCTTTGAATAAATTTAGATCTGTTTGCTTTAAGTTCATGAAATTTTAAATTTTGTTTTTTGGTAACAAATATCAACCTAGACTAACTTAAGGTATAGCACTATGATCGGTACTTAAATTAATATTAGATATAAATAAAACTTATATTACATAATAACAGTAATACATATCAATTATAAGGAGAAGTTAGATGGGATTTCATTTTTCAGACAGATCACAAGAACTCCAGTTAAGGATTATAAAGTTCTTAGATGATCATATTTATCCAGCTGAAGAAATTTATGCACGACAAATGCAAGAATTTACGGAGCAAGGTGATAGATGGCAAATACCTCAAATTATTGAAGATAAAAAAGAAATAGCTAAAGAAGAAGGTCTTTGGAATTTATTTTTACCAGAAAACCCGATGGGTGAAAGCATGAGCAACTTAGATTATGCGCCATTAGCTGAGTTAATGGGTAGATCAGGAATTGCTTCAGAAATTTTCAATTGCTCTGCTCCAGACACCGGTAATATGGAAGTGTTGGCGAGATATGCTAATGAAGAACAACAGGAGAGATGGCTAAAACCTCTTTTAGATGGTGAAATTAGATCCGCATTTGCAATGACTGAACCTGCAGTAGCTTCTTCTGATGCCACAAACATTTGTACAACAGCTGTTCTGGAAGGCGATGAATACGTAATAAACGGTGAGAAGTGGTGGACTTCTGGAGCTGGCGACCCCAGATGTAAAGTTCTAATTTTCATGTGTATGACTAACCCTGACAACCCAAAGCATCAACGTCAGTCACAGATTATCGTTCCAATGGATTCTCCTGGAATAAAGATAGAAAAAATGATGCATGTATTTGGATATGATGATGCTCCGCACGGACATGGCAGGGTTTCATTCAAAGATGTAAGAGTGCCTAAAGAAAATCTCCTTCTAGGAGAAGGAAGAGGCTTCGAGATTGCTCAAGGCAGATTAGGACCTGGAAGAATTCACCATTGCATGAGGACAATCGGTGTCATGGAAAGAGCTCTTGAATTGATGTGCAAAAGATCAGAAGAACGAATTGCTTTTGGTAAGAAAATATCAAGTCTTGGAGCAAATTATGACTATATAGCTGAAAGCAGGATAGACATAGAAACTTCTAGGTTATTGACTTTAAACGCCGCAAACTTAATGGATACAGTAGGCAATAAGGTAGCTAGGAGCGAAATTGCTCAAATAAAAGTACACGTTCCCATAGTAGCCTGTAGGCTTATAGATAGAGCCATCCAAATGCATGGAGGTGGTGGAGTTAGTCAAGATTTTCCTCTGGCAAGTATGTATGCACATATGAGAACCTTGAGGATTGCAGACGGACCTGATGAAGTCCACAGAAGAACTGTTGCTAGAGAAGAGCTTGGTAAATACGGAGGAGGTCAGAGCTCCGAAGTTGTAGTAACGAGAGATTAATCATTACTATTAAGAAAAAGGCCCTTTTAAGGGCCTTTTTACTATATTAGCTAAGAGAATACCTTTCTGTGTTTACGGTTTTTTAGCTAGTTTCGGCATCATATAAGCTCACAGAAGTACATTTAGAGACTTCATCAAATTGTTCCGTAAATGCTTGAATAGCGCCATTTTTAATTTCATTTCTTATTTGACCCCAATGAACGGCATCTTTGTATGTATCAATATACATAAAGGTTTGCATCTTTGGCGATACAACTGCTTCTAGTACTTGGCTAGTTACTTTACTTTCATTAATATTATTAACAGCCTTAACCCATTCCGAGTTTATAGCCTTTACTTCATCAATTTTGTGCCCATCTAAAAGCTCGCACTTAAAAATAGCTATTGTCGAAGCATTAATAGAAAATGAAAATATAAGAAAAGTTGATAAAAAAAGTTGTTTCATAATTTCTCCATTTAGTGTGAATAGTCTACTTTACATCAGTTAGTTCTTTTTAAAGAAAAATATAGAATAAAAAATAAAGCTCATAAGTAATAATTATTTGTTAAGCTTAATATTAAATATAAATAAGGAGAATAAATGAAACACGCAATTTTAATCTTAAGTATGTTCTTTCTTTCTTTTGTAAGTGCAGATGGACATCTTAAATCAGAACAGGATGTATTGACTTCTTTAGAAAAGTACTTTGAAGCCAGAAACAACAACGATTATGAAACCGTTGTAGCGCTAGAGAGTAAGACGGGAACTTATGGCACTAATTCAGATGGCAGTTTCCATAAACCTAGGCAGATACCTTCTGTGGAGCAATGGGAAAAGTTTGATCAAGGAGGAATAACAAATGTTTTTTATCCTGAAGCTATACAACTTTCAGAGAGTGTCGTATTAGCAAGGTTTTATGCTGAAGGTGTTGTGACTGCTGGTGGAAACGCCTCAGATTACCGCACTAGAGTAACTATGACCTGGGTTAAAGAGAACGGTAATTGGGTCGTAAAGAGCCAGCATTATTCTCCTGCTAACTATGGTGGAGTCCATCAAACACAAGCGGCTGATTTTGAAGATTAGTCTTAATAATGGATGAAATAAAATTATCTGGATTTTGCGACCCTAGATTTTCTAAGATTAAAGATCTTTTAGAAGAATCTCTTGCAAGTGGGTTTGATACTGGCGCAAGTGTTGCAATAGAACATGAAGGAGAAATGGTTGTAAACCTTTCTGGGGGGTACAAAGATTTAGATAAGAACGAACCTTGGACTGAAGATACTATCTTAAATGTTTTTTCTACAACTAAAGCAGTAACAGCTATATGTATAGCTAAACTAATTGATCAAGGTAAATTAGATATAAGTAAAAATGTTTCAGAATACTGGCCTGAATACGCTTGTAATGGAAAAGAAAATACAAAGGTTAGCGATTTTATGTGCCATAGGGCAGGTATGTTTGGTTTCCAAGATGGAATTCCAGATTTAAAATTCTCGGATTGGGATTCTTGGGTTTCGGTTTTAGAAAAGCAAAAACCTTTTAGAGAACCAGGCACGTCTCAAGGTTATCACGCGCTTACATATGGTTGGCTTGTAGGAGAAATACTAAGAAGAGTAGACGGTAGATCTGTCGGTCAGTTCTTTAAAGAAGAGATTGCAGAACCTTTGGCTATAGATTTTAAGATAGGACTGAACCAAGAAGATATTCAAAGATGTGCAAATATTTTGGCTGATGATCGTTCAGAATCTTTAATTCTTAAATTAATTCCGTATGTTCCTGATTTTCTTCTTCCGGAACAATTGAAGATTATAAAAGAGGTGCTTAAGGGTGGAGACTATCAAGTGGCTTTCGAGACTTTTGATCCAGATCAAGATTATGTTCATTCAGATGATTGGAGGATGGCAGAAATTCCTTCTGCTAACGGACACGGTACGGCGGAATCTTTAGCTAAACTTTTCGGAATCTTAAGTACAGGTTGCGAACGAGATGGAATAACTATTGTTTCTGAAGAAACTTTAAATAAATGCCTTCAACCTTTATCCAAAGGTCCTGACACGGTTATATTTGGGGCTGAAATAAGCTTTGGTACAGGCTTCGATCTTGGTTTAGGGATAACTACCATTAACCAACCCAGTCATCCTAAAACACTTTTTGGCCATTGTGGCGTTGGCGGCTGTGTAGGGTTTGGAGATATAGAAAATAAAATTGGTTATGGTTTTTTATGCAATAGGATGCATCAACCCCAAGACCTCTACCGGACTACAAATTCTCTCACGTCAGCGCTTTACGAAATTATTTCTTAAAGAAAATAGTAGAAGTAAATCTATTCTATATAATCTGTTTCCTATTATAGACACGTAGCTCAGTCTGGTTAGAGCACCACCTTGACATGGTGGGGGTCGGTGGTTCAAGTCCACTCGTGTCTACCATCTCTCTAAACACTTTCTTCATATGTTATTCTTATCTATGCATGATTAAAGTATATAAAGCTAAGTCCATTATTACGATGAACCCATCTCTTCCGCGTACTGAAGCGGTGGCCGTTAGGGATGGTCTTATTCTTGAAACAGGTTCTTTAGATTCCATGAAACCTTGGCTGGAAAATAATGATTACGAGATAGATAAGCAGTTTAGAGATTCGATTATTGTTCCAGGCTTAATAGATCCTCACTTACATCCTTCGATGGCAGCTGTTTTGCTTCCTACTTTCTTTATTACGGCAATGGAATGGAGATTTCCTTGGGGAGACACACCGGCAACAACCTCACCAGAAGATTATGATAAAAGGCTAAAAGAAGCATTAACTAATCCGACTCATAAAGATATTTTCATAACTTGGGGTCATCATGATTTATGGCACGGACCTATGTCTAGGTCTCGTTTAAATAAAATAGAATCAAATAAACCGATAGTGGTTTGGAATAGATCATTCCATGAATTGTGCATGAACGATGGGGCTTTAGATTACTTAGGCATTACTGAAGAAGATGTAAAGGGGGCTAGTCAGATAGATTTTGAAAGAGGGAGATTCTTTGAGCTAGGTTTGGGATACGCTATACAAAAATTAAATCCTTATATTCTAGACCCCGATAAATTTAAAGAAGGGTTACTTAAACTTAAAGAAGTTGTCCATTATGGAGGACAAACAACCATAGCAGACATGGCGGTAGGGCTCTTCGACTTTGATAATGAATTAAACACTCAATTTGCACTATATGAGAACGACGATAACCCATTTAGAGTTGAACTTATTGCTCACGCTACAGCCCTGATTCAGCATGCAGGAGGATCAAACATAAAAGCAGAAAAGTTAATTTCCGAGTTACCGGAAAGAAACACACACAGACTAAACTTCAGGAAGAGGGTTAAATTATTCACTGACGGAGCTTTCTTTGCTCAAGTTGCTCAATTAATGGAACCAGGTTACATAGATGGTCACGAAGGAGAGTGGTTGAGCACGCCAGAGCAGTTTGAAGAAGTAGCACGAATATATTGGAATCAAGGTTATGCCATACACGTTCACGTGACTGGTGATTTAGGCCTTGAGCTTGCAATCGATACTTTAGAAAAACTCCAATTTGAGAAACCCAGATTTAATCATGGGTTTACTTTAGAACATTTTGGATTATCCAATCCTGAACAGGTTCACAGACTTTCTAAATTAGGAGCCAACGTATCTGCTAACGCCTATTATGTGCATGAATTATCTGATTTATATGCAAACCACACTGTAGGATTTGAAAGAGCTTCTTCAATGTCGAGAATAGGCTCTTGTTTTAGAGAAGGAGTTACCACTAGCTTACACTCAGATTTCACTATGGCTCCTGCACAACCTTTGATGAGTATGTGGGTGGCAGTAAATAGAATAAATGAGAAAGGTGTTTTAATGTCACCAGAAGAAAGAATAAGTCCTCAGCAAGGAATGGAAGCTATAACTATCAACGCAGCAAGAATATTAGGGTTAGATCATGAAATAGGAAGCATTAGAGCAGGAAAAAAAGCAGACTTTACGGTTTTAGCTCAAGATCCATTAGAGGTAGACCCCATGATGATAAAAGATATAAAAATTGAAGCCACCTTATTTGAAGGTAAGGTTTTTCCAATCTCTAATAGATGATCCCTTTAACTATTATTTCGGGTTACCTGGGCTCTGGAAAGACAACTTTAATCAATCAATTGTTAAAAGAGGCTAAAAAACCCATTGGAGTCTTGGTTAATGATTTTGGAGAGTTAAATATAGATGAAGAGCTTATAAACAATGAAGACTCTTTAACGCTTTCATTAAGCAACGGGTGTGTTTGTTGTAAGTTAAATGACGACTTAGGGATTTCCTTGGAGCAAATGAAAGAATTAAATGTTGAAGCGGTGGTTATAGAGGCTAGCGGAGTGGCCATCCCTATAAAAATAGCTAATTACGGACTGTCATGGCCCGGATTCCGTCTGTTAGGGATCTTAAGCTTGGTAAAGGGAAAAAGTTTAAAGCATTTATTATCAGATAAGTTTGTTTCGAAAACAGTAAAAGCCCAAATTACGCAAGCTGATCGAGTCTTACTAAATCGATTTGAACAAGAAGAGAAAGACGCGCTTTCAGAATTAACAGAAGATTATTTGACGGAGGAAGAAGTGGGGAGTTATTGGAATCTATTGTTTAAAGAGATGGCAGCTTCAAGTAGACCAGAAATTACTGAAGATAATCATCATTCAATTTTTCAATCATTTGTACTAGAAACTGAAAAACTAATAAATATAGAGCGTCTGGAAAGCTATCTTAATAATAATACTTCAATAGAAAGAGCTAAAGGATGGGTTCGTGATGAACAAGGGAAAACCTGGCTATTACAGATGACTAGGAATGACTGTAATTTTAGTATTTCAAATTACGAGACAGCCACCAGGATGGTTCTTGTTCATACTAAAGATTTAGATATTAAAAGCTTAGAACCTGTATATGCCTAATCCTCTTCTTCTTCATCGTCCTCTTCATCATCATCTCTTGTTACAGCTTTCCCTATAGCTTTTATAGGGACTTCAATAATTTTCGCAGCTGTTGAAACAGCTGTGCTAGCTAGACTTGCTACAGAGCAACCTGACAATAAAGCAAAAAGAAATAAGGTTAAAAATATTTTCATAAATTACCTATAATTTAATTGAGTCATCTACAATAATAGACTAATTACTTTACAAATATATATAAGATTATGATCACTTTATTTTACGCAGGGGCCTTATCAATTTTAGCTCTATTTTTAGGTGTTAAGACCGGCCAGAAGAGGTTCTCTAAAGAGGGAAATATTACTTTAGGAGTAGGGGATAATTTTGAACTGCTCCAAATAACTAGAGCACATGGTAATTTAATAGAAAATGTTATTTTCTTTTTAGTTTTATCAGCTTTATTAGAGAAGATTGGAGAAATACCAATCTTAGCCATTTATATACTAGGAGATATTTTTCTTTTATCTAGAATTTCTCACGCTTACGGTATAACTAGACCTGGAGCAGAAAGTATATTTAGGATGTTAGGAGCTACGGGCACATTTTTGGTATTAGCAACACAATCAATTTGGGCTCTTAAAATATCAATTTCTTGGTTGATGTTAAATAATTGGGGTTTCAATTAGTACAATGAGGTTTTTTTCTATATTAATGCTTGCTTTGCTTAGCTTTAATTTAGCTTCGGAAAACAATCAATCTACTTCTCATTTAGAAAAGATTGTCCTGGGATCTGGATGTTTCTGGGGTGCGGAAAAGGGTTATGAAGAATTGCCAGGAGTTATTGATGCTGTCTCGGGATACGCAGACGGTTATGGAATCCGTCCTTCTTATAGAGAAATAACCAAATTCATCAATAAATTCAACCCTAATAATTATGCCGAGGTTGTTGAGGTAACTTACAACAAAAATATTATTTCTACAGAGGAGTTATTGCAGCATTATTTTGAGTCTCACGATCCTACTCAATTGAATCAACAAGGAAATGATATAGGTACTCAATATAGGTCTATAGTTTTATACACTAATAAAGAACAACAAAGAATAGTCGAAAACCTTGTTTTTGAATTTCAACAATTACTTACCGATTCTGGATACGGCCAAATTGCTACTATTGTTAAATCTTTAGATGAATTCTTTCAGGCTGAAAATTATCACCAGGACTATATTGCTAAGAACCCAAATGGGTATTGTCCTGATCATTCAACAGGAATTAGGTTTTCGAAGAATAATATAGTCGAACAAAAAGACAACAGTGAGCTTCTAGAGGGAAAGAGCGTTCTTGTCATTGAACCACAAAGTTATTGCCCTTATTGCGAAAAATTTAAATCTTTAGTTGTTGAAAAATATAAAGGGAATATACCCATTATTTTTAGAATAGCTCTGCAATTAGATGGCATTCAATTAGAAACACCTACTTGGGCGACACCCACTATCATATTTTTAGAACAAGGTAAGGAGGTTTTTGGGCACCAGGGGTATATGTCACCTCAAGAGTTCTATAAAGCTCTTGGTTTTTTTAAATTAGGTGATTCGGAAGCCTACAGGGTAGCTTTCGAAGAAGGAACAGATACAAGGTTTTGTAAAGAGTACGAGATTTTCAAAAACACTCCGGATGGGATATTTATTGATAAGCTGAGTGGGGCACATCTTTTTGATACAAGAGATAGGTTTAACTCGGGAACAGGTTGGTTATCTTTTACTAAGCCAGTAGATGGATCTGTTTACAGAAGGGCAGATAATAGTTACGGTATGCGCAGAATAGAGATACGGTCAAAGACCTCTGACATACATCTTGGTCATGTTTTCCCTGATGGACCAAATGGACTTCCTAGGTATTGCATCAATGCAACCGTACTTGAATTCAAGAACAGAAGAGAAATAGATAAAAGTTAATTAAAATTAAGGAGACAGTATGAAAGGAAAAATAGCTAAATACGTTACAGTTGGAACCAATGACCTCAATAGAGCTAAAGAGTTTTATGATGCACTATTTTTTGATCTAGGGGTTACAAGTTTTGGTCCAAATGAAAGGAGTTTCTTCTGGACTATACCAGGGGACGATACAAACTTTGCGGTCTTTGTGCCGTACGATGGAGAAGAGGCAACCGTAGGTAATGGAAGTATGGTTGGAATCACTCTCGAGACAACTGATGATGTTGATGCTCTTTATAAAAAAGCTATAGAGTTAGGCGCTACAGATGAAGGAGAGCCAGGACAAAGAGTTCCTACCTTTTATGGAGCCTATGTAAGAGACTTAGATGGAAACAAATTAACCTTTTGTAAATTTGGTTAAGGATCTTCCTTAGAATTTCTATTTACTAGCTGAGACCACCCAAGTAGCGCTTGGGAAAACTAGTCCGTCTCCTTTATAAAATTCTGAAAAGGCTTCTTTTAGAGACTCAACAATCTCTGCTTTTAGATCGTCCGGCGAGTCTTTAAGCATTTCCGTGACAACAGGGTTGATAGCGAGATAATCTTCAGAAGCCTCTTGTAAGGACTTTCCTGAAAACATAGTAATATCCTCTTGATTATCATCAAAACTGATATTAGAGAATCCAGATTGTTCTAGAATTTCTTTCACGTAATCTTTTTCATGAAAAGCAAATGGCCCAGGACTTCTTGGAGGAGGGGATGGCATGTCTAGGTACCCTCTAATCACTTGGACAGATAAACTTTGCCAAGGATTTAAAGATGGGTCTTGCCAACATACAAAGCTCAATTCACCACCTTCCTTAATTGAAGAAAATATGTTTTTGAAAGCTTCATAAGGGTCATCAAAAAACATAACCCCAAATCTAGAATATACGTAATCGTATTTTTCACTAGCCAGTTGATCCACTTGGACATCTATAACTTTAAAATCAACATTTGCTATACCTTGAATACTTGCCTCGGATTCTGCTTTGCCCAACATAGGAACTGAAATATCTAAACCAGTTACTGTTCCTTCAGAGACTTTCTTGGCGATTTCAAGAGTTGTTGCTCCACAGCCACAACCTATATCTAAAACTTCTGAATTACTTTTTAAATCTAATTTAGCTAAAGCCTTTTCTCCTAAGGGGTTAAGCATAATGTCCATTTCGCTCTGCTTTTCTACCCAGTAATCTCCGCCTTTGCCAGACCAGAAATCTTTTTGTTTAGCGTTTTTATCTTCCATAAATCTCCTTAATTTTTTTTTATATATTATTATAGAAAATTAGAGCGTCAATAAGTCTCTAAATATTTCTAAAGTAACTTTTGAAAGCTATACTGTCGGCTATATGGATATTAATAATTCTTTACTAAATTTAATTGGAAATACTCCAATGCTTAAGCTCTCATCTGTGGACACAGGGGTTTGTGAATTATTTGTTAAATTAGAATCTCAAAATCCTGGTGGTTCAATTAAAGATCGTATAGGTTTATCAATAATTGAACAAGCAGAAGAATCTGGTGAGCTTAAAGAAGGTGGGATAATAATTGAAGCTACAGCTGGAAATACAGGAATAGGTCTAGCTTTAGTGGCAGCTCTAAAAGGTTATAAGATTATTTTAGTTATACCTGACAAGATGAGTAGAGAGAAGATACTGCACCTTGAAGGTTTAGGAGCAGAAATTGTGTTGACTAGATCAGATGTTTCAGAAAGTCATCCAGAATATTACCATCACGTAGCACGAAAGATTGCTAACGAAACCCCAGGTAGCTTCCTGGCTAACCAATTCTCTAACCCTGCCAACCCTTTTGCTCACAAAACTACAACTGCCCCAGAGATTTGGGACCAAATGGAAGGAGATCTAGACGCTGTAGTAGCGGGAGTGGGTTCTGGAGGAACCATAACTGGTTTAGCGGAGTTTTTTAAAGAAAAAGATGATTCTATAACTATAGTAGCCGCTGACCCTGAAAACTCAATCGTCGCTGATGCTGTTATTAAAGGTAGCTACTCTTATGATGGAGGTAGTTGGTTGGTTGAAGGAGTTGGAGAAGATTTTATTCCAGATAATCTAAATTTGTCTTTAATAGACGATGCAGTAACGGTTACAGATAAAGAAGCTTTTGAAGTTCTACAAGTCTTACTTCAAGAAGAAGGAATTTTAGGCGGTTCTTCTACGGGAACTCTTGTCGCTGGAGCTATTAAATGGTGTCAGAAACAAACGGAACCTAAAAAAGTTGTTACTTTTATTTGCGATACTGGAAATAAGTACCTTTCAAAGGCATTCAATAAATCTTGGCTTCATGACAATAATTTATTAGACCTAGAGAAAGAAGGCAACTTGAGTGATTTAATCAATAGAAGAGCGGATAAAGGAGAGATGATTACAGTCTCTCCAAGTAATACGCTCTTAATTGCTTATAACAGAATGCGTTCAACAGATATTTCACAAATACCTGTTTTAGATGGGCAAGAGTTACTAGGTATTTTGGATGAAGAAGACCTACTTCTTAGTGTAGCTAAAGATCAAGCGGCATTTTCTATTCCTGTTACTGAAATCATGACTGATAAACTTGATGTTTTGCAAGTTAATGCTACTGATGAAGAACTTTTAGAAGTTCTATCTGAAGGAAAAGTAGCTATTATTTATGATAAAGATAAATTTATTGGATTTATTACAAAAGTTGATCTAATTAATCATTATAGAAATAAATTAAATCAGAACTAAATATGGCAGATAAGAAGAATAAACAAGGGTTTGATACTAGAGCTATACATGCTGGGCAAGAACCTGACCCGACCACTGGTGCAATAATGACGCCGATATATACCAGTTCAACTTATGTTCAAGAAAGTCCTGGAGTTCACAAAGGTTATGATTACTCTAGAAGTATAAATCCTACTAGGAAGGCTTTAGAGGCTTGTATCTCAGATCTAGAAGGTAGCTCTTTCGGATACGCATTCTCTTCAGGAATGGCAGCATGTTCAACTGTGTTAGAGGTGCTTAATTCCGGGGATCATGTATTAGCTATGGATGATTTGTATGGCGGAACATATCGATTATTTGAAGATGTAAGAAAAAGATCTGCAGGACTTGAATTTACTTTTTCTGATTTAAGTGATTTATCCACTCTTAAGTCATCAATTACATCTAATACAAAAATGATATGGGTAGAGACACCTACAAACCCATTATTAAAAATAGTAGATTTATTAGAAATAGCTAAATTTGCAAAAGAAAACAATCTCATCTCAGTATGTGACAACACTTTTTGTTCACCTTACGTGCAAAACCCTTTAGAACTTGGATTTGATATCGTCGTTCATTCTGCTACTAAATACTTAAACGGACATTCAGATTTAATTGGAGGGGTGGTGATTTGTTCTAACCAAAGACCTGAATTAGCCGATCAAATTCTTTTTTTACAAAATGCAGTTGGGTCAATCATGAGTCCATTTGATTCTTTCTTGCTTTTAAGGAGTTTAAAAACTTTAGCTGTAAGGATGGAAAGGCATTGTGAGAACGCTATGAAAATAGCTTCCTTTTTAGAGAATCATAAAGCAATTGAAAAGGTTATATATCCAGGTTTGAAGAACCACCCCCACCATGAACTTGCCAGTAAACAAATGCAAGGGTACGGAGGAATGATAACCTTAATATTGAAAGGAGGCCTTGATTCCGCAAAATCATTTCTTGAGAGAACTGAGATATTTTCCTTGGCAGAGAGTTTGGGTGGAGTTGAGAGTTTAATTGAACATCCAGCAATCATGACGCATGCTTCTATTCCTCCTGAAATTAGAGAAGAAATTGGAATAAGTGACGGGTTGGTAAGGCTATCAGTAGGTATTGAGTCTTTAGATGATTTAATCCAAGATCTAGAAGTTTCCCTTAAAGGTCTCGGTTAATCTTCCAATTAACCGGCTTAGAATACTCATCCACTTGATCTTCGACGCCTAATACCAAAGCAAATAAAGCCATTCTTATAACAACCCCGTTATCAGCCTGTCTGAATATCGCAAGGTTAGGATTCTCGTAAAGATCTGAATCTAATTCATTAGCATCACTTCGTGAATCTCTAGGAAGTGGGTGCATAATTACTGTGTTAGGTTCGCAATTCGCAGTATATATGGACTGGTTGAGAGTCATCAGGCCTTTATATTTCTTTGCGTCTTTTTTATCTTTAAATCTTTCTTCTTGGATTCTTGTCACATAGATAATATCAACTTCAGAAATACCTTCTTCCAAGTTCTCCGTTGCATTCAGCTTAATATTTGATTTAGCTAGTTGCTTGACTAGATTTTCAGGAAGCTTTAATTCTTTTGGAGAGATTAGATTTATCGTTACGCCTGAATAAAGAGAGAGTATTTTACAAAGTGAATGCACTGCTCGGCCGAATTTAAGATCCCCTACTAAGGCTATTCTCAGGCCATCAATTGATTTATTATTTTGAGATAGTTCTTTACCTATCGTGTATAGATCTAGCAAGGCTTGAGAAGGGTGTTCATTTGCTCCATCTCCACCGTTTATTACTGGAACTCTACTAGCTTCAGCAAATTTTTGGACCGAACCCTCTTCCGGGTGCCTCATTACAATTATGTCACTGTATCCACTTAATACTTTAGCTGTATCAATCAAAGACTCTCCTTTTGCAAGAGATGAAGAACTTACTTCAGTTGTTTCTCTTACATTCCCGCCCAATAGATTGAAAGAGGCGCCAAAACTAATTCTTGTTCTTGTGCTAGGTTCAAAGAACATATTGCCTAAGATTGCACCCTCAAGTACACGAGTAACTTTATTTTTTGAAGAGTAGGGTTCTAAACTATCAGCTATAGCAAATAATTTCTCGACATCAGAGCGACTGAATTGATCTATGGAAAGAATATGACTACCGCTAAAATCCATGTAGTTTTTCTTGCTTCACGATGCGCATCATAACATTAATACATAGACATTGGATGAGTTAGGAAAATGGGAGAAGACCAAGCTCTTTCTCCAACAGGCGCTAAGCAATCGTCATTTGGGTCAAAATTGGGCCCACTGGCGTAGCAAGGTCTGATTTTTATACATTCACCCACATCATTGAGTTCACACCTTAATGGGTCACCTCCAACCATGTTAGTTTGTTCTTGTATGGCTCTAGCGTAGTACAAAGAGCTTTTATTATTTAAAACGTACTCATCATCAAAGAAGTTAACTGAACAACCTTCACCTGTGTCATTGCAATTAAATACCTTCCAAGGATCTTGTATATTGTTAGAAATAGAACCTAACTCAGAAGTTGGAGTAATCTTAACAATCTCAATTCTATCAATCTTGTTTCTTTCGTTGCTCGGGTTATAACATTCATTCAAGCATAATCTAGAAATTTCTTCTGCACGCATAGCGGTATGAACATAGTCAGGACAACCTGGCTTTTGCTTAAAGGAACCGATGGCCGTGACTTCAAATTGAGGCCTCTCCGATACATTTCTCTCTCTTCCCATTGGAGTTATTCCTTTTTCACCTTCCAGTAAGTTAAACCAAAGCAATATGCGTTCTCCCGAAGTTGCATACACCTCCCTCTCATAAAGGGAATTATATATTGCATCCCTTTCAAGCTTCGGTGCATGAACGGCCACTAAACCTCCAGTCGAATAGAAGGAAGCTCCTCTTTCAGGAGGTAATAGCCAAGTTAAGTTATCTTTTGCTCCCCAAGAATCTCCCATTGATTTCCTTGCAAATTCTTTATAGCCTGAACCAGCTCTAGCTTTATGATTGTCTGTTGAGCCGATAAGACCTAATTTGAAAGAATTAAATACACCTTTTTCTTCGATTTTAGAAGCAAGAGCTGCTTGAGCACTCATTCCGGGTCTGTAAGTATATGCTGGCAAGAATTCATTCTTAAGTTGACCACATTGCATCCAATCTTCTGGAGAAGTGTTTTCAACTAACCCAAATCTTAAAAGTCCAGAAACGTTGTTAGCAAAGTCTTTTTTTACTTTTTCAACTTCAGCTAAGCAAGATTCTTCATTTTCGTTTTCACATCTTTGCTTAACAATTTCTCCAGCTCTCCAACAACAAGGTTCAAAATCATCATTTGGATCCGGACATATATACGAACCATCGCTAATCTTCTTGGCGTGTTTAAAATCCTTAAAAATTTCTGAATTACCGTGGCCAGAATAAACTTCTATTAACCTTTGCTTTTCAGGATCATGCTGGTCGTTCAATAATTGAAAACTTAAGTTAGAATCAGCAGGTGAGTGAATACCCCATGTAGTTCCGTGAGGTATAACCAAAGCTTCTAGGTTTAGTTTATCGAGTTGATTGAACAGTTGTCTCGGATTTTCAGCTTTTTCTTTGCAATTAATACCCTTTTCGTCCTCAAGATCAGCACAAAATGGTTCTGAGTAAGTCGTGCTTCTATACTTTAAAAAATCAAAGTCTATCTGCTCCGGTGGAAAATCAACTATTAAAGGGAGAAGAGGAGCCGCGTAATGTTTAATCATTAAATCCAACCCAGTTAAACCTGCACCTATTGGTTTTTCTGGTAAATTATCCAAATCTCTCAGAATTACATTTTTATGCCCATAGTGCGTTTCAGGAGTTGAAGCCATCTGTGTCCATTCCCATCCTGCAAAGGCTATAAGATCTTTTTGATCATCATTAGATACAGCATCACAATTCTTGATGGATTTTATTGTATCTTCCCACATCTCCTTAGTAAGGCCTTCAGCATGATCTGTAATTGAAAAAAAATCGAGAGAAGAACAGAATCTTGCAAAATTACAAGCATCCGCTGGAGGATGTGCACCTTCACCTTGAACTACAGGAAGGCTAAATAAGAATGCATCTTGTGAAAAAGTTGTATGTACATGCAAGTCTCCAAAGAAGATTTGATTAGTATTTTCAGAATCTTTTATTTGAGGTCGAGGCGAATCAATCACTTTATTATCTTGAGGTAACTTGCCAACCAGTCCTGATGAAAAAATTAGAACATATGCAAAAATAAAAAATATAAACAGAAGAAGGTAACCAAAAAGCTTTAGAATTTTACTCATGAATTAGGCCTTTGCCTCTAACTGAAATCCATTCATTGGTTGGACTATCTACGTCACCAAAATTTGTGCCTGTTTCTGCGAAATGATAGACCATAGCAGTTCTTCTTTTTGAAGACTTATTGTCATACGATTTGTGCATTAAGAAGCTATGAAATATCAACACGTCTCCTTTATCTAGAAGCATTGGGATTTCTTTAGAAAAATCATGGTCTTTAATTTCAGTATAACCATAGTTGGAATTTTCCCTTTCATCAGGTAAATGTTCATGAAGTGGTTCTAGATGAGATTCAGGAAGTATCACCAGGCAACCATTTTCTAAAGTAGCTTTGCTAGTAGCTATCCAAACCCCCACTTGAGGTTCTTTATCAAAGGGAAAATAAGAGGAGTCTTGATGCCAAGGTTGGCCCCACGCACCAGGATTCTTGAATATAAACTGACTTAAAAAACAATCAATGTCACTTCCTAATAAATCTTCCAATATATCTAACAAGTCTTGCCTAAAAATGAAGTCTTTAAATATACCAGTTGAATGAATTCTGAATAATTTCGAAATTTCATCTTCTATATTTATTGCACCTTTGTTGGGTTTCATTTCTCTTATAGCCAAGTGACCATTTCCAGCATAAGCATGACTAAATCCATCTTCTTCTTTAATAATAGAATGTATGATTTCAATGACTTCTTGATTTAAATCATCGCAAAATTTTTCAGAGCAAAAACCTTTTAGAAGAATAAAACCTTCGTCATTCCAGGACTTTTTATGTTCAGTTGAAATAAATGAAGTTTCATTTATGAGCTTTTTAGAAACTCTTCCAGTTTGTTTATTAACCGCGGAAGAGAATTCTTCTTTTGACTTTCGATCAATGTCATCTCTTCCTTCAGTGCCAAATTTCTCCATATCAAGCTTATTCTAGGATTAATTTTTAATTTTCCCTAGTTTAATAGAAGTAATTTTGAGAAGATTAGATAAAATTAATCATAGGACGAATAAATATGGCAACTTTCGAAGAACTAAAAACTGGTCTTGAGACAGCTTTTGACTCAGACGGCGCTAAAGGCGTTGAAGCAACAATTCAAATTAATATTGAAGATTTAACAAACTTTTTTGTTGATATTAATGATGGTTCATTAAGCATAGAAGAGGGCGAACATGATAATCCTGGTTTGTCTTTAACTTTTGACAGTGAAGAGACAATGGAAAAAGTGTTTTCGGGAGATCAGCAAGCAGCAATGGGTGCTTTTATGCAAGGAAAAGTTAAGTTCTCAGGTGATATGTCCTTAGGTCAAAAACTAGGATCTGTATTTAAAGCTCCAGAATAAAGAATCTATCCAGCGTATTTTACTGAACACCCGTATGGTTTGGTTATAGGGTCAGATACCCTTTTTCCTTGGTTTAATTCCTTAATAGCTTTCTTTACGTAGTTATTAGCTTCTTGCAGGTCTTTAAACATAAAACCTCTTCCTCCCGCATCATCAATTGCACCTTGGTATTTGAGAAGGCCTTCTTCATTGATGACATACATATGAGGTGTTGTTTTTGCGTTATATAACATTCCTGCCTTACCAGTTGGATCAAGTAAGACATGTGCTGGAGATGCCTCTCGAGTAGTTGTTAAATTGTTTGCTTCCTCATTAGTAACGTATCCTTGCGTGCCCGGAGCTGAAGAAATAATGCTCAACCACACAACATCCTCACTTTTTGCTAATTCTTGAGTAGATTGCATATTTTTGGTCTTGTAATGCTTAGCTACAAATGGACAGCCGTGATTTGTCCATTCAAGGACTACTTTCTTACCCTTAAAAGACTCTAATGAAACTTTATTCCCATAAGTATCTGTAAGTTCAAAGTTAGGCGCTTCAGAATCCATTGCAATAAAAGCGAAACTTGTTTGAGCAAATATAAATAAAATTGCTAATAAAAAATTTTTCATGTCACTGAACCTCAGTTAAGTACGATAATAATATATCTTCAGTAAGTATTTCAGGCAAGATTAAGGGGTCACCTTTTGAAGGGAATAAGAGATATAAGGGTAAACCAGTTCTTCCGTACTGTTCCAAAGTAGATGAAATAATTGGATCTTTCCTAGTCCAGTCAGCCTCTATATAAGTTATATTCTTATCAGATATTAATTTACGTACTTTTGAGGTCTTCAAGGCTACTGCTTCATTTACTTTGCAAGTTATGCACCAGTCAGCAGTGAAGTTAAGAAAAACTAGAGAATTTTCTTTTCTTAAATCTTCAAGCAGTTGAGGTGTGTAGGCTATTTGATCTTGCTTTGATTCATCCAAGTCACTGTAAGACGTAGGAATTAACCATAAAGAAAAAATAAATAATAATAAAAACGGAAGACGCATTAACCACCTTACCCAATCCCTTTCTGAGTTATTTTTTTCAATTAGCCATAGTCCTGTTGTAATCAACAAAGCACCTAATAAGACCTGTATAACTTCTTGATTATTCACTTGATTGCTAAGGACCCATAAAAGCCAGAGTGCCGAAGCCCACATGGGGAAAGCCATAAATTGTTTAAAAGTTTCCATCCATTGACCTGGTTTAGGAAGAAAACTAAGCAAGGAAGGTTTTGCACTTAAGATTAAGTAAGGAAGTGAGAATCCTATACCAAGACCTAGGAAGATTAAAATAGAATAAAAACTAGGTTGTAAAAGTGCAAAGCCTATTGCAGAACCCATAAATGGAGCTGTGCAGGGAGAGGCAACAATTACAGCCAAAACTCCAGTTAGAAAAGATTCAAGAGAGTCACTTTTATTTAAAGATATTGAGCTTAATCTAGCCAAACCACTTCCTAACACTATATTGCTCATGAAAATGAAACCTAAGACTACGAACAAATAAAACAATAACGAAACAACGACAGGAGACTGTAGTTGATAACCCCATCCTATGGATTCTCCTCCAGATTTCAATGCAATCAGTAAAGCTGCAATCGTTAAAAAGCTAATGATTACTCCTAGAGAGAAAAGTAAACCTTGTTGCAGGGTCTTATAGGTTGAATCTCTACTTTGCTCAACAAATCTTAATATCTTTATCGAGAGTATCGGGAATACGCAAGGCATTACATTTAAGATTAAGCCTCCCAAAAATGCGAAGACAATTAAAGTTAAGATATTGAATTCTTGAGATGTATCATTCGTTACCAAGGGGTAATCAATTTCAATAAAGGTTATTTCTTCGTTTTTATTTAGAGCTACAACTCCCTCAAAAGATTTATTTTCAATTTCTATTTCTGAAGCTTTTATTTGAAGACTAAAGCTATCTTTATTTATCTCATAGAGCTGATTTTCAGAGTAGTTTGTTAAACCGTAGTATTTAGGAAAGAAATACATAGAGTCATACTGATCTATATTTTCAAGTTCACCCTGAAGAACGTACGAATCATCAAGCTTTTGAACTCTATAAGTACCATTAAATTGCTCAGGCACCTGATCTAGAACCTGCTCTAAAAGATCTTTCGAAGTAGAAGAAGTTTTATTACCGAGATTTATAGGGATGCTGACCTCAGCTTCTTGAGGTATACATATTTCTTTACAGGTGTACCAACTAACCTGCGCATTTAAAGTTACAGGAATAGTTGTAGTCTCTGAAGTATATATTTTGGTAAGTAGCACTACTTCATCCTCGTAACCAAAAGTCATCAAAGGTTCTACCGGGATTCTTTCAGGTCCAGGCCATAAGATTTCCGAGGCTTTTACGTCATTCGGTAAATTCCATTTTATTGAAGCTCCTTCTCCTGCATCTCCAGGGTTTTCCCAATAAGTATGCCATCCTGGATTCAAAGTAAATTTAAACCCTACAAGGAGCTCATCCCCTGGCTTCATTGAATTAGACTCGGTAAGCATCTCAATTCTTGAATCACTGGCATCAACTATATTACTTCCAAGGGCTTGAGTGGAAATGAGAGATACGCAGATTAATAAAAATAGCTTTATACTATTCTTATATTTAACTGTTCTTAGTTTTTTGAGCATGCGTAAAGATTTAATAAAACAATTTAAAGAAAAAGGTTTCGTGACTGTTCCTGATGTTTTTAACTTATCAGAAATGGAATTTTACAGAGAAGTCATTAAAGATGCCATCAAGGAAAGGAAACAACATGATTTGAGGTCTTTAGAAGATAAGAGCGAATACGAACAATCTTTTATTCAATGCCAGAATTTGTGGGAAGATTACCCAGTAATAAGAGAACTGACTTTTGATCAAAGGTTAGGTGAGATCGCTTCAAACTTACTAGGTGTAAGCAAATTAAGAGTTTGGCATGATCAGGCATTAATTAAGGAAGCTGGAGGTAGAGAGACTGATCCTCATCACGATCAGCCTTATTGGCCTATAAAAGAAACCAACACTATTACTGCATGGATCCCTTTCTGCAACATATCAGAGAAGAACGGTCAATTAGGTTTTTATCCTGGATCCCATAAAGTAAAAGAGGGCCAATATATAAATATCTTTTCAGGAAAAGTTGATGATTCAGAGCTTAGAGATATTCCTCAAATAAAAGATATCAAAGTGGATTATCAGAATCTAAAGTTAGGAGACGTATCTTTTCATCATGGTTTAACTTTCCATAGAGCTAAATCAAATGATTCAAGTGAAGATAGGATAGTCCATACAGTTATCTTCTTTGAGGATGGTAGCAAGAGAAGTGACGATAAATTCCACTTTAGTGTAGATAGGCCGGGTATAGAAGTAGGTCAAGTTATTAAGAGTGAAGTAACACCATTAGCATACCCTATAGAATCCGTTCCCAGTGCTCCTAAGAGTAAGATATCTGATGATTTCTTGGGTTATAAGATGCTGGGACTTCTTCCTAAAGATTAAGTTTATCTAATTCAGGTTTTACTAACTTGGCCCATATCTCATAGCCTTTTTTATTCATATGAAGCCCATCATCAACAAAAAGATCAGGGTTAGCTTTACCTTCATTGGTAAGCATTGGGTTCCATACACTTACATAAGACAATAGGTCTTCTTCTTCAGCAAGATTAGAGATTAGACTATTGAACTCTTGTTCTTCAGGAATGAGATATGCTCTAGCTGTTGAGGGTTTCACGCCTATAACTATTAGTTCGGTTCCAGGTAATTCATTTTTTACCATTGAGAAGAACTTACTAAAGTCTTTGAAAGTTTTCTTCGGAGATTTAAATGCCGATAGATCGTTAGTGCCGCAAAAGAAGACAATGGCTTTCGGCTTATAGGGTTTTACTATTTCATTAAAGTGATAGTTGACATGCGCTATGTGCGCCCCCCCAAAACCTCGGTTTAAGACATTATGAGGAGCCATGTCTTCTTTAAGAGTGCTCCAAAATCTTATACTAGAACTTCCAGTGAAAAGTATTAAGTCTTTAGCGGGTGAAGTGCCTTTGTCTGCTTCTTTAAACTTATCTATATCTCCTTGGTAAAAATCCTTTTTACTCCAAGCATCTAAGTAAATGGCTGCTGCCTTTATTTCTAGAGAAGACATTTCGCCATTATTCTCCGCAACTCTGGCTTCAATCTTGTCTTCAAAATCACTAACTGAACTTGAGCATCCTATTGTTACAATAAAAATTAGTAATAAAAAGAGTCTAGCTTTAATCATTTAATTATTTAAGCATTTCCAAAATCTGGACTAATCATCCTAACATCATACCCCACGAATTTAGATAGCTCTTCCATCTGTTTACTTGGGTCTGGGTTAAAAATAACATCTTTATTTTCAGGAATAACCACCCACGCATTTTCTATAAGTTCAGTCTCTAGTTGATTAACCCCCCAACCGGAATATCCTAAAGTCATTAGATAGCTCTCAGGTCCTTCACAATTAGCAATAGATTGAATGGCATCTTCTGAAGTACTTAAAGAGATGTCTTTTGATACTTCCATTGTTGAGTCCCATTTTTTTTCAGAAGAATGCAGAATAAAAATAGCTCCCGGGTTAACCGGACCACCCATACAAACATTTCCTTCTGCTTTTGAGTTTTCAACGATTTTCATTCTATTGAATAGATCTTTGAGCTTAAGATTTAAAGGTCTATTAATGATTAGTCCAAGTGCTCCCAAATCACCATGATCGCAAATATATAAGAGAGAATCGGTAAAATAGGAAGGTCCCTGCTCGCTTGGAGAAAAATATAAAAGGTTTCCTTTTACCGAGTCTTGAGAAGGTTCTGTCATTACCAAGTAGAGTATAAAACTTTAATGCCCCTTTGATAAATATTGGTTATAGAAATAAAAGGCACAAATTACCAAAGCGTGTTCAATTTCTCCTTTTTCAATTAATGAAGGAATCTCATCTATATGTCTTTTTAAGATCTCTATATCTTCCATACCATCTAATTTCTGTTCTTCAGTTTGAGATACATTTAAAGCTAGATAGGAATATGTGTGGTTAGACATCAGGGCAGGGTTGGATTCTACTCTACCAATTTCAATAACCTCAGAACTGGTGTAGCCCGTTTCCTCCGTGAGTTCTCTAATAGCAGCTGTCTTAGGATCTTCTCCTTCATCTACCATTCCTCCAGGAATCTCTAATGAAAGTTGCTCAGTTCCGAATCTATGCTGATTGACCAGAATTACTTCATTGTTTTCTGTTATAGGGATAATATTTACCCAATTAGGGGTATCTATAACCCATACAGGGTGTTCAGATTCTTTCTTTGGCGAAATAACTCGATCTTCTCTTAATTTAAAGATCTTGTTTTCTATTAAAAATTTTGAGGAAATCTTGTCCCAATTCTTGATCATAAACTTGTATTTGTCTTTTCAGAAATAGATAATATCACCATAATATTAATCTTTTAATAGGATAAAAAATGTCAAAACATCAAGCATTAGATACATTCGGTAGATCTGGTAATCCGGTAATGGGAAATAAATTTGACGGGGATGCTCAATTCAGAGATTTGCCTATTTCTCAAAAAATGACCTTAGAAGGCACTGTCAATAAAACAGGCATACTATTACTACTTTGTTTTGCAACAGCAGCCGTTAGCTGGAACATTCCTAATCTTGTATTGATGTTTAGCGGAATGGGAGTTGGTTTTATTGCAGCCATTATTACCATCTTTAAGCCTACGATGGCTTCTTCTACTGCTCCCGTTTATGCGTTAGCTCAAGGATTGTTCTTAGGTGGCATAACTGTAATGTTTGAAGCTCAATACCCAGGCATAGCCATACAAGCCATTGGTCTAACTTTTGGTACTCTCGCGTCTTTATTGGTTTGCTATAAAACTGGAATCATTAAACCCACTGAGAATTTTAGACTCATGATAGTGAGCGCTACAGCAGGAATAGCTCTTTTATACATGGTTAATATCCTTATGACTATGTTTGGAGGGGGAAGTGGAATCGGCTTTATACATTCGAATGGAATAATGGGCATAGGTTTTAGTTTATTTGTTGTTGGTATTGCCGCCCTTAATTTAGTTTTAGATTTTGATTTTATTGAACAAGGTTCTGAGAATGGTTTACCAAAGTACATGGAATGGTTTGGAGCTTTTAGCCTCATGGTGACCTTAGTTTGGCTTTATTTAGAAATACTTAGATTACTTGCAAAATTAAGAAGTAATTAAGTGGATCTAAACACCATTATTTTTGGAGGGTTGGCTCTAATTTCCTTAGCAGCTTTCTTTTATTTAGGTAAATTCAAAGCGTCTAAAGCTCAAACAGAAAGAGATGACCGCATTACTTGGTCAAAAAGAAGTTTTAGTTTTAGAAGTTGCTTAACAATTGCCCTGGGTATCTTTTTAATATTCTTTTTTCTTAGTTATTTAGGCTATAACTAAATTACATAGCATCTAAAAAAAGCTTTTCCCATTCTTCTTTAGAGGGCAGCCTAGGCGTAGTAGCATTGCTTGGATCAGTCATAGAGTGCTCAACAAGATCTGGAATCATTGCTTCAGTTACGCCCATGTCTTTTAACCCAGAAGGTAGGCCTATTTCTTGATTTAACTTTTCAATCTCTACAGGTAAATCAGTAGACTCAAGTTTTCCCATTGCTCTTGCAATCTTTGAGTATTTATCTCCTACATGGTCTTTATTGAATCGAAGTATGGTAGGAAGAATAACCCCATTAAGAGTTCCATGATGTAATCTCAATTCTTGATCCGCACCTAAAGCATGGCTCATGGAATGCACCGCCCCAAGACCTTTAGAAAAGGCCATGGCTCCTTCAGTTGAAGCCATCATCATATTCCATCTAGCCTCTTTATCATTTCCATCTTTAACAGCTTTTTTAAGATTTTCTCCCCTTATGACTCTTTCTACGCCATCTAAACCAACAGCCTCAGCAGGAGGATCAATAACAGGAGACATTATTGCTTCTATGCAATGAGTTAAAGCATCCATTCCTGATCCAGCTGTAAGTATTGGTGGCAATCCAATTGTTAATTCAGGATCACATATAGCCGCTGCGGGCCTTAAATGCTCGCTTGCTAAGATTAATTTCCTTCCATCATTCATGATGATTACTGCACCAGATGAAACCTCGCTTCCTGTACCCGAAGTAGTAGGTATAGCGATCATAGGAATTGTTTTTTGTATTTTCTCTAAGCCACCTTCGTTAATAGAATAATCTACTACTTTACCTTCATGATTAGCCATTAAAGCTACAGATTTTCCTAAATCTAAACTAGACCCGCCCCCGAAACCAATAACACCATCACAACCTTGTGTTTTGTATATCTCTAAGGCGTTTTCTACAGCCTCTTCTGTGGGGTTAGCAGGAGTTTGGTCATAAAATGATGGGGATATTTCATTGGACAGCTGATTTCTTAACTGGTCAATCATTCCCAATTCTGCAAGACCAGGATCAGTGCAAATTAATGGTTTCTTTATACCTAGATTCTCTAAAACAACCGAGATTTCTTTTATAGCGCCGTGGTCAAAATAAGGTCTATTGCTGTAAGCTAATTGAGTCATAGATTTAAGTCATTATATCTATCTTTTGATACTTACAAAAAATTTAAGAAAGAATATACTTCTTGATAATGAAAATCCTTGAAGATTCAAAATCCATTCGTTTGAAGATAATGGATTTCCTTTCTAGAAGAGAACATTCTTCAAAAGAGATTTTTAAAAAATTATCTCCAAGAGTGGAATCTAAAGAACTTCTTGAAGAAGAGATAGAAAAATTAAAAGCTGATGGTCTGTTAAGTGATGAAAGATTTGCGGAGAGTTATTTTCAAAGTAGAAAAAATAGAGGTTACGGTCCACTGAGAATCAGAAATGAATTAAAACAACGAGGAGTGGGAGATCAAATCTTTTATCCGTTATCAAATGAGGTTGAGTGGTCCGAGTTTGCTTTAGAAGCTTTAAAAAAGAAAGTAAGTGGGAATATGCCAACTGAAACTAAAGACATCCTTAAATTAAAGAGGTTTTTAAATTATAGAGGATTTGATTTCCAAGACATTGATAAAGCTTTTCAAATTATAAAAAGTGAATAAGGTCATTAAATTTTATTACTAATAAACTATACTTCTATAGTAAATAATGAGTTATCAAGTACTAGCAAGAAAATGGAGACCTAAAGATTTTTCGGAGGTTGTTGGGCAAGAACATGTTGTTCAAGCTCTTGCTAATGCCCTTGACCAAAATAAAATACATCAAGCTTATGTGTTAAGTGGTACTAGAGGGGTAGGGAAAACTACTATCGCAAGGATTCTATCAAAAAGCTTAAATTGTGAAGCTGGTCTAGATTCCAAACCGTGCCATAAATGCTCAACTTGTGAATCTATAACAGATGGAAGTTTTATGGATTTCCAAGAAATTGATGCTGCTTCAAGCAGAGGCGTGGATGACACTAAACAACTATTGGAGACTGTCATGCACATGCCTAGCTCCTCTAGGTACAAAGTATATTTGCTGGACGAAGTACACATGCTCTCTACACAAAGCTTTAACATGCTTTTAAAAACTTTAGAAGAACCACCAGAACACGTAATTTTTATTTTAGCTACTACCTTACCTGAAAAAATACCAGCAACGGTCCTCTCAAGATGCTTACAATTTAATCTCAAGAATTTAACCCCTAGTCAACTTAATGATAGATTAAGTTATATTCTTAAAGAAGAAAAAATTAAGTTTGAGACTAAAGCTGTAGAGCAAATCTGTAGATCAGGAAGGGGTAGTTTGAGAGACTGCTTAACAATAGCAGACCAGGCAATTGCTTATTGCAATGGAGACTTAACCGATGAAGGGATAGCTCAAATGTTAGGCACACTACCTTTTGATCACGTTAATTCACTTTTATCTTGTATAGCCAAAAAGGACGCTGTTGCTCTTCTGAAATCATTAAAAGAAATTTCTCAGATGAGTGTAGATTATTTAAGGCTGATGGATTTAATTTTAGAAACTATACAACTAATAACTTTTACTCAGGTATCAGAAGATGTTTTAGAAGAAACAGAAACTAGAAGAACCGATCTAAAAGAGCTTTCAGAGATCTTATCTGAAGATGATCTTCAAGTTCTTTATCAAATAGGTTTAATTGCTAAACGTGATATGGAAATAGCACCAAGTTTATCCAGCGGTTTTGAGATGGCCTTATTAAGGATGGTCTCATTTTTGCCTGGTGAAGTAAAAGAAGCTAAAAAAAAAGTTAAAAAAATAAATAAAAACAATACTTTAAATGATAAAGTAAAAGTTTCTTCTAAGGAAGATACAACACCATTAGAAACCGAGTCGCTTGAAGAGGATCCAGAATCAGAAGAACTGAAACAACAGGCCAAAACTAAAAAAGAATTAAGTATTTCTATAGAGGATTGGAATTTAGTCTTTACTAGCTTAGATCTTGATGCAGGCACTAAACAATTAGCATCCCATTGTTCTTTTCTAAAAGCAGACGACTCAGTTATTTACTTATCCATGCCAGAAGAAAAATTAAATTTATTTAATGGAAAACATAGGCAAGAATTACAGGGAAAATTATCTGATTATTTCAAAAAAGATTGCAATATCTTTTTAGAAGAAGGTGAACCTAATGGAGGATCTCCTAATCAAATAAAGGCAAAAGAAAAAAGGAAAATACAAGATGATGCAGAGAAGGCTATTAAAGATGATCCTAAGGTAAAGAAAATAATAGAAGAATTTGGAGCTAAAGTAATTGAATCTACAGTTGAACCCCGAAAATCAGAATGAGCAAAGTTAGCCCTCTAGTAGATGGCTTAATTGAAGCCATACAATGTCTGCCAGGAGTAGGACCTAAGTCTGCTCAAAGGATGGTATTGCATTTATTAGAAAGAAATAGAGATGGCGGGATCGTGCTTGCAGAAATAATGACAAAGGCCATTGAAGGTGTTGGACAGTGCAAGAAATGTAGAATATTTACTGAAAGCGAATTTTGTTCTATATGTTCCAACGAGAAGAGAGACAAAAGCAATATATGTGTCGTTGAATCCGTATCCGATGTTTTTGCAATAGAACAAAGCAATCAATTTAATGGAAATTACTTTATCTTGCATGGTCATTTATCACCAATTGATGACATAGGACCAGAAGAATTGGCTTTAGATAAATTATTTAAGCTAGCAAAATCTGAAGAGGTTAAAGAATTAATCTTGGCAACAAATTCTACTTTAGAAGGAGAGACAACTTCTCATTATATATATGACTACCTTAAAGATTTAGATGACTTAAAGCTCACTAAGCTAGCCCAAGGCGTTCCTCTGGGCGGTGAGCTTGAATATGTTGATAGAGGTACAATAATGCACGCTTTTAGTGGTAGAGTAGAATTAAAAGATCTGTCTAAATGAAAATTTTTATTGGAATATTACTAGCAACTACGGTGAATTTCTTAATGGGGTTGTTGGGACTATATCTTGTAACTTCAACTTTTGTTATTAGTCTTGCACCCAATGATATTCCCACTCTTAATTTAACTGCTTTTGATTATATTTTTAGTTTTACTTTAAAGTTTTTTGTAATACTTGTTTTAACTTGGATACTTAGCAGGGTTATGCCTCTTCTAGACAAGCCCAGAAAAAGAGTGTTGTTTATCTTTTTCTTAGGAAGTATTTTTGCCCTATATAATGAAGTTGATTTATTTTGGTCGGATGTAGATTATCTTTGGAGTACTCTAGTAATAGTTGCCGAATCATTTAATTGGTTAATTACGGCGTACATACTTTCAAAATTTATTAAACCTAGGCACTTAGGGGCTCTTTAAGATTCGTTAAATAAATCTAAGGCTGCTCCTGTCATTGCTTTTACTCCTGTTTCTAAAGTAGGCTCAGCATCAGGTAGAAATAAATCAGAATGCAAAGAAGGAAGGACTATGTCTTCCCTTACGGCTTTCTCATATATATTCTTGTTTACAGCACCAAGCCAAAATAGGGCAGTTGGGATAATAGGCTCTACTCTTCCAAACATGCCAAAATCTTCCCCACCCATAACTGGAGAAACTTTCTTTACGTTATCTTTACCTAAAGATTTTTCAAAACTTACTTTTAGTTTTTCAACCAATTGAGGGTTATTAAAGACTGCTGGCGTGTATTCATCTTTAAGAGTAACTGTAGGGTAAAGTTCTTCTGGAAGTCCTGCTGCAATTGCAGCTCCTCTGACTATTCTTTTAATTGAAGAAATAGTCGCATTTCTAACTTCATCTGTATAAGAACGAAGTGTTAGTTGCAGTTTGACTTCATTAGGAATTACATTATGTTTAGTTCCTCCGTGGATTGAACCTACCGTTACAACTGCCGGGTCTGTAGGAGCAATTTGTCTACTAACTATGGTTTGTAATTGAGAGATTATTTGAGCAGATAAAACAATAGGGTCTTTTGTAGTATGAGGATAGGCTCCATGACCACCTAACCCTTTTACAATAATATCCACAGAGTCAACATTTGCCATTGCCCATCCAGGTAAATACCCAACCTTACCTGTTTCCATGCCTGAACTAACATGTAATGCAAGATTGAAATCAGGTCTTGGGAATCTAGTGAAAAGTCCATCTTTAATCATATTCCTTGCACCTCCACTTACTTCTTCCGCAGGTTCAAGGATTAACATTAACGTACCGCTCCAATCTGACCTATTTTGTATGAGATATTGAGCTGCTCCTATGAGAACTGTCATATGAACATCATGTCCGCAAGCGTGCATTGTAAAGACTTCTTGACCTTCATCATTTAAAGTCTTAGTTCTACTTGCGTAACTTGCGCCTGTCTTTTCTTCTACAGGCAGTCCATCCATGTCAGCTCTTAACATAATGGTCTTACCTTCACCATTTTTTAATAAGGCTACGACGCCATTTCCTCCAACGCCGTTTGTTACTTCATAACCTAACTCTTCGAGGATTAGAGATAATTTTTTTGACGTTTCAAATTCTTTATAAGAAAGTTCAGGATTGCTATGTAAATCTTTATACAAGTCTAAAAGATTAATATCTGAATTGCTGTTAGCAAAAGCAGAGACAGAAAATAGGGCTATTAGAAGTAATTTAAATAATTTCTTATCCATAAAAATATATGTTTTTTTAAAATGTTTCAGAAAGTATCATACATTAACTAGTAAATATAAAAATTATAAATAATGAGCATTAAATCTGATAAGTGGATAAGAAAAATGGTTGAAGATCATAAAATGATTGAGCCCTTTGAAGCTGGGCAGATCAGGGAAGACGAAAATGAAAATAGGCTTATTTCATACGGCACTTCTTCTTACGGTTACGATGTTAGATGTTCTAATGAGTTTAAGGTATTTACTAATATTCATTCAGCAACTGTGGACCCAAAGAGCTTTGATGAAAATAGTTTTGTAGATGTTGTTGATGACGTTTGTGTCATACCTCCAAATTCCTTTGCGTTGGCAAGTACCATAGAATATTTTAAGATTCCGAGAAACGTATTAACAATATGCTTAGGTAAATCAACCTACGCGAGATGTGGGATTATAGTTAATGTAACGCCTTTAGAGCCGGAGTGGGAAGGTCATGTAACTTTGGAATTTTCAAATACCACTAGCTTGCCTGCAAAAATATATGCAAATGAAGGCGTAGCCCAAATGCTTTTCTTAGAATCCGACGAAGAGTGTGAAGTAAGCTATAAAGATAGGGGTGGGAAGTATCAAGGCCAAAAAGGAGTTACATTACCTAAAGCTTAGTCCATTTCTTTAAGGGAATTCATCTTTATTTCTACTTCTCTTCTGCCATCATTATTGAAAATCTTTATAACTGAAAAATCTAAATCTGGAGCAAGCCAAAACACTTGCGATTTATTATCTCCAGATTCATATCTTCGAGAAACTTTATAAGACAGATAATCACCTATAGGAGTTTTTATCATTTCTTTATTTTTTTGTATGTCAAAGATCCTTTCTTTAACAGAACCTTTCCAAAAGACCTTATATTTTAGAGATTCAGGAATATTATTTAGATCCATCTTTCTAAAGTCTAGACGTAATTGGAGTTGTGCCGTACTTGGCCCTAAAACTGTTTCTTCTAGAGGAACTGAACCTTTTTCTTTTTTTTCAACATAATTAACTTCATTCTCATCCCAATTAAAGATAGCCGATGCGTTATATTTCTTAAAAAGGATTCTTTGAGAGAAATTATATTCAATAGGCCTAATAAAGTTATCATCTAAATAGAAATATTCAATTTCTTCTCTCTTTACTATCCTTCCTCCATCTAAATAAGATCTTAATTTCCACTTACCATCATCTAATTGAATCATTTCAACCATCATTTCACCTACGTTGCTTTCTAAAGTAGCAATAGATTGCTTTATAGGATTATCTGAAGCTCTAAAACTTGCAATATTTGTTATTAAGGCGAGTGTTAAGAATATCTTGATCATTTTTTTATTACCTTTCCGTCTTTAAATACAATATTACCTTCTGCAATTTGTTGAACCACTTCAGGGTAGATTTTATGCTCTATTTTATGGATTTGCTCTTGAAGATCATCAATATCCTTTGTTGTTACTTCTATTTCTGATTGAGCACATATCGGCCCTCCATCCAGAGTCTTATCTACATAATGTATGGTAACCCCGTGACGAGTCTCTTTATTTTCAATTACTTTTTTGTGGGTTTCTAATCCAGGATATTTAGGAAGTAGAGAAGGATGTATGTTGATTAATTTGCCCAAATACTTTTCTACAAAAACCTCACTTAATATCCTCATAAAACCTGCTAGAACAATTAAATCAGGGCTATAACCATCTAATATCTGAATAAGTTCTTGATCAAATGTTTCTCTGTTTTTAAATTTAGTGTGGTCTACAAAATGATTATCAATTGCGGCTCTCGCAGCTCTCTCAAGGCCAAATGCATCTTTCTTATTACTGATAACGCAGTTTATATCAACAATACTTTCTTCTTCCTTAAAGTTATCAATCAAGGCTTGTAGATTAGAGCCATTACCAGAAATAAGGACAGCGACCTTAAAAGTTTTCATTTATATTTTAGACAAAGTTTAGGTTGGGTTCGTTCCCTTCAATCTCATTAATAGAACCAATAGTTTTTGCATAAAAAGAGCTCTGATTTAGAGTGCCTAGTGCCATTTCTTCATCCTCAGGAGAGACTGCAATCACGAGTCCGATTCCGCAATTAAAGGTCTTCAACATATTTTCTTCAGATATCTTGGCTACATCTTGAATCCATCTGAAGTGTTTGTAAGCAGGCCAGTCTTCAAAGTTAAAAGTTACGTCAGCTTTCTGGTTCTTGTTTAACATTCTGGGAATATTTTCAGGGAAACCACCTCCAGTTATGTGGGCAATAGAGCTAATCTTTAATAATTTACTTAAATTTAAGACCTCTTGAACATAAATATTTGTCGGTTTAAGTAAAATTGTTCCTAAACTTTCTCCTTCAATATCTTCATCTAATGAGACGTTGTAATCTTCGAGGACCTTTCTAATAAGAGAAAATCCATTTGAATGAAAACCTGAAGAAGAAACACCAATAAGGACATCTCCATTTTTTGGGCCATCCATTCCAATCATCTCTTCTTCATTAACAACACCTAACGAAAAGCCAGCTAAATCAAAACTATTATCTGGAAAGCTGCCAGGGTGCTCAGCTGTTTCACCACCTACCAAAGAGCAATTAGCAATAGTGCAACCTTGAGCTATTCCTTCTATAACTTTACTTGCTGTTTCAACTTTCAATTTATCCGTTACATAATAATCTAAGAATAGTAATGGCTCTGCTCCACAAACGATTAAGTCATTAACGCACATTGCTACTAGGTCTATTCCTAGGTTCTCAAATCTATTTTCTGCCTTAGCTATTTCAATCTTCGTACCTACGCCATCTGTGCAAGTTACAAGAAGGGGATTCTTAATATGTGAAGGAATTCTGCTAATTGCAGAGAAAGAGCCTAATCCAGATAATATTTCAGGTCTTTTGGTGTTTTTAACAAAAGGTTTTATTTTTTTTACGAGTTCGTAACCGGCATCTACGTCAACGCCTGATTTTTTATAGTCTAATTGAGAATCTTTATCTGAAGTCATCGACTTGTAATTGAATTTAGCTTATTTTAACAATCTTAGAACAATACTTCTTTAATAATTGATAAATGATTAAAAAAATTACGCTTATTTATTTTCTTATATTTTCTTATTCTTTAATGGAGAGTGAAGAGGTATATGGTCTAAAGAATATTTACGAAGTTAAGATTGAACTCAGTGGTTCAGACAAAACATCTATTGAAGAAGGCATGCGAGAGGCATTACAAAAGCTCATGATCAAAATAACTGGCAGTACCGATGTTGCTTTAAGCAGTAAATTAAATAAGTTATATCGGAACCCGGAAAAATATATCAATCAATATAAGCTTAAGGTTATAGATGAAGTTATAAATGCTAATTTCTTTTTTGAAGGTAATAAAATCAGAAATTTTCTTTCAAATAATCAATTGCCCCTTTGGTTGTTAAAAGAATCAATTGTCATGGTTTATATTCCTTGCGAGCTAGAGTCTTCTGTTAATCTTTTAGAATCTTTTGGTAGAGAAAAATGTAATGCTCTCAAAGGAGATTTATCAAGCCTTTCAGAAAAGAGAGTTGTTGAATTGGCTTACCCTATCTTGGATTTTAAAGATCTTAATTATTTAGATTCTTTAAGTTCAATATCTTACTCTGCGTTTATGAATAAGACCATCAAGAGGTACAGTTTAGAAAACTGGATAGTCTGCTTTATAAGAGATGATTTTGGAGTTATTTTGGAAAAAGCAGGCTGCATCTCTTCTGTTTCAAACAGAGCAGCCAATTTAGATCAAACTTTCGATAATTTAATTAATAGCATAAATTCAAGAAACAGTTTAATCGTGAATAAAAAAGAAAGGACTAAAAATAAAGTGTCTATAGAAGGGATCTTTGATTACTTTACGCTTGAGAAGGTAACGGAAGAACTAAGGTCTCAGATTATCGTTACAGAATTAAATCTGGACAGTATCAATAAAGCCTCAATAGAATTTGAACTATCTACATACGGAAGCGTAGAAGACTTAAAGAATTTGCTGGACATCAATTCTAACTTTATTCAGTTAGAAGATTCTTCTGAGAATAGACTAATATACAAATATGTAGAGATCTAAAGATGTTATCAGCTATACCTAATTTAATAACAGCATTACGGTTTATTTTAGTAATTCCAATAAGTATATATATCTATCAAGGTAACTATTTTATGGCCTTAGTTCTTTTTATAGTGGCTGGCCTTTCAGACGGTTTAGATGGCTATCTAGCCAGACGATTCAATTGGACCAGTGAATTTGGAAAATTCGCTGACCCTTTAGCTGATAAATGTCTCATTTTAGCAACTCTTTTAGCTTTAGCTTTTTCTGAAAGATTACCTCTGTGGTTTGTTTACACTATGTTGACTAGAGATGGGATCATCTTAATAGGCTCCATGTTGTATTTGCTTCTTTTTGACAGCAATCAAGCTGCACCAAACAGATGGGGTAAGCATTACACTGGTTGGACTATAGCGCTATTTATAATAGTTTTGATTGGCTCTTCCTTTGAATTCCTACCTTATTTCATTGAGTGGATTGCAATGTCAGGAGTTTTAATTTTTATAGTTCTGAGTTTAGCCTCTTATTTAAATAAAGAAGGCAGGGCCATACTTAAACAAATTATATGAACGAGCTACCTGAACAACTTCATTTAAACGTACAATTAGATGACTCAATAAGTCTGGATAAGTTTATTAACTGTGACTCAACTAAAGACTTCTTAAATATCTTGAATAACACTACAGAAGATAACTCTATTTCTAACTTTTACTTCATTTGGGGAAACGAAGGGAGAGGGAAGTCTTATGTTATGCAAGGGTTGCATAGGAAGCATATTGAAGACAGCAAACAAACTTTCCATTTTTCTTTTAAAGATAAGAAAGTAACTTCGCCAGAGATTCTGATGAATTTAGACGCTTTAGAAGCATTGTTTATCGAAGATCTTGAGTCGATGGAAATCTCCGAAGATTGGGAAAGGGCAATGTTTAACTTAATTAATGGGTGTTATGTTAGCGGAACTAAGATTTATCTATCTTCAAATATAGTTTCTAAAGATTTGCCAATCAGACTCAAAGACCTTGCTTCTCGCTTATCTTCCTTTACGGCAATAGAGGTGCCTGAAATTACAGAGGAAGAAAAAGTACAAGCCTTGCTGCAATCATCCAAAAGAAAAGGGCTCCTTTTAGATAATAAAACTATTCAATATATTATTAGTTATACTTCGAGAAGCCTGTCAGATTTACTAAGGCTATTAAATGAATTGGATAGTTTTTCCCTAAAGAAGAAAAAAAAGATTTCTCCCTCTTTAGTAAGGGAAATGGTAAATACTAAATAAGGCAGTTCTCACATCTAATGTATAAGCCTTTGGGGTCATTAAATTTATCTATTTCTCTTAAAGATTTAATGGATTCTCTAATAATAATATTTTCTAGTATAAATTCAGGAATCAATGCCTTAAGGGTAGACGAAAAACTTTCTAATAATTGCTGTTTCCAGTCAACTTCTTGCGAAGGGTAAAAAGTAATAAAGTCATCAAGTTCTGCAATCTGAGCAGCTCTTTCGATTGCGTCACTAAGATTTCCTAGATTATCTATTAGACCCAATTCAAGAGCAGTGCTTCCTGCCCAAACTCTACCTTGGGCTATTTCATCTACCTCCTCAATAGGAATTTCTCTTGCTTCGCTTACTAATCCAATAAATCTCTTATAGCCATATTCAATTTCACTTTGAATAATTTTAGATAAGCCTTCATTCAATGGTTGGGTGACATCTCCAGATAGATCTAACTTAGAAGTTTTTACACCATCACTATTAATTCCAATTTCATTAAGTGCTCTGTCAAAAGTTGGCAACATACCAAAGATCCCAATAGATCCCGTTATAGTATTGTGAGATGCCCAAATTTCATGAGCATTCGCAGAAATCCAATACCCTCCCGACGCAGCCACATTTCCCATTGAAGCTATTATTGTTAACCCTTTTTCTTTTGCCTCTAATAGCTCTTGTCTTATTTGTTCTGAAGCAAATACACCACCTCCACCAGAGTCCACTCTTAAAACTATTGCTTTTACTTCATCATCTTCATGTGCTTCACGAATTAATCTAGAAGTAGAGTCGCCACCAATCATTCCAGGAGGTTGCACTCCATCGACTATAGTTCCTCTTGCAACTATAACTGCAATCTTATCTTCAGCAGATTCAGAACTTTTTTCAGATTGAATAAGTTGAGAATACTCATACCCAGAAATCTTAGCGAAGCTAGTTTTATCTTCTGATTCTCCAAATAGCTCTTTTAAATAGTTTCTAGTTTTAGTTCTGGGTAAAAGCTTATCTACGAGTCCATAATTCAAAATAGCCTCGGCACTAGAGAAACCAGCTTCAGTAAGAATTTTATCTGCATTATCTACTAAGTATTGAATTTCTTCTGGAGACATACCTCTATTTTTTGAAACAACATCTTTATACGAATCCCAAAGAACATTGAGATAGGCTAGATTTGCTTCTTTTGCTGGGTCAGACATTTCATTTCCTAAATAAGGCTCTACGGCAGATTTGAAGGTTCCTACTCTAAAAATATTAAAATCAACTTTTATTTTATCTAGAAAAGATTTGAAGAATAATCTACTTCTACCGAAACCATCTATTTCAATTGCTCCGTCAGTATTCATAATTATTTCATCTGCAAAGGACGCTAAATAGTACCCGCTCCTAGTGTAGTAATCACCTACCGCAATGATGTTTTTATTTGAATCTTTAAGTCTTTGGAGAGCTTTACCTACATCGTAAAGAACAGTTTGTCCTGTTCCTTCAATGTTATCTAATCTTAAGACAACATCGGTCACTCTTTCATCTTTAGAAGCTGATTCTAGTACTTCTAGTAAATCGCCAATATATAACTCCGCAGGTAACTGACCTCTAATAATTGATAGAGGATCATTTGACCCCGCTACCTGCTCCACAATAGGTCCGGGTGGACTCAAGACTAGAGCTTTTCCAGAAGGGTCTTCAAAATCCTTAGTAAAGAAAGAACCTATAAAAGAAATTAATGCAACCAATACGACTATTAGAAATAAACTATTTAAGGTTAAGAAGAATAATTCTCCAGTAAAAAGCCAAGAAAAAGGGTTTTCCTTTAATCTTTGAAAAAATCTCTTTTCTTCCATAATAATTCCTCTTTAGTTATTTTAAATTATAGACAATACATTTTCAGGAGGTCTTCCTATCACAGCTTTATCGTGCTTCACTACTATTGGTCTTTCAATTAGTTTAGGATTTTCCGACATAAAGTTTATTAGCTCGTTTTCCGTTAAGCTCTGATCTTTTAAGTTTAGAAGTTTATATTCATCTTCTCCCTTTCTGATTGCATCTCTAGCACTAAGACCTAACTTATTTAAAATCGATGCTATTTCTTCTGCAGAAGGGGGGTTCTCAAGATATAGGATAATTTCTGTATTGACGTCGTGCTCATTAAGAATTTCTAGAGTTTGTCTAGATTTACTACACCTTGGGTTATGGTAAATGATAAAATCATTCATAATTATCTAATCTAATTTCTTTATGAATCAAAAAATTAAAAATTTTTTAATCTTCTCGATATTACTGCTTCTAAGCGCCTGTTCTAAGCCAGATTATGAACTATTTGAAGGGTCTAAGGGAAATAAAAGTGATTTTCTAGGTAAATGGCTAATTGTAAATTACTGGGCAGATTGGTGCCCACCTTGTATCAAAGAAATGCCAGAGCTAGAAAGCTTTTATGACCAGCATAGAAGCAAGGCTCTTGTTGTGGCATATAATTTTGATCGATTAGAAGGAGAAGAGCTCAAAGGCCAGATTGAAAGATTTAAAGTTAACGTACCAAGTATCCTGACTGACCCTGGTTTACTGTTTGGATGGGAAGTTCCTCCTAGCCTGCCAGCAACTTATATATTAACTCCTGACGGCAATTTAGTAGAGACACTTATAGGTCCTCAAACCAGGGATAGTCTTGAAGAAATTATCTCAAAATATGAAAATTTAGATTGAAGTAGCTAAGAAAATTTCAGGATTTATTGCTATCCCCATTAGATAAATTTCCCAATGTAAATGCGGACCAGTCACTCTACCTGTTTGTCCAATTAAACCAATTAAATCTCCTTTTTTTACTTTATCTCCATTTTTAATTTCTATTTTACTGAGGTGAGAATAGCTACTTACCAGCCCAGCCCCATGATTGATATAGATCACATTGCCTTTGTAAAAAAAGTTTGAAGCAATGATTATTTCTCCACTTAAAGGAGCTAAAACTTCGGTTCCTTCGGGGGCAGCTATGTCCATACCGCCATGCCTGTTTCTAGGCTGACTGTTAATAAACCTTCTAACGCCAAACTCACTACTGATTAGACCCTTTGCAGGTTTATTCATTGACCAGTTTTTCAATTTTATTGGAGTGAAGGTATTTTTTGCTGCCTGACTTAACCCATATTCTCTTCTAATCCTAGGCTGAAGCTCTTCACCAGGACTAACAAAGTCATTATTTGAGATAGTAATTCTGGATTCTCTGTAATTTTTATTAAATATCTTATTCGAGCTTAATAAGACACCGTCCTGCTTAATCTCAATTCTTTCATTCTTAAAATCTAAAGGTATGGGGATAAATATTATGGATTGATAAAGAGAATGCTTGCAGATAGAAGACACGTGGCCCTCAGTATTAATTTTTTTATTTCTATCAAAATCTTTATTTTTAACATCAATACTAAGAACACCTCCAGGGTAAGGGCTATTAATCGGAAATTTACAGTTATCAAAAAGAAACAGTTTTTGGTCAAAAGCGCAAGAACCTAAGAATAAAGTGAATACTATTGTTGATACTTTAATTCTCATCAGAAACATCAATAACTTTTGTGAGAATCTGACCTTCTTTAAGCTTGCCTGTTATTTCATCTCCTATTTTTACTTGCGAGTAGGAGTTAATAACTTTCTCTTCCTTTCCTTTGGTCAAGATTGAATAACCTCTTGAAAGAACCGAAAGAGGGCTAACTGCCTCAAGAGTATTGGAGCTGATTAAGAACTGGTTTCTTTTTTCTTCTAGGATAGCTTGTATTGCACTTTTACTATCCTTAATTGAATTTTCTATTCTATTCTTACTATTTTCAACCATCATAAATGGAGAGAACTCTTTTAATGATGAGGAAATAGAATTAACTTCGCCTTTAGAAATTAATAAGATTCTTTCTAATAGATTGGCTAAATGAGTCTCAAGCCCGTCAATCCTTTGCGAGGTTTCTCTTAATTTATCTCCCGGGTGCCTAATGAGTTTAGTTAAGTTCCTTAGACCTTCATTTCGTTTCCTTAATTCATTATTTATTAGTATATAAAGGTCTTTTTGTGCTGATGTTATAAGTGTATTTAGATTGCTATGATTTTGACTAATTATTTCAGCAGCTGCCGAAGGTGTAGGAGCCCTCAAGTCGGCAACAAAGTCAGAAATTGTAAAATCAGTCTCATGACCTACAGCGCTAACTAAAGGTATCTCAGATTTGAAGATTGCTCTCGCAACGGATTCCATATTAAAACACCAAAGGTCTTCTATGGAACCTCCACCTCTAGCTAGAATGATAAGATCAGAATTCTGAAAAATATTGGCTCTCTCAATGGCTTTGCATATTGCATTTTCAGCTTGTTTACCTTGTACAGGAGTTTCAACTAAAGTTATTCGAATGCTAGGAGATCTTCTTGAAAGGACATTGATAATGTCTTGGATAACAGCACCAGTGGCTGAAGTAATTACAGAAACCTCCAAAGGAAATTCTGGTAAATCTTTTTTATTTAGATCATCAAACAAACCTTCTTCATCCAGTTTTTTCTTTAAATCTTCAAATGCTCTAAGAAGAGCACCTTCTCCAGAGACTTCAATGTGTTTAACATTAAATTGATAACGGCCTGTAGGAGAATAGATACTAACTTTGCCGTTAAGAATTAATTCATCACCTACTTTTGGTTCGAAGAGAAGGTTTGTGTTATCGAATTTAAACATCACACAATCTAAGGAAGATTTTTGATCTTTTATGGTAAAGTACCAATGACCTGATCCATGAGCGGTGAAGCTTGAAATTTCTCCTTGAATCCAGACATTAGAAAGATCTTTTTCAAGTAAACCTTTTGCTAGATTATTAACATCGGAAACTGAAATTATTTCTTGGTTATTTTGAATAAAACTATCCATAAAATTAGACTCAAAGTATAACTTAGCTAATGAACGAAGAGATAAAAAAATCCAATGACATGGTAAAGGGTTTGAGTTCTCTTTTTATTGGCTCTGCTTTGTTAGGTATGTCAGCAATTTTTGTCCGTTACAGCGATTCTTCTCCTTCTTTAGTCGCTTTTTATAGAGCCTTT
>CABXQE010000006.1 GCA_902514295.1 uncultured SAR86 cluster bacterium | reverse complement strand
AATTTACATGACAATAACCCGGACGTTTTATCATCGATAATGGCTCAGTTCCCTGAAAAATCTATATCTATTCCTAAAGAAAAATGGAATTTAGTAGTTAAATTCTTTTCTAGTGATAGGTGCTCTGACCAAGAAATAAAAGAACAAATTAAAAACACCTATGAAGAGTCAGGCTACTTATTGGACCCTCATACGGCAACAGGAGTTAGGGCTTCTAATAACCTTGAAAGTAAAGACGAACTAGTTGTAACCATGGCTACAGCTCATCCAGCAAAGTTTGGTGAGGCTATTGAAGGAGCTATTCCTGGACATGATTTAGATATTCCTAAGAGATTGAATATTGTCTTTGATAAAGAAGAATCTTATGAAGTATTATCTGAAGATTATGAAGAAGTTAAACAATTTATCCTTTCAACTATAAATTAAATAGTATGTTAGAAATTACCTCTTTAAACGAAGACCTAAAAGATCATAAAAAAAGAATAACTGATCTTAGGGGGTATCTTTGACGTCGATAAAAAATCTTCCGATTTGGAAGAATTAATATCTAAGCTTAGTGACCCTTCCGCTTGGGATGATCCCAAAACTGCGCAAGAACTAAATAAACAAAAAGTTAACCTAGAGAAGGAATTAGATAAATTTTTTAAGCTAGAAGAATCAATTCAAGATTCAATTGAGTTAGCCGAAATTGCCATTGAGGAAGATGATAATGTTGCTTTAGAAGGGATTGCTAATGAAATTTCCGAACACGAAGTTTTATTGCATGAATTAGAATTTATCAGAATGTTTTCCAATAAGATGGATCCCAATAATGCTTTCTTAGATATTCAATCTGGATCTGGCGGAACGGAGGCCCAAGACTGGGCTGAAATGATAATGCGGATGTATTTAAAATGGGGAGAGGCTAAAAAATTTAAAACGGAAGTTGTGGAAGTTTCACATGGTGAGGTTGCTGGAATAAAGAGTGCCACCATAAGATTTGAAGGAAGTTATGCGTACGGTTGGTTGAGAACAGAGACGGGAGTTCATAGATTAGTCAGGAAATCCCCATTTGATTCAGGTAGCAGAAGACACACCTCCTTTGCTTCAGTATTTATATCTCCTGAGGTAGATGAAGACGTTGAGATAGACATAAATCCAGCAGACTTGAGAGTAGACACTTATAGAGCTAGTGGAGCAGGTGGGCAGCATGTGAATAAGACTGATTCTGCCATTCGAATAACCCATGAGCCTTCCGGAGTGGTTGTCCAATGTCAATCGCAAAGATCTCAGCATCAAAACAGAGATAAAGCCATGAAACAATTGCGTGCAAAACTTTATGAAATAGAAATGAACAAATTAGAAGCTGAAAAGCGAAACCAAGAAGAATCCAAAGCAGATATAGGTTGGGGTAGCCAAATAAGGTCTTATGTATTAGATTCAGCTAGAATAAAGGACTTAAGGACTGGTGTTGAGACTTCAAACTGTTCAGGAGTACTGGATGGAGACTTGGATCAATTTATTGAAGAGAGCCTTAAATTAAATATATAAAATTGTATGACAGACAAACCTAACGAAAGCGAGTTACTAGAATTAAGAAAAGCTAAGCTTGATGAGCTTAGATCTTCAGGAAATGCTTTCCCCAATCAATTTAAAAGAGATTCATTAGCCAATGATTTACATTCTTCTTATGGAGAATTGGAAAATGAAGACCTAGAGAAGAAAAAAGATGTTTTTTCTGTAGCTGGGAGAATTATGCTCCAAAGAATAATGGGCAAGGCAAGCTTTATGACTATTCAGGACATGTCAGGTCAGATACAAGCCTATTTAACCAAAAATGATTTACCAGAAGGGGTTTACGATTCTTTTAAGACTTGGGATCTGGGTGACATTGTTGGCATTAAAGGAAAGCTCTTTAAAACCAGGACAGGCGAACTAACCATTCATTCTGATGAAATAGAACTACTGACTAAGTCTTTAAAACCTTTACCTGAAAAACATGCTGGATTAGTTGACACTGAACAAAGGTATAGAAAAAGGTACTTGGATCTAATAACCAATGAAGACAGTCGTGAGATATTTAAACAAAGAAGTTTTTTAATTAAAGAGATAAGAAGTTTCTTTGATGATGAGGGCTTTATGGAAGTAGAAACTCCAATGATGCACTCTACTTTAGGGGGCGCTGCTGCTAAACCTTTTGTTACACACCACAACACTCTTGATTTAGATCTATATCTTCGGATTGCACCTGAATTGTATTTAAAGAGGTTGGTTGTTGGGGGCATTGAGAAAGTCTTTGAGATAAACAGAAATTTTAGAAACGAAGGCTTGTCTACTAAACACAATCCAGAATTCACAATGTTGGAGTATTACACAGCATACGCTGATTTCAATGACCAGATGTCGTTTCTAGAGAAATTGTTTGCACATCTTTCTAGCGAACTGAATGGCACTTCTAAGATCTCAATCAAAGGCAAAGATTATGATCTATCTAAGCCCTTTAAGAGAATAGGGTTGCTCGAGTCAGTTGCAACAAAACTTTCTATACCAGTGGCAGATCTTTCTGACAGGAAGAAACTGGAAGAGTTATCTAAAAAACATAAGATTGAAGACTATAAGTCTTATTCTAATGGAAAATTACAATTTGAATTATTTGAAAAAGTTGTTGAAGACGACTTAATTGAACCAACTTTTATTATCGATTACCCGGTAGAAGTATCTCCACTTTCAAGGCTTTCTGATGATAAAGAGGGCTTAGTTGATAGGTTTGAACTTTTCATCGGTGGTAACGAGATTGCCAATGGTTTCTCTGAGTTAAACGACCCTGAAGATCAAGCTGAAAGATTTAAATCACAAGTTGAACAAAAAGCTTCAGGTGACGAAGAGGCCATGGAATACGATGCGGACTACATCGAAGCGCTTGAGTATGGGCTACCACCTTGTGCAGGTGTCGGTATTGGAATAGATAGATTAGTGATGTTATTTACTGGGGCGGAGTCTATCCGAGATGTCTTGCTATTCCCCCAAATGAAACCAAAGTCCTAAAAAGGCTTATAAGAGGTCTGAAACAGCTTCTTTCTCGGAAAGAAGTTCTTCTGTTGTTACCTTTATCTTGGATTTAGCAAAATCATTTAATTCTAGACCCTGAATAATTTCTATTTTTCCCGGCGAAGTCGTTCTTAGCGGGTATCCAAAAATTAATCCTTCAGGAACTCCATAACTTCCATCACTCGCAATGGCCGCACTGAAAGAATCATTTTCAGGGGTTACATTGTCAACAGCTTTTACGGTATCAATTGCAGCATTAGCTGCAGAAGCTGCAGAAGATGCGCCTCTTGCATCGATAACCGCTTTGCCTCGTTGTTGTACAAGAGGCAGATATTCGTTTTCAATCCATTTATCATCATTGATTACTTCCGCTGCACTGATTCCATTGATCTTAGCGTTGTAAGGATCAGGGTACATGGTAGGACTGTGATTACCCCAAATGGTCATATTACTAACTGAAGTTATGTCCGATCCAGCTTTTAGAGCCAGTTGAGCTTTAGCCCTGTTAGCGTCTAAAGCAGTCATAGCAAACCATTGCTGAGAATCATTATTCGCATGTTGCTTTCCAATTAGAGCGTTGGTGTTAGCGGGATTTCCTACAACTAATATATTTGCTTCTTTACTAGCTAACTCTCCAATGGCTGAGCCTTGGTCTGTGAATATTCCCCCATTTATTTTCAATAAATCACTTCTTTCTTCTATTTTTTTCCCATCTATTACTATGCCTCTCGGTATACTGCCAACCAACAGAACCCAATCAGCTCCGTCTACACCTTCTTTAATGTCTGCAGTTGCTAACATAGAACCAGTTTGATCAAAACCGCAGTCAACTAACTCCATTATTGTTCCTTCGAGTTTATCCACTACTTGAGGTATTTCTACCAGTCTAAGATTAACTTTAGTATCAGGTCCAAAAGTTTCTCCACTAATTAATCTAGGTAACAAGGAATAAGATATTTGTCCTGCTCCGCCTGTTACTGCCACATTAATTTCTTTCATCATTTTCTCCTTTTAATCTGGTTGAAAGACATTTCTTGAATTCTCAAACTTTACTGTTCCTTTAGCGTCTAACATCTCATTAGACATCATTTTATTTAAAAGGTCTTCATCTCCTTTTCTTGTATTCGCTACAAACCTTTTACCATCTTCTAATTTGCCAATAATTATTGCTTTTGTAGGTGCTTCTCTTGAATTAATAACGGTATAGGTTTCTATCGATCCACGTCCATTCGCTTCTTCAATGAATTGTGAAGATGCGGAATTATCTATTTCAATTTGAGTGTGCGAAGAATCTGCAACTTGATCCCACTCTCCTTCAAACGGTTTAGAGGAGAATAAACCTAAAGCATGCTTGGTTAGAAACCATCCATTGGCGTTCAGTAAACCAAAACTTCCACAGTCCTCTCTTAATTTATTCATCATGCCTGCTATAGAGTTAACGACATAAGCGCTACCAGGTCCTCCGTAATAAGGCAGACCCCCTGTTACGGTTAAACTCCTTTTATCATCGTTTGGTATGCCGATTTCTTTTTTAGCTATCTGAACCGCGCTCGGGAAACAAGAATATAAATCGAAATGACTTACATCGGAGACTTTAAGTCCGGACTTACTGAACACGGCTTCACTGCATTTATTAATGGCAGGCGAAGAGTGCAAATTGTCTCTATCAGTAATATTCCACACATCATTAAGCGAGGCACCACCATACATAAATATCCATTTGGATTCAGGAATGCCTAATTCTCTAGCTTTCTTTGCTGAGGTTACTACCAACGCAGCAGATTGATTAACTCTCATGATTGAGTTCATGTACTTAGTGTAAGGAAACCCAACCATCCTATTTTGAGGAGAAACTTCTACTATTTCTTCGGGTGATCGATGGACCTTAAACCAGGCATGTTCGTTTTCTGCAGCAACTTTTGAAAATCCACTAAAAAGATTACCAATATCTTGCATATGTTGAAGGGAAGATTTTCCTTCACTTTTTCTAATGCTGTTAGCAAAGAGTGGGTAAACCGAGGAGGGGTCGAATATACCGTGTCTCATTTCAAACTCACTTCCTAACTCTTTTAAGCTTCCTAATGATTCTGGTTCTCCACCTGGATCATCTTCCCAGTCCATTTCAGCTCCCGACTTCAATCTTGAAACAAAAGTATCTAAGGCTTCGCCACCTGTTAATACAGCACAGTTTGATTCACCGTCTTTAATTCGATTACAAAGTTCATTGAGCAGTAATTGAGGAGAATTTCCTCCAGTTGTTGTATAAATTTCATTAGGAACTGCAATTCCAAGGACATTTCCAATGCTGCGAGGCATATTAGGGTATCCCCAAAGGTCAGTTGTTGCTGAATCTCTATTTGGTGTATCTGCTGTAAAGCGAATAACAGAAATCGTATCTAAATGAGCAGTGAGATCATTCTTCGCTTCACAATCAGCTATTGCTGCTTTTGTCGCAACGGAAAGGATATCAAGATAATTAGGCCCATCTAGGCCTTTTTTCCCTAAATACTGAGCGCATCCTACTAATACAGGAGTATTGTCGTTTACATTGCTGTATGAACTTTCAGTCATATTTTTATCTAAAACTATAGGGTCGTGAAGTCTAACTTCACTGCGGCAGATGAGCAATAGCCAAGATGCCAAGGCCTTTATAGAGTAAAATGCCTTTATGAAATACGACTTTGACTCAATCGTAGAAAGGAAACATACCCATAGTACAAAGTGGTTAAAGTTTTCTGACCCTAACATTATTCCTATGTGGATAGCGGATATGGATTTTGCTTGCCCTAAAGAGATAACTGACCCTATGCGTGAAAGAGTTGACCAAGGCATATTTGGTTATACAGACACGCCAGATGAATTAACTCAAATATTAAAAGACAGAATTAAATTGCGTTCTGGGTGGGACATTGAAGAAGAGTGGGTTGTTTGGGTGCCAGGGGCTGTGGTTGCATTAAATTTAGCATGTAAAACGGCTTTAGCACCTGGCGAGATAGTTGTTACACCATCTCCTATTTATGCTCCTTTTGACGATGCTTCTGAAAACATGGCTAGAGGCATGGTAAAGAACTTTCTAATAGACAATAACGGAAGGATGGAGTTAGATTTTGATGCAACGGAAGAGCTCTTATGTAAGGACACTAAAATGTTGTTCTTTTGCAATCCTCATAACCCTGGAGGGACAGTTTTCAATCAAAAGGAAATTACAAAACTAGTAGAGATATGTGAGAAACATAATATAACCATCTGCAGCGACGAAATTCATTGTGATTTAATTCTTCAAGATGACTTGGAGCACTTTCATTTAGCAAACTTAAACGAATACGCAAAGCAGAATTCCATCACTATTTTAGGCCCTTGTAAAACTTTCAATTTAGCCGGATTTCCTTTGGCAGCTTCAATTATTCCTAACAAGGAATTAAGAGAAGATTTTATTCGAAATACTAAAGGCATTGTTTCACATATAGATAATTTAGCTTTTGTAGCTTCTACTTCAGCGTATAAGTACGCTGGAGAATGGCACAAGGAACTGATTGAATACCTCAAAGAAAATAAAAACAAATTAATAGAAGGTTTAAATAAAATAGATGGCCTATCTCTTTCAGGTCCGGAAGCAGGATTTTTAGCCTGGGTGGATTGTAGGGAGACTGGATTAGATGCCCCGGGTGATTTTTTTATTAACCATGCCGGAGTAGGTGTTTACGACGGAAGTTGGTTTGGAAGAGAAGGGTACATAAGATTAAATTTTGGCTGCCCTAGGTCTGTTTTAGAAGAATCCATAGAAAGAATACAAAAAGCTTTTTCACAAAGAAACTAGGTTACTGTAATATGTTTGCCTAAAAATTACGTAGGAGAGATTATGTCTATTACTTTTAATGATCGTGTAGCTATTGTCACTGGAGCAGGTGGAGGCTTGGGAAGATGCCATGCTCTGGATTTAGCCAAAAGAGGTGCCAAAGTTGTTGTAAATGACTTAGGTGGAAATGTAGATGGATCAGATGACGGTTCAGTGTCAGCTGCTGAGGCTGTTGTAGAAGAAATAAAAGCAGCAGGTGGAGAAGCAATGGCTAATGGGGCTAGTGTTACAGACAGAGACCAAGTTAATGCCATGGTTGAAGAAGTCATGAGCAAATATGGTCAGATAGATATTCTGGTAAATAACGCAGGAATCTTAAGAGATAAAAGTTTTTCTAAGGTAGAAGATGAAGATTTTAGAATGGTTCTTGAAGTTCATTTAATGGGCAGCGTGAATTGCACGAAAGCCGTATGGGAGATAATGAAAGAACAAAATTACGGAAGAATAGTCATGACTTCTTCTTCTAGCGGGTTGTACGGTAATTTCGGTCAGACTAATTATGGTGCGGCTAAAATGGGTGTTGTTGGTTTGATGAACACACTTAAATTAGAAGGCGCTAAATACAATATTAAATGCAATACTTTAGCCCCGTTGGCGGGAACGAGAATGACTGAGAGTTTGATGCCTGGAGAGGTTATCGAACAGATCAAACCTGATTACGTTACTCCAGCAGTGACTTACATGGTTTCGGAAGATGCACCGACTGGGGTAATCATAGCTGCGGGCGCAGGAGTGTTTACAAGAGTCATGGTTCATGAAACTAAAGGAATCTATCTTGGAACTGGTGAAGACATGACCGCTGAGAATATTGAAGCTAATTGGGATCAGATCTCTGATATGACTGATGCTACTTTGTGTTATCAAGGCGGAGATCAGTCCATGAAAGTATTTAGTCTTATACAAGAAAGCGAAAAGTAAGTATTTATAACTAATTTTCTCTGACTCTCACTTATAAAGATCATGCGTTTAAAAGATTGCCACGGTTTCAGTGACTTCCGTGAGCTTGCGAGAAGACGCCTTCCAAGTCCTATATTTAATTATATTGATGGAGCGGCAGATGATGAGACAACCTATGAACGCAATACTAAGAGTTTTGAAAAATGTGATTTAGTTCCAAACGTTCTTAGGGGCACTGAAGACATAGACATGTCGGTGAACATAATGGGTCAAAAGCTAGAAATGCCTATTTATTGTTCTCCTACTGCCATACAGAGAGTATTTCATCATCAAGGAGAGAATGCTGTGGCAGCAGCAGCGGATAAATACGGAACTTTATTTGGAGTTTCTTCTCTTGGAACAGCTAGTTTGTCTGAAATAAGAGAACAGTACAAAGGACCGCAATGTTATCAATTCTATTTCCACAAAGATCGTGAACTTAATCAATCAATGCTTGAAAGTGCTAAAAACGCAAATGTAGATGTAATGATGCTGACGGTTGATACCATTACTGGTGGGAATAGAGAAAGAGATCTAAGAACTGGATTTTCCATTCCTTTTCAACTTAGTTTAGGCGGAATCTTTCAATTTGCTATTAAGCCCATGTGGGCCATCAATTACCTCACCCATAAGAAATTTGCACTACCTCAACTTGATGATTTCGTAGACATGTCCGACGGACCAATTTCTATTGGTAGATACTTCACCGAAATGATGGACCCGTGCATGAACTGGGACGATGTTGCGAAGATGGTTGAGTATTGGGATGGCGAATTTTGTTTAAAAGGAATCATGAGTGTAGAAGATGCGAAGAAAGCGGTTGAAATAGGATGCACAGGAATTGTTGTTTCTAATCATGGCGGCAGACAGCTTGATGGAAGCAGATCTCCCTTCGACCAATTATCTGAAATAGTTGATGCCGTAGGAGATCAGATTGATGTAATTATGGATAGTGGTATTCAAAGAGGTAGTCACGTTTTAAAGGCTCTATCTCTTGGAGCTAAAGCCGTAGGGGGAGGTAGATTCTATCTTTATGCTTTGGCAGCAGCAGGACAGCAAGGTGTAGAGCGAGCTTTAGAACTCATGAAACAAGAAATAGAAAGAGACATGAGGCTAATGGGAGTGAGTTCTATCTCAGAATTATCTAAAAACAATCTTCGATTTAGGTAGAAAAATTTCTATTCCAAGATCATTAGATCTTTTGCAACAATTACCTCTCCATCAAAATTTTTCTTTACGTCAGTCAGTAAAGATTCTTCATCACTACCCCAAAATAAGATATGAGAGAGAACAAGTTTTTTGGGTTGGCTTTTTTTAGCAATTATCCCAACGTCCACTGAGGAGGTGTGGTGAGCTTTATGATAGATTTGCCAATCTTTAGTTTTTTTCTTGAATCCTTCTTCGGAATAAACTTCATGAACTAATATGTCTGCGTTCCTTGCTTTTTTAATTAATTTTTTAGAAAACGCAGTGTCTCCTGAAAAAACAATCTTTTTATCTTCGGTTGTAAAAACAAATCCGAATGAATTGTCTAAACTTCCGTGGTTAATACTAAAAGCTTCAACCTTAACGTTTTTATCTTCATAAATCTTACCTTCCGAGATTTCAGTAACCTCAGTCTTGTAACCTTCCAGGTTAGCGGGTTGAGAGCCATTTATTCTGTAATCTATATCTTGGCTGTAGGCCTTTGTTATATATTTCGCCATGTCTTCTAGACCCTTAGGACCAAAGAGCTTTAAGGTTTCATCCCTACCTAATACCCAAGGAGAGAGTATTAAGTCGCTCAAACCAGCGGAATGGTCTGAATGTATATGCGTAAGGAAGGCGTAATTTAGATTCTGTATTTCCATCGCCTCTAAACTTCCTCCCCATGTTGGCGATAGGGCAGAAGCGTTTCTAACCACACCTGGACCGAAATCAACTAAGTAGGCAGTTCCATTAGTTATAACTGCATAAGACGAACCGTTTCTATTTGGATCTGGGTTTGGAGTACCAGATCCAAGAATAGCCAATTTTGTTTCAGAAAAGGAATATACAGAAAACAGGATTAGTAATAATGATAGAGTTTTTAATTTCATGCCTTAAATCTATTATAATTACAAAAAATAACCTTTTTCAGAGGAAATGATGAAAAAAATAATATTCTTTTGGTCTTTAATTTTATTAACCAGCCTTACTGTGTCTGCTAAAGAGATATTTATTGAGCCTAGTGATAATTCACAAGAGGAAGTTCAAACAGCACTTATAGAACTTTCTTCTGGCGATATTCTTACATTATCTCCAGGAACTTTTGTTTTTGAAGATGGTTTATCTTTAGACGTTGATGAAGTTATCGTAAGAGGTTCTGGAATAAATGAAACTATTCTTGATTTTAAGAATCAGATGTCTGGAGCCCAAGGACTGCTAGTGACTTCTGACCGAGTAACTTTAAAAGACTTCGCTGTAGCTGACGCTAAAGGAGATGCAATAAAAGTTATTGGGGCTGAAGGGATTAATATGATTAACCTTAAAACAGAATGGACTGGAGGCCCAAAGAGTACCAATGGAGCCTACGGACTCTATCCTGTTGAGTCGACTGATGTATTAATTGATGGCTGTGTAGCTATCGGTGCTTCTGATGCTGGCATTTATGTAGGTCAGTCAAAGAACATTATTGTTAGAAATAGCGTGGCGCAATACAACGTAGCTGGAATAGAAATAGAGAATTCATATTACGCAGATGTGTATGACAATTTGTCTTCTCATAATACTGGAGGGATATTAGTTTTTGATCTTCCTGATCTTCCTCAGCAAGGCGGACATCATGTTCGCGTGTTTAGGAATAAAGTTATAGATAATGATACAGATAACTTTGCTCCTGAAGGAAATATCGTTGGAGAGGTTCCAAGAGGTACTGGGATTATTATCCAAGCCAATTCAGACGTAGAAGTTTTTGATAACGATATATCTGGAAACGGTACAGTTAATGTTTCCATTGTTACTTACTCAAATGAAACGCAAGATGAGAATTACAATCCTCATCCTAAATCAATTCAAATCCATGGAAATAGATTCGGGGAAGGGGGCTTTGATCCAGATGTTGAAACTGGGGAGCTTGCCGCAATCTTATTTGAGTTATCTGGCGGTAACATGCCTGATATTTTTTGGGATGGTATCTTGCCAACTTCTCAGATAATTTTTGGGCAACCTGATGGAGAAAGACTAGTCTTAAGTAATAATGGAGATGCAACCTTTTTAACTATAAACCCGCTTAAATATTTATTACCTTTCTTTGATCCTGTAGAAACTGATATCAGTGAATACGAAGGAGAAGTTAGGCCATTAGCAGAAATTACTATCAATAGTTTTTAGAATTTCTTAATGAAGAAAGCATTATTAGGGTTTTTTTATGCTTTCATGTCATTGCATGTATTAGCTGTAAACGATGAACTTATACTGGCTGAAGACTTCCCAACAAAATTATCTGATTTTACTTTTTTTAATGACAAATCCGCACAAGTTCCAGCCGAAGGAGTCATTCCTTACGATTTAATTTCTACTCTTTTCTCAGACTACTCTTACAAACAAAGATGGGTATACGTACCTAAAAATAAGAAAGCCGAATATAGAGAAGATTGGGTTTTCGATTTCCCAGTAGGATCTGTTCTCATCAAGACGTTCTATTATCTGCATGATGAAAGGAACCCAGAGTTGGGGAAAAACCTTTTAGAAACAAGATTGCTAATACGAAAAGAAGATCAGTGGCATGCAGTTTCTTACGCTTGGAATGAACAACAAAATGAAGCTTTTATTAAGAAAGCTGGAAAAACCATCAAAACTTCATGGATAGACGAGTTTGGTGAAGAAAATCAAGTAAGGTATAGAGTCCCCAATAAGAATCAATGCAAAGAATGCCATGCGGCCAATGATTTGATAACTCCAATAGGACCTAAAGCTAGAAACCTAAATAAAAATTATAAATATGATGATGGATCGTTTAATCAGCTTACTTATTGGATTAAAAAGGACTTTATAGATTCCGTTCCTTTGAATATTAAATCACCAGTGGATTGGACTAATGAAGATTTAGATTTAGATAGCAGAGTCAGGTCTTATTTAGATATAAATTGCGGTCACTGTCATGCAACTACGGGTGTTGCCAATTCAACTGGCCTGTATCTACATTTAAATGAAGATAGGGACACGCATTTAGGTATTTATAAGAAGCCGGTAGCGACAGGTAGAGGAAGCGGAGGAAATTTGTATTCTTTAGTGCCAGGAAAGCCAGAAGAATCTATAATGCTATACAGGATGATCTCAAAAGACCCTGGAATCATGATGCCCGAGTCAGGAAGGTCCTTAACGCATCAAGAAGCTATAGTGATGATAAGAGATTGGATTAAACAAATGGATAAAAGATGAGCGATAAAGAAGATTTATTAAATAATCTTAAAATAGATAGAAGCGCTCCACCCACCGAGGACCCCATGAGTCCTCAAGTTAGATACGGAATATTAGGAGCTATATCAGTTTTAATAGTATTCGGATGGCTATTTTTTACTAGTGAAGAACCTGTAGAGGTTACAACCTTTACCGTTAAAGAGGTAAATCAAAATAACATTTCCACTTCAAGTATTCTTGATGCTTCAGGTTATGTTACCGCAAGAAGGCAAGCAACCGTTTCTTCTAAGATCACTGGTAAGGTTCTAAAAGTTTATATAGAAGAAGGTGATTTGGTTGAAGAAGGTCAGCTTTTAGCTCAATTAGACGATAGTACTTACGTAGCTGAATTGAATTACGCTGAAGCTCAGTTTAAAGAAGCTAAAAGGATATTCGACAGAACCAATGAATTGATGGAAGGACAATTGGCTAGCCAAGCATCATTGGACGCAGCAAGAGCTAACATGGATGCTTTGGAAGCTCTTTTAAATGTCAGAAAACAATTAGTCTCTGATATGAAAATACGAGCTCCCTTTGGAGGAGTTGTTGTCTTTAAAGCCGCACAACCAGGCGAGATGGTATCACCTGTATCTGCAGGAGGTGGCTTCACTAAAACAGGCATTTGTTCAATTGTTGATATGGATTCTCTGGAAGTTGAGGTAGATGTAAATGAGGCTTTTATAAATAGAGTCGTGCCTGGACAACCAGCTGTTGCTAATCTAAATGCTTATCCAAAATGGGACATACCTGCAAATGTCATTGCTATTATTCCTACAGCGGATAGAAATAAAGCAACAGTAAAAGTAAGAATAGGTTTGATAGAAAAAGACGAACGAGTCTTGCCTGATATGGGTGCGAGAGTTTCTTTTTTACGAAAAGTAGAAGAAACAGAAAATCAAGTTAAGAAAGAAGGTGTCATGGTGCCTCTTAACGCAGTAGGAGAGATGGATGGCACTAGTTATGTGCTTATAGTCTCCAAAGGAAAAGTAAAGCTTAACGAAGTGGAGGTTGCAGAGGAGACTAGTAATTACGCTAGAATAATTTCTGGACTCTCTTCTGGTTTAAAAGTGGTAGCAAGGTTTGATTACGAGTTAGAAGACAATCAAAAAGTAACAATAAATTAAAGGAGTTATATATGAGTAACCTCATAGAAGTTCAATCAGTCAATAAAACATACAAAAGAGGAGAAGAGACTTTAGTCGTGTTAGATGACTTAAGCCTTGAAGTGCAAAAAGGAGATTTCTTAGCTTTAATGGGTCCTTCAGGGTCAGGAAAGTCTACCTTATTGAACTTAATCGGAGGACTGGACACCCCAACATCAGGTCAGATAGTGGTTAATGAACAACACTTAGAGACCATGAACGCTTCGTCTTTAAGCACATGGAGAGCCAATAACGTTGGCTTTATATTCCAGTTTTATAACTTATTACCGGTACTCACTGCTCACAAGAACGTGGAGATACCACTTCTCTTAACCGGCTTATCTGGCTCTCAAAGAAAGGAACACGTATCCACTGCATTAAACGTTGTAGGCTTATCCGACAGAGGAGGCCATAAACCGAATGAACTTTCTGGTGGTCAACAACAAAGAGTTGCTATCGCTAGAGCGCTTGTTTCGGATCCTGACATATTGGTTTGTGACGAGCCGACTGGTGATTTAGATAGGAACACAGCTACTGAAATTTTGGATCTTCTTCAAATACTTAATCGAGATCATGGCAAAACAATTCTTATGGTAACTCACGATCCAGTAGCAGCAGAATTTTCTAAAAGAACCCTTCATTTAGATAAAGGAAAGCTTACTCACTAATGTACTGGACCCTAGTCAAAATCGGGCTTATAAGGAAAAGGCTAAGAACTTTTCTTACGATCATGTCTATGTTCATAGCCTTTTGGCTATACGGGACACTAAACACTTTTGCAGCGGTATTTACTGGCAGTATGGATGGCTTGAGTAATGAAAATATTATGGTTATGCCCAGATACGATATGTTTGGAAAACTACCCCTTTCCCATGCATCTTTTATTAAAGAAATTGAAGGCGTTGAACAAGTCATGTTCATGGATTTTCTAATGTCAGATTCCATATCGAGCATGATGGATGGTGTTGTTTATGCAGTTAGTCCAAACTTTTTTGACGTATACGATCGTTTTGTGACCGATGAAGAAGCTCTTGCTGAAATGATTAGCAACCCGAATGCGACCATAGTGGGAAAACTTATGGCTGAAAATAAAGGGCTAGAAATTGGAGATATCTTAGCCATAAAGTCTAATTCAATGAATTCTGATGGAACATACAATTGGTCTTTTCAAGTTGTGGGGTTTTATACCGCTAAACAAATAAAAGGCGATGAAATGGGTGCCATCATCAACTGGGATAGTTTTGACGAAGCTAGAATAAGTCAGAAAGGAACGATAGGTTACATTATAGCTAAGGCTTCAGATGCTTCTTTAGCTAATGAGATTGGCGACATTATTGATGAAAGGTATTTGAATTCTGATTATGCAACTAGGAGTGGTCCTGAATCAGCAATAGCAGTTGAAATGGCTGGAGAAATTGCTGATGTTGAATTAATAGTTAATGCAATAATGCTAGCGGTATTCTTTACGATTTTGCTGGTCTCAGGCAATACCATGGCTCAGTCCATAAGAGAAAGAACCAATGATATAGGAGTCTTAAAGTGTCTAGGTTATAAAGATAAGACCATTTTCTTTTCCGTTGTCTTAGAGGCGATAGTTATCTGTTTCGCTGCCGTTATTAGCGGTATGCTTTTTACTTTGATCTTAATCCCAGTAATTGGTGTAGCCAGTGGAGGTTTAACAGAAGATGCTATATCTTTAAGCGCTTCAACAGTTTATGGAGCTTCTTTGGCAGGTTTAGTAATTGCTTTTATGGCAGCGGCAGTTCCAGCCTATCAATCACTTAGGTTAAAGGTAGTAGATGCCTTGAGACAAGGTTAGTTATGAAATATTGGACAATAGTAAGAGCTGCATTAACTCGAAAGAGGATAAGAACATTCATGACCATTGCTTCTATTGCAACTGCCTTTTTATTATTTTCTTTAGGACGATCAGTTGCTGTAGCTTTTACCAATGAAGTTGACTACGCAGGAAAAGATAGACTTGTTGTCTCTTCTAAGCTCTCTTTTACACAAGCCATGCCTATGGCTTATGCCAATAGAATACAGGCACTAGAAGGTGTTGATAAGGTAGCTTGGCGTCAATGGTTTGGAGGAACTTACATTGATAGGTCTAATTTCTTTCCAAAATGGCCTGTGCCTGAAAGCTATTTTGATATTTTTCCTGAATATATTGTAAGTGAAGGCGGTAGAGAGGCTTTTTCTCGAAATATACAAGGAATGATTGCTGGGGCTGATTTAGCAGAGAAATACGGATGGAAGATAGGAGACAGAATACCCATTATCGGAGATATTTGGGTCAAGAGTGATAACTCAAATAACTGGGAGTTTGATTTGGTAGGAACATTCACTAATGCGAACGGTGGAGCGCAGGATGAAGCTTACATCAATTGGAAATATTTTGATGAATCTAGAGCTTTTGAAAAAGGCTTAGTAGGGCAATTTGCTGTGAAAATAAGAGACCCAAGTGAAGCAGGAGATATTGCAAAAGATATTGATGCTTTGTTTGCTAATTCACCTGATGAAACTAAAACTTCTACAGAAGAGGCATTCAGTAGAATGTTTGCGGAACAGGTAGGAGATATTGGATTCATCATTAATTCTGTTTTGGCTGCCTCTTTTTTTACTATTCTTTTATTAACAGCAAACACAATGAGCCAGGCAGTCCGAGAAAGAACAAATGAATTAGGAGTACTCAAATCAATAGGATATCCAGATACACTAATAATGGTATTTGTTTTAATGGAATCCATATTCCTTTGTCTGATAGGAGCTGCTATTGGAGTGTTGATTGCCTTCGCTTTATTCCCATTCTTCTCTGGCGTGGCTTACGCGTTTGCCGGACAGTTAGAGTTTCCATTTTCAATAGTCTTAAGTTCCATAGCTTTGGCTTTATTAACAGCTACGATCTCTGGATTGTTACCAGCTTACTCAGCCATGAGATTAAACGTAGTAGATGCTTTAAGGAAAAATTAATATGAGTTTTATTAGACAAGTCTTATCCATAACAAGAATGAATCTACAGAGCGTGCTCCAACGTTCAGGGGCTTCAATAGTCATTATTGTTGGTATAGCAGGTTCGGTGGCAGTAATGGTCTCGCTTTTAGCCATGGGGGAAGGGCTGAGTTCAACCATTTCAAATACTGGTCAAGAGGATAGGGTTATCATCCTTAGAGATGGCTCTAGCTCTGAGCTAAGTAGTGGATTAGGAATGCAGGAAGTAGACATTATTCTAAACTCTCCCGGAGTAAAAGAAGAGAATGGAGATCCGCTTGTTGCAGGTGAAATTTATGCAATCATAGATTTAAAGAAGAAAGAGGCTGAATCAACTTCCAACCTTCCATTCAGAGGAGTGCAACCAACCAGTTTTAGAATTCGACCTGAACTGGAGATCATAGACGGAAGAAATTTTAATACAGGTACGGCTGAAGTGATTATAGGCAAAGGAGCTTATGATCAATATGATGGAGTAGAAATAGGAGATCAAATAAAAGTAAGGGATGGCTTTGTTACTGTGGTTGGCATTTTCAGCACAGGAGGAGACGTTCACGAATCTGAGATTTGGGGTGATCTACCCATAACTCAAAACATTTTCAGGAGAGAAGGTAGTGTTTCTAGTGCCATCGTTAGATTGGAAAATAAAGACACTTTTGATGACCTTGGTATTTATATAGAGAATTATCCAAGTTTAGAGTTACGAGTTCTTACTGAATTAGATTTTTTTGATAGCCAAGCTTCAGGTTCAGATTTAATTAAGATATTTGGACAAGTGGTGGGTTACATAATGGCAGTAGGGGCTATATTTGCTGCCTTAAACACCATGTACAGCGCTGTATCCACTAGGTTGGTGGAAATAGGCACATTAAGAGCTTTGGGCTTTAAAGGTTCAACAGTACTTGTCTCTTTGATGATCGAAGCAATGATCTTGGCAATAATAGGGGGTCTACTTGGTGCAGGTATAGCTTTTGTCTTGTTTAATGGTTATACCGTCTCAACCTTAGCCGGAGGTTCATTTACGCAAACTGCTTTTGCTTTTGCAGTTACTGGAGAAGTTGTACAGCAAGGAATGAGTTTAGCTCTTATAGTTGGATTAATAGGCGGAGTATTTCCTGCTTGGAACGCTGCTAGAAGAGATATAACGGAAGCACTAAGATCTATTTAAGAGAGATCTAATTCTTTTTTACTCAATAATAAACCGTTACTGTCAGCATAGACGTAATCACCTGACTGGAAGGTTAGTCCTCCAAAAGAAATATCTATCCCTACCTCGCCCTGGTTTTTCTTTGCGCTTCTAACTGGCATAGTGCCTAAGGCTTGAACTCCTATATCTAAAGTTCCAATAATATTCACGTCTCTTATGTATCCGTTGATAACAACACCGCTCCAATTATTATTTACTCCCGCTTCTGCAATCATATCTCCAAGCAATGCGACCGTGTTTATGGCACTGGCATCAACCACCAGAACTTTACCGTTACCTTCTGAGTTAAGAAGCTCTTTTACAAAGGAATTATCATCAGGGCATTTGAGGGTTTCAATTTGACCGTAAAAAGATTTCCTTCCACCTAGATTTGAAAGAATAGGCTCTAAAGCTAAAGCCTCAGGGTTTTCATCTGATAGGTCTGGGGTCGTAAAATCCATTTCAATTAAGCTGATGCTTGTAGGCTTTGTTCTCCTCTTATTAAAGACCCAGGCATTGCTCCTGTAGCTTCATCATCTTTAAAGGTCACAACACCACTTTTAATTGTGGCCTTATAGCCTTGAGCTTTTTGGATAATTCTTCTACTTCCAGTAGGTAAATCATGGACCATCTCAGGTTTAAAAACACACAAATTATCATAATCAATGACGTTTATATCAGCCATATAACCTTCTTTAATTTGCCCTCTATCCATTAAGCCAAAAGTTTCTGCCGTCTCTTTAGTTTGTTTTCTAACAACAAATTCCAAAGGTATTTTTTCTCCTTTTTCTCTATCTTTACTCCAATGAGATATATTCCATGTTGGCATACTGGCATCACATATAAGGCCACAATGCGCTCCTCCATCACTAAGTCCTGCAACAGAACTTTCAAATTCAATAATCATCTTATAAAAATCTAAGTTATGATTTGGGTAAGGTCCAAACGGAGCCCATATAAAAGTCTTCCCATCGTTTTTAAGAAGCTCTTCATAGAGTACTTCCATTACTGGTTTATCAGAGCTTTCTGCAATACCCACAATACTGGCTTCAATTGGAGGTTCATAGTTAGGAACATGGTCCATAGGGAACTGTTTGTCGAACGATGTCATTAGCGTGTAGATCATATGATTTTTATCAACTGCAGGCTCTTCAGATAAGATTTTTTGTTTAAAAGACTCATCTCTCATCTTAGATACTTTTTCTTCTAGTGACTTGTCAGCAATTTCTGCATAACTAGGATGCGCAATGAAAGGATGTACGGTTGATTCTAGGCTAAATAGCATTCCCGTAGGTCTGCCGCTATATTGAGGTCTAATCTTTACTCCTTTTGAGAAATTTTCTTCACAATATTTCCAGGTTTCAAAGGGATCACCGCTTGTTTGAGCGTAAGTTAAAGTTCTATCTGATTCTTCTACGAACTCTTTAACCCAGTCTAATTCAATATCTTTATCCATCCAGTCTGAAACAATTTCTAAAGTGCCTTTTCCAAGATCAGCAATGGCATTGGCTATTTTTCTCATTTCTTTAGCGCTGGCTTCTGTACCTGGCACGTATTCACCAAATTTGTCTCTATGCAGGTATGTTCTAGACGTGCTAAAACCAAGAGCACCCGCTTCTATAGCTTCTTTGGTTATCTCTGCCATTTTTTCTATCTCAATATCTGTAGCCTCTTCTTTGCCTTGGCATCTATCGTATCCCATGACATAAGATCTAATTGGCCCATGTCCGATCATGGCACCTACATCTATGGCGTAATTCCTTTTACCTATAGAATCAAGATACTCTGGGAAGCTTTCCCAGTCCCAAGTTACCCCTTCATGTAGTGCTGTTCCAGGTATGTCCTCTACACCTTCCATTAATTGAACAAGAAACTCCTCGGTTCCAGGTTTAACAGGAGCAAAGCCAACTCCGCAATTACCCATTACCACTGTGGTAACGCCGTGCCAGCAAGATGGAGTTAAATAAGAGTCCCAGCATACTTGGCCATCGTAGTGAGTATGTATGTCTACCCAGCCTGGCGTTACTAGATGTCCTTTTGCATCTATCTCTTCTTTCCCTTGATCCTCTACTAGACCCACTTTAGTAATTCGGTCGCCATCTATAGCTATATCACCCATAAAGGATTCTTCACCGCTTCCGTCTACTACTTTTCCGTTTCTTATGACTAAATCATGCATTTTGATACCTTGTATATTTATCTCTTACATAATAATAATCTTTTTTTAATCCACTTAAAACTTAATTGCAGTTTCTTGCGTGTCTGTTTTAATACTTCTTTATCAAATTCTTATTTATCTAGGAGAGTAAAAATGAAAGTAGTAAGCCCTGAATCTGTTGGATTGGATTCTTCAGTTTTAGAAAACGTTAGATCATATCTAGATGAGACTTATGTAAAAGACGGAAAGTACATAGGTACGATGACATTAGTTGCTAGAAAGGGAAAAGTGGCTTATCTAGATTCCTTGGGCTTGATGGATAGAGAAAATAAGAAGCCTATGCAAGAAGACGCAATATTTAGGATTTATTCCATGACTAAGGCCGTCACTAGCATTTCTATCATGCAACTTTATGAAAAAAGTAAATTCAGGTTAGATGATCCAGTCCACTGGTATATACCGTCATGGAAGAAATTAAGGGTTTATAAGTCTGGAATCTATCCAAATTTTTTAACTTCTAGGCCTAAGCGACACATGACGATTAGAGATTTATTAAGTCATATGTCCGGGTTAACTTATGATTTTATGTACAGAACTAATGTAGATGCTGCTTACAGAAAAACCAAAGTTCAACAAGCTAACAACCTGCAAGAATTCGTCGATATATTGTCAGAACTACCGTTAGAGTTTTCTCCGGGAGATAAATGGAATTATTCAGTAGCGACAGATGTTCTAGGCCATTTAGTGGAAGTTATGTCTGGGATGCCACTTGATGAATACTTTGCAAAGAATATTTTTGAACCTCTAGATATGGTGGATACAGGATTTAATTGCCCAGAAGATAAATTAGATAGATTAGCGTCTCTTTATGAGCATAACTCTAAAGGTGAACCTAGATTGCTTAAGACTCCCTTTTTAAGCACCAAAATGTTTTCTGGAGGAGGAGGGCTATTCTCAACCATGTCCGATTATTATAACTTTACTTCCATGATCCTTAATCAAGGTGAGTTTAATGGAAAAAGACTAATAGGTAGAAAAACTATTGAGCTAATGGCTACCAACCACCTCCCTGATGGAAAAGACTTAACAGAGATGAGTGAATCTTCTTTTAGTGAGACACCTTATGCTGGTGTTGGCTTCGGTTTAGGGTTTTCTGTAATGCTTGATCCTGCAAAGTCTCAATCCTTGAGCGATATTGGAGAATACGGTTGGGGTGGGGCCGCAAGCACCGTTTTCTTTATTAACCCCAAAGAAGACATGCTGGTTATCTTTTTAACGCAATTATTACCTTCTTCTACCTATCAAGTAAGGAGAGAGCTAAGGTCTTTAATTTATTCAGCACTCGAACCTGAATCAAATTAACTAACGCTACTTTTTTTAGTTTGAAGGGCTGCTTGGGATCACATCAGCAGAATGAAAAACTGCACGTAACATATTATTCTGAAAGATAGCTAAATCTCGTTTACTAGCCCCATCAAATATCATCAATTGTAATGTATGTCCTGATCCTATATAAAGCCTAGTTGCAGCCATAGTATTAAAATCCTTTGGTAGCATTTTTTCTCTTTTACCTCTTGCAAGTACTTTACGAACCATTCCATGAAGATTTACAAGCAAAGCTTGATAGTCTCGCCAGACATCTTGATTAATACCCGAGCTCCAATCCATCCATACCTTTATCAATTCAGAGTTCTCAAAGCCTTCTTTAACAAAAGCAGCTGCTAAATCAGTTAAAGCAGCTTGAATTGATTCTTGTTCAAGATTTACTACAAACATATCAATAAGCATTTTTTCTACTTGATTTATAGCTGATTCGACAAGGTGTTTACGTTTGTGAAAATAGTAATGTACAGTTGATACTGAAACGTTGGCTAATTCAGCTACGTGCGAGTGAGTTACTCTTGAAATGCCATGCTGCGCAACTGCAGCAATTATTATTTTTTCTAATTCCTCATGACGCTCTTTTGGATGTAATCTTCTATTTTTGTTCATTAATATAATTTTATTATATCTCTATAGTGTGAAGAAATAGTAAGAAATTAAAAACTAAACCTAAGGATATCAGGATTCTTTTCAACCTGTTTTTATTAAATTACTTTTTATTAAAGAAAATAGTAATAGAATTTTAATTATTACTATGTATTTATATAATAGTATAGTATAAACATATAATAGCAATCTAAAGATTATAAAAATTTCTATAGATTGTTAATTTAATACGGAGGTCGTTAATGAAAACTCTTGCAGCGGTTGTAACTGAAATTGGAAAGCCATTATCATTGATGGAGTTAGATATTGAAGACCCTAGAGATGATGAAATTCTAGTACGCATAGTTGCTTCTGGTGTCTGTCATACGGATCTCGTAGTCCAGGCTGGCATGCTTCCAGTGCCTTTGCCTGTTACTTTAGGGCATGAAGGGGCGGGGGTTGTAGAGAAAATTGGGTCTAAAGTTTCTAAAGTAAAACCAGGTGACCATGTGGTTTTATCTTTCAATTCATGTGGTTCATGTGAGAGCTGTATTGAGAAAGAACCTGCCTATTGTTATGAATTTATGGCCCGTAACTTTGGTGCTGTAAGAGAAGATGGATCTACCTCATTATCAAATGATAATAGTCCAGTACATGGTAACTTTTTTGGGCAATCATCTTTCGCAACCTTTTCTCTTTGTCGTGAGTTAAATATTGTAAAGGTGTCTAAAGATGTAGATTTAAGTTTGCTTGGGCCTCTTGGTTGCGGCATCTTAACCGGAGCTGGAGCCGTTATTAATGCACTTCCTGTTAAAGAGAGGTCCTCTTTTTTAGTTTTTGGAACTGGGTCTGTTGGATTGTCGTCAGTAATGGCTGCGAAAATGCAAGGAGCCACTACTATTATTGCCGTTGATTTAAATGATGATCGCCTAGAGATGGCTCTAGAACTGGGAGCAACACACGCCTTTAATCCAAACAAGACTACAAATTTAATAGAAAAAATAATTGAATTAACTACTCACGGAGTAATGTCTGCTCTAGACACAACTGGATTGCCAGATGTAATTCGTGATGCTGTTTTATGTCTGGCTCCACGAGGCACCTGTGGAATCCTTGGTGCTTGCCCACCTGATTTTGAGATCGAGCTTAACGAATTACATTTCTTTACCGGAGGGAGAAAACTAATAGGGATTGTTGAAGGGTCTGCTTATCCAGACACCCTTATCCCTAAGTTAATTAACTATTTTGAAGAAGGTCTGTTTCCCTTTGATCGCTTAATTAAGTTCTACGATTTTGAAAATATTAATCAAGCTATCGAGGATTCAGAAAAAGGCAGAACTATTAAAGCCATTGTTCGAATGTAAATATAGTTTTTCTTAAGATTATTCATAATTTTTAAGAGAATTTCTATAAATATAGAACTTTATAATAAGAGAAAAAAAGGAGAAAAAATGAAAAGTAGAGATAAATTTTTTATTGGAAATGAATGGGTGTCTCCATCAACCGCTCAAACATTTGAAGTTATGAATGCATCAACTGGTGAATTCGTAGCAACGGCACCAGAAGGATCTAATGCAGATATAGATGCTGCCGTATTCGCTGCACGTGCTGCTTTTGATTGTGGAGAATGGGCAAATAGCAAAGCTAGTGAACGTGCTGAAATTATGAAACGTTTTCTCACTGCTTTAGCGAAACGCGGTGATGAGTTAGCTCAGACGGTTAGTACACAAAATGGGATGCCGATTGGACTGAGTACAGCATTTGAATCTCAATATTCTGCTGGTTTATTGCAGTATTATGTTGAAGAGGCAAATAATATTGAAACCAACTTGGATATACGCCCTTCACAAATGGGTAAGGAAACTTTGGTTGAAAAAGTTCCTTTCGGAGTAGTGGCTGCAATTGTCCCATGGAATTTCCCTGTTACCTTGGCTATTAGTAAAATTGCTCCTGCGATGGCTGCTGGTTGTACTCTTGTTATTAAGCCGTCTCCAGGTACGGTTTTAGATAGTTATATTCTGGCTGAGGCTGCACTTGAAGCCGGTGTTCCGGCAGGGGTCCTTAATTGGGTAGCTGCTGACCGTGATGTAGGTGCTTATCTCGTGTCTCACCCAGACGTTGATAAAGTTGCCTTTACAGGATCTTGTGCTGCAGGCAGGTCGGTTGCAGAAACTTGTGGAGGTTTATTAAGACCTGTAACTTTAGAGTTAGGAGGAAAATCGGCTGCTATAGTACTTGAAGATGCAGATATTGATACTTTTATTGAAGGTGTTCCAACAGCCTGTCTTCTTAATAATGGACAAACCTGTTTCAACGGGACACGAATATTAGCACCAAAGAGTCAATATAAGCTGATCTCTGAAGCCGTTGCTGAATTAGCATCTGCTATGGTAATTGGAGATGCTATGGATCCAGAAACTCAAATGGGTCCTTTAGCTTCAGAGCCTCATCGTGAACGTGTTGAGGCTTATATCACCACTGGAAAAAAAGAAGCAAAGCTCATAGCAGGAGGTGGGCGTCCCAAAAATACTCCGGGAGGCTGGTTTGTTGAACCAACAGTGTTTACTGATGTTGCTAATGATGCGGTTATTTCAAGAGAAGAAATATTTGGCCCAGTATTGTCTATTATTCCTTACGAAGGAGAAGAAGAAGCAATTTCTTTGGCCAATGATTCTCAATTCGGTCTTGGTGGGTCTGTTTGGAGCTCTAATAATGAACATGCCTTAAAAGTAGCTAAGAAAGTTAATTGCGGCACAGTTGGAGTTAATGGCTACGTGCCTTCTATAGGAGCACCGTTTGGTGGTGTTAAAGGAAGTGGAATAGGGCGAGAGTTAGGCCCAGAAGCTGTAGATAGTTATCAAAGCTTTAAATCAACTTATATTATGAACTAATTTAACAGCTCTATAAGTTACCTTCTCTGCAGAGAATTAATCAAGAAACGTAAAACAACTTAAGTTGTTGATGCCTTTGGATAAAAATTAAACCCTTTTGGTTCAAGGATTTTAATTGCTGCTGGCACGATAGTGATAGCACCTAGCATGTTGAAGGCCAAGATTATGGCTAAAAGCAGCCCCATCTCTGCCTGAAAACGAATAGGAGACAGAAAATACCATGACAAGAGTGGTAATATCATTGTCATTGCAGTAACAATAATAGCAATACCTGAGGTATTAAAAGCTAGGGTTGAAGCTCTAGAAAAATCTAACCCTCTGCGCATTTCATCACGTATACGATCAGCCATGTAAATACTGTAATCTACACCTCGCCCCAATCCCAAGGCGGCAAGAGGAAGGGTATTAAGATTCATTCCAACATCTAAAAGCGTCATAACACTCATAGTTATAAAATGAGATGTTATTAAAACAAAAGTTATTATGACACCTAACTTCACTGATCTGTAAAGCCAAATAAGATTGAGTATGATAATAATCATAATTGCAATTAATAGAATATTTTCTTTTAGCTCGATTTCATCATTAGTTGCTTTAATAATCCCTATTTGGCCACCAGCAAATTTAATGACTGGTTCATCATCTTTAAAGTCATAATTATTAACAAACTCATTCCCAAATTTCATCAGTTCGTTCACTGTTTCCGAGCTATGTTCGCTTGTGAAAATAGACAGCTTGCCTATGTTCCAGTCAGTATTCGTATATGCAGCAAAGTCACCTGGCTCGCCATTAGACCTGAACATATAAATATTAAAACCTACTTCAGCACTGGTATCAGGAAGAAATTGATAGGAAGGGTCGCCTTCCCATAACACCATATTGATATTTTTTATTATCGGAGTCAGGCTGGATGCTGGAGTTGCAGGCAATACCCGTTCATAAATATACCTGCCAAAAGCTTCAGATTGATGATAAAGATCAGGGTTAAGCATGATTTCTTCTTTTCCTGAAAAATACGCCTGTAAAACATCTGTTCCTATTCGGTCATAGTTTGAATTGATAGAGCTAACGTCATTGTTGTATCGGGAGTCAGGCCACAAAATAGGGCTTCCAACAGCATCACCAATCTTTAAATTTTGGGAGATGATGAAACCTCCAATTAATAGGATAATAAAACTAGGTAAAAAGATATTGCGGGATATTCTTTCACCAAAGAAATTGACCAAGAATGGTTGGAAAGGAAGGGTTGTTTCATATTTAGTGGGTTTCTTAAAGAAACTCATAAATGCCGCAGCTACTATCATTCCAGGGGTTAGTGTTAGCAACCAAATTGTACATATGACGGCTAATAATTGGATGGATGGAATTGCAATCAGCGCTAAGACAGTGAAACCTGCTGCAGAAGTTATTACGGCTGCTGTACTTGGAAACAACAACCGCTCCAAACCTGTCTTTACAGCGTCTTTCATTTTTTTATCTTTAGCTAATTCATCAAATACTCTAGAAACAAATTGAACCGAATGTGACAGTACGGTGGCGAAAACAAAGAATGGTAGTAACAACAGCAATGGATCCATGTTATAGCCAGAGAAGCCAATTACGCCGAATCCTAAAACTGTTACTGAGAAGGCAACAAGCATAGGCACTACTACACCTACCCATGTACGAAAAAATAAATAGAGAAAGACAGAGATAACAAGAACAGAAACAGCAAAAATTGAGATCATTTTAGGTAACTCTTGTTTTACTTCACCCAGTAAAATGGGCCTACCAACTATAGATAATTTGACAGTACCATCTTCATATTCAGCACGTATATCTTCAACAAAATTCACTAGTGCTGCCGTGTCTACATTGTCTTTAAACTCTGCAGCGATCATCAGCGATCTTTCATCTAATGAAATTAAATACCCATTAAACTGTCCACGTATCAGTAATCTGAACTGATCCATTTCAGCTTCTGTTTTAGGGAGATTCGGCCACATGATTGGTTTAACAAAAATTTGACCTTGCGAACCTGCAACCGCTCTAGTTTTTCTCAGATTAACTGCTTCAAATAATGCTTTACGATTTGCTTCATGGAAGTAAAAAGCATCTGAAATGTGTTTGTATTTTTCTAAAAATTCTCTGTTATATACTGTACCTCTTTGGTTTTCTACCATTACTAGGACTGTGTTTACACCACCAAACTTGTCACTAAACTCTTCATACAATTTCACATTTTGATGGTTTGAAGGAAGCATCTCATTTAAAGAAGCACGTAAGGTTACACCTGTGAGGGCGAAATAACCCGCTATTGATGTAATGACGAAGGCTATAATTAATATAGCAACCCTGTATTGTATGACGGTATTTGCTATTGTTTTAACCATCTCAAAACCCTTTTATAAAAACCTGTAGATGGAAGGCTATATTAGTAGTATAAATCACTAAAACTACCACTTAACCAGCCCCTTAATTTCTGAATTTTCTGTATCTAGGGTAACTACTAATCCTTGGGCTCCCACTAAAACATACTTCGATTGTGAAATAGGTGCGGCTCCCATGAAATACATATAATTTCGATCTGGTAGGTTGATTTCAATCTTATTCAATTGATTTCCGTTCTTAATTTTAAGGATGTTTGCTAAACCTACTACAATACCTTCACCTTTCTTATTGGATACAATATCGAAGAGATGATTGTTTACACCCGAATCTAAGACCTTTATTTGTGTTGATTTTCCATCCTTAGTTGAGTTAAGCATATCAATGCTGTTGGTATTAACTTGTACCACGACTCCGTCGAGCCCTACTGCCAATATGGAGTTGTTTACTTGTTCAATTTCAGTGAATGTAGCTGTGATATCTGATGAAGAAATTATCTTCCAAGTTTTACCTGCATCTGTAGTTTCAGCAATTACACCGAATTCTCCGGCTAACATAGCTCTTGTTTTACTCAAAATAGTTAAGCCATTTAGCCGAGGCAGATCCCTACCTTTATAATTACTTAAAGATTGATTGGTCCAATTTTTGCCGCCGTCATTTGTATAGAGAATAGTTCCTTCATGCCCAACAGCCCAACCAACATCTCTATCTATAAATTTAATATTTCTAAGATTGGTTTGTTCATCCTCTAAGTAGTTAGTTTCCCAAGTATCTCCGCCGTCATTACTACTCATAATACGGCCACGATGTGTAACAAGCCATCCAGATTCTTTATCTAAAAATTGTATACGTCTAATTAAATCAGTATGAGGAAGAGAGATGTGGGTCCAACTTCTCCCTCCATCCATTGTTTTTAGAATAGTGCCGTAATATCCAGAAGCCCATCCATGCGATTCGTCAACAAAATCAACGCTGAATAAGTTATCAGGAATAAAACGAACGCGATCTTTTTTATTATCGACTATATTAGTACTAGATTGCGATAACTTTAATTCGGTGCTTAATTTATCCTGATCACTATCTAAGGCCCATCCTGGAGAAATTTCAGTAATTAATAAGAGCAAAATTACGTACTTATTAAAAATTGATTTCATAATTATTTGATTGCTATTAAGTGTTTATACAGTAGATTTGAGTAAACATACAATTAAATTATATATTTATATAATAGTTATTGCATAAATATATAATAAGGGATAAAGTTTATATAAATCAAGATTTATTTCGTAAACGAAAAATGACTTCTGCAATTAAAGGGTTAATGCAAAAAAAGAAATTCAGTGTTATTGAAATATTGCAGCATGCTGCGACATGGAATGGCGATGTAGAGGTGGTAACAAATTCAGTTGAGGGTGGGGTCCATCGAATTGGATATGCCAAACTTTATGATCGAACTTCTCAATTAGCCAATGCTTTGACGGGTCTAGATATAAAGGCTGGAGACTGTATTGGCACTATGGCATGGAATACTTGGCGTCATTTGGAATGTTGGTATGGATTGAGCGGCATAGGAGCAATTTGCCATACCTTAAATCCTCGCCTTTTCCCTGATCAAATTGAATATATTGTTAATCATGCTGAAGATCGATTTATATTTGTCGACACAAGCTTTGTTAGCGTAATTGCTAATGTCCTTGATAGATTACCTATGCTTGAAGGTCTAGTTGTAATGACAGACAAAGAACATATGACAGATGATATGGAAAAGATAGGAGTTCCAGTTTATTGTTATGAAGAATTGCTAGGAAGGGAAGAGTGTGATTTCGACTGGCCCTTATTTAATGCTGATACAGCATCTTCTTTGTGTTACACGTCTGGCACTACAGGAAACCCTAAAGGTGTGCTCTATTCACACCAATCTAATCTTAATCATGCCATGGTAACAGCCCATGTAGATGTAATGGACCTGAGTGCTAGAGATTCTTTTTTGTTAATTGTTCCTATGTTCCATGCTAATGGATGGGGGCTGCCTCACAGCATCCCTATGGTTGGAGGTAAATTAGTTCTTCCTGGTCCTCATATGGACGGTAAAAGTATTTATGACATTATTCTGGCAGAGTCTTGCAATAAGACCTGTGCTGTTCCTACTGTGATGACAGTTTTACTAGATCATTTAGATAACAATACTCTGCAAATTCCAAGTATGACTAAAATTTTTATAGGAGGCTCTGCGGTTCCACAATCAATGATCGAGAGTTTTGAAGAAAAGTATGATGCGGAAGTTATGCACGGGTGGGGAATGACTGAGACTGTTGTGGGTACTTTTAATTGCTCTTTACCTTTCATGGATGAACTAAGTTTTGAAGAGCGAATAAAAGTCAGATGCAAACAAGGGCGACCACCTTTTGGTTTGGAGATGAAGATTGTTGATGACGAAGGAAATTCTCTTCCACACGATGGAGAAGCATTTGGAAAATTGATGGTACGTGGTCTTAGGGTAGTTGAACGTTATTATAAGGCAGAAGAAAGTGCTCTGGACAGTGAAGGCTGGTTCGACACAGGTGATGTGTCGACTATTGATAAACATGGATTTATGCAAATTACTGATCGTGCTAAAGACATTATCAAATCTGGCGGTGAGTGGATTTCTTCGGTTGATATTGAAAATACCGCGGTTGGGCATCCCGAAGTGCAAATTGCTGCATGCCTGGGTGTTAAGCACGTGAAATGGGAAGAGCGGCCTTTATTAATCGTGGTCAAGAAAGAGGGTTGCGATCCCAGTAAGGCCAGCATACTGGATATCATTAGTAGTGAACACGCAAAATGGCAACTTCCGGATGATGTGGTGTTTATCGACGAAATGCCACTGACGGCAACCGGAAAGATTGATAAGAAACCCTTAAGAATTACATACGAAAATTATCTAATGGAGGCATAAAGTTGTGGACAGTAATGACTTAATTAACAATGAAGATCTATTTAATGCCCTAAAGGAAGAGCCTGAATTTGCATGGCCCACGATTATTCTATTTTTTATATGTGCAGGGTTCATGTTCGGAGCAACTTGGGCAGCGATTTATGGACACATTTCTTATTTAGCAGCCTGCTTGATAAATGGAACATCTGGATATTTTCTGTTTTCACCTATGCATGACGCTATTCACTCTTCTCTCGGGAGGAGTAAACAACTCAATCTTTGGATTGGGCGTATTACATTTTTGTACTTCTCTTCACTTGTAGCGTTTGAATTAATGCGTTTCATCCATTTTCGCCATCACCGCAATGCGAATGGTGAAGGGGATGAGGCTGATCGAGTTGTACAAAGTGGGCCTGCTTGGCTGCGCCCGCTTAAATGGCCTTTTATAGATTTGATATACGGTTGGAAGTATTTTGGGTATTGGAAAGATCGCCCAAAATCTGAAAAACGAAACGTCATAATAATGTTTTTTGCAACCCTAATTGCATGGCCCTGGTTAATCATTAATGGTTATTTAACGGAATTACTCATGTTTTGGATAATACCGCAGCGCATTTCATTTTTCTTTATTTCGTTTATTTTTGTCTACCTACCTCACGTACCAAATGAAATATCAGAAAGGGAAGATGCTTACAGAGCTACTAGCATTCGAGAAGGTATGGAATGGCTTCTTTCACCATTGATGATGTATCAAAACTATCACCTTGTGCACCATCTTTACCCGAATGTTCCCTTTTATCGTTTGGTCAGAATTTGGAATTCCAGATTGGATAAGCATCTTTCACACGACCCTGCGATTGTCCCTACTCTAGGTCTCTATCCACGACCCGCCAAGACAGGAAAGAACGCCAATACCATTGAAATAGGAGGTACTAAATGACCATCAAGAATTCGATAAAGATTTATCAAAAATTAACGAATAACATTAAAAAAAGGAGGAAATCTAAATGAATAATATAATTATAAAAATAACCTTAGAAACAAAAACTAGATTAAAGAGGTTAACCTCAATAGTCTCAGCCTCTTTGTTGTCTTTGTTCTTAGTAGCCCCCCCTGCCTATGCAGAAGACTTTTGGTTTGGAGGTCGCTTAAAGGCCGGTACAGGTGCTTATATTGATAGACTTGATGATTCATCCAGAGGGCAGGGACCTTCACAGTTTCTCTTAGAATTACAGGCTGAGTGGTCTCCTAATAATAACGTTACAGTTGTTGGTGATGTTTGGCTGAGGGGAGATAGGTTTTACGATTTAGATGACGGTGAGTTTAGGGCACCAGCGATGCAGAACTTCACATCTCCGCAGAGTGCCTTTCTAGACCGCTTTAGTATGTCAACTTCTAGCGATGGGACATATCAACTTCCTGATCCTTTTGGGGCTTCAGGAAAAGAAAATGAGCTTCTAGACGATTTTGATGATGAAATATTGCGTGAGTTATCTATAAGGTTTACTAACGACGATGGTTCGGCTTCTGTAAAAATAGGTAAATTTCAAAGAGGATGGGGGCAGGCAGATGGCCTTAGGCTCTTAGATATTTTAAATGCACAAGATTTGCGTCAAAGGACTCTTTTGGCGGATACCGATGAAATTAGAATACCAGCTTGGACGGTAGCAATTAACGTAGACATATCAAATGATGTTGCACTGGAGCTTATTTATATACCGGAAGTTAGGCATTCAGAATTCGTTATCAACAATCCGACTCCAAATGATCAGTCTTCGGGAGGCGCCTTTGGGTTTCCTTTTCCACGACTAATTGAAGGCCAAACTGGATTTGGAATGCCTTTACTAGGTGCTCGTCTTAACGAAAAAGAAGTGGAAGATTGGAAAAATCAAGAAATAGGTTTACGTTTGAAATTTGGCGCATTTGGTGGTGAGGCAACACTGAATGCATTCCATGGATATCAAGATTTACCAGTTGTTGTGCTCACAGGCGCTACTCTTCATGTTGGGTCATTTATCAACGATCCAGCAGCTTCTGTTGCAAATGTGCCACTAGATGTTCCAACGACCATCGGTGCTATTCATGCACCAGGTCAATATGTTGATTTCTTGCAGTCTCTTGCAGGCGGGACAGCAGCGCCCGGAGATTTTCCACTTATTCCTTTTGGTTGTTTAGATATTCTAAATCCTGCTGCTGGTGGATTTCCTTGCTCAGTTACCGCCGATTTTGATATGGATTTCACAGAACGCCAAAAAACAGTTGGTTTTTCGTTTACTCGAGATATGAGCGAGCTGAAGTTTGGACCTAAAAGTGTATCGCCAGTTCTTCGACTAGAGGTGGCTCATGAATTCGACAAAGCATTTAACCGTCAAGTTATAAATGACCCTTTTATACCTGGACTGTCAGCAAAGGGAACACCAGCGTTAATTGGAACCAAGGCAGATATGGTCACTTATCGTGATCAAATTTCTACCTTAATCGGATTTGATTATAATCTTTGGTTATCTGCTTGGAAAAATCAACGTAGTTCAATTTTTATAACTTCACAATTTTTTAACATTAAGACGAAGGATCATAAAAATTTGATGTTCCAAGCGCCATACGCAATGTTAGATGTTGAAGAAAACCAGCAATATTTTACACAAACCTATACATTCGGGTTGCGTAACGACAATGTGATCCTTGATGGTTTAGCCGTTTGGGACCTTAGCAAGGATAGCTTTGCTTATCGCCAACGATTTACTTTTTCAGCTTTGGGAAACAAATTAATTCCAAGAATTGAAGTGGGAATATTTGATGGTGACGAAGAAGAAGGACTGCTCGCATTGTACAGACAATCTGACTATGTTGAGTTTTCATTAACTTATCAATTTTAACTTAGGAGAATACTGATGAAAATTTATAAACTAAAAACATTTTTAACCAATCTAACCCTGGTATCTTTGTGCTTAATAGCATTAACCATTAAGGCTAGTGATGAGTGGATTGATAATTGGAAATCTTTTGCTGCTGAAACTGGACTGCCCGAACATGCAGCATGGGTTGCCGCAATAGATAATGCAGAAGTGAGGGCACTTGCTAAAGATTGGGCAGATTTCCGTGGATATACAGCGTCATCTTTGTTAGCGAAAGAAACACTTCCCGCTGAATTGAAACCTGGTTTTATTATCACGAAAGAAAATATAGATTCATTGCCTTGGGTGAATGACTACCTGCCGCAGTATTGGATAGATCGATTAACTTCTGAATGGACGCCGATCAAAGGTATACGTATTGTTCCAACTAATCATTATTACATGCAACGAGCGCGATTGGATGCAACTAAGGCGCTTGAACCAGATCATTTTAGAATTAATGAAAAGGGGGAGCTCCGTGATAAGAATGGTGAACATGGTTTTATAAGCGAAGCTGGTCTACCATTTATTAACCCTCAAAATGGTGAAGAACTTAACTGGCTTTTTAATGCTCATGGTGTCGGTACTGATGATTTGTACTTTGATACGATAGATATGGCAGCGTGTAATAGCGAAAATAACCTCGAAAGAATTTATAAAGCGAATATTTTTTGGCGCCGAATGGCTGGACGTGTGAGTGCACCACCTTTAGGGAATGTTGAAGGCTTTGAAGGCATAACTGAAGCGGGGGCACTGTTAATCAAATCTCCGCGTGATGTTCGTGGTCTGGCGGGAGTAAGACTTAGGTTTGCTGATGCCGACAAAGACGATGATTTTAAGCTTTACATTCCTTCGCTTCGTCGTACGAGAGCGCTTACGGGAACAAATGGTCAAGATCCTATAGCTCCAGGGCTTGAACTCACTTGGGACGAATGGCGTTCAAATTGGTTCAAAACTGATAGACGTAAGTTTAAATACACTTTAATCAAGGAAGGTATCATTCTTGCAGGCCCAGAGGTTGGCAATGTTTATGACCCACTCAGAATTTCAGATGATGCTTGTAATTTATCAGGGATTGTCGACATGGAGTTGCGCCCAACTTGGCTTTATGAAATTACTGATCTTACAGAAACTTATCAATATTCTGTAAAACGAGTTCATGTAGATAAAGAGACATATTATGCACAATACTTGGAAATGGTTGATAGGAATGGAGATATATGGCGTATCTGGGATGATACACGTGACTGGGAACCAACAACCGGTAGATTTATGTGGAGATCAGCAATAATTGCCAATGTTAGAGATGAGCGTGCAACTATTATTACGGTGGACTCTGCATGGGATAAGCTAGATACGATGACAAATTCTATTTTCAATATTGATCAGTTACGAGATCGTAGATAAAGTATTATTTTTCCCCGAGAAAGCCCGGTTTTTTTATCGGGCTTTTGATAAATTGAAGAACTTATTTCAGTAATTTTATACAAAATTAAATAAGGAAAAATTATGAGTATTGAAGAAAAAGTACAAAAAATTGTTTGTGAACAACTTGGTGTTTCTGCTGAAGAAGTAAAGTTAGAAGCTTCATTTATAGACGATCTAGGTGCAGATTCATTAGATACCGTGGAATTGGTTATGGCTTTTGAAGAAGAATTTGAAATAGAAATTCCAGACGAAGAAGCAGAAAATATCCAAACTGTAAAAAACGCTGTAGATTACATAAACAGCAATTCTTAAATTTATAGCCTCGATAGGCTCAGATTATGTGCCCCACCTATACTAATTATAGGTAAGCAAAAGCAGCTTATTGATTTAAGGTACTGAGAACCAGATGAAACAAATGTCGATAAGTGATTTAATAGGTTAATTATTAAAATTCTTTAGACCAACCATCTGTAAGGTTATAACTAAATGAGATTATCCATCTTCGTAAAAACCTTCTTCCTACTTCTATTTAGCTTTCATGTTTCGTCTAGGGTTATTATAGAAAATGCTACCTTAATTGATGCAGAGAACCCAAAAAGAATAAACATGACTCTTGTTTTGCAGGAAGATGAAATCGTCTATATAGGCAAAACAAGATTAAAAGAAGTAGCTTTCCAAGAAGACGACACGGTAATAGATGCGACGGGAAAGTTCATAATCCCAGGCCTTTGGGATGCTCATGTGCATTTAACTTTTATTCCAGAACTAGATTACCAAACCGCTTATAAATTATTTCTTAAAAACGGAATTACTAGCATTCGAGATACGGGAGCTGTTATAGAGAAACTTAGACCTGCTATAGAATTTGCTGAAGACAATCCTTTAAAGGCACCAAGACTTTTTTATTCCGGCCCGTTAATTGATGGAATGCCAAGAGTGTATAAGGGTTCTGAACCAGGATTCCCTGAACTCTCAGTTGGAGTAAGTAAAGATACAGATAAAAACTTGCTAGTGGATAATCTAATTCAAGAAGGAGTGTCTTTTCTTAAAACATACGAAATGTTAACTCCTGAAGACTTTAAAGAACTTCAAGAAATAGCTGAGCAAAGAAATCTTCGTGTTACTAGTCATATACCACTAAGTATGGATTTAATTGATGCAGTAGATGCAGGTTTAGATGGCATGCAGCACATTAGAAATTTAGAGTTAGCTTGTGCAGAGGAAGCAAGGGACATGCTTACTAAGAGAAAGAAGTTATTAGAGAATGAAGATTTGCTTCCCGGGTCTTCTCTTAGATCTAAGATTCATGGGCTACAAAGACCCAAAGCTCTAATGAATATAAATGAACAAAGATGTGATGAGGTTATTAAGTATTTAGCTTCAAACAATGTTTATCAAACTCCAACCTTAACCATTAATACTGTTGGTTCCAAAAGGTTCTTTGCTAATAAAGAGTGGCAAGAAACATACAATTTCTTACCTAAAGAGGTAAAAACAGAATGGTTGCAGAACTCTAATAACTTAGCCGAGCAACCTATAAATGAGAGTTATAAGAACTATGAGAAGTGGAGTTTTAATATTGTTAATTTATTCAATAAACATAAAGTAAAGGTAATTGCGGGTACCGATACCCCTATAGGCTTTCTAACCCCAGGTTTTAGTCTTCATAAAGAGCTAGAGTTATTAGTCGAAGCTGGCTTAACCCCCATTGAGGCTATAAAAGCAGCTACTATAACGCCGGCTGAGTTCTTTAATTTAGATGGTAAGATGGGAAGTATAGAGGTTGGAAAGAGGGCTGATCTTCTTATTCTAAATAACAATCCAAGCCTTAACATTAAACACACTAGAGATATAGTCACAGTAATTTCAAAAGGTAGCATTTACATTGATTAGCAATAAATTTATAAAAATTATAGTCTTAAGTTTATTGTTGTTATTTTTCAATCTTATTTCTTCACATGAATCGAAGTATCATAACCTTGAAGAATGTAGAGAAGCTAAAGATTTATTAAAACCTGTTCCTATAAAACAATCTGTACCTACTTATCCGATTGGGGCACTTAGACAATCTATAGAAGCAAATTTACTAATTGAATTTACTGTTAATGAAAAAGGAGAAGTTGAAGATCCTAGAACTATTTGGATAGATCATACCTCCGAAAAAAAGAAAGACCTGTTTTCTCGAAGTGCTTTGAATTCTGTGTATTCTTATGAATATATACCTGGAAAGGATGAGAAAGGCGAAGCTATTTCTACAAAAGGGGAAAGGGTCATTATTAAGTTTAGGATTGAAGGACTAGAAGATAATTTAATGCTCCGTAACTCTGAGCTTGCAAGAATATTAAAAAAAATAAAAGTAAAAAACCTTTCTTCTAAAAATGTTATTAGACTGGAAAAAGCTATATCGCAGATAGATAAGCAATTGCAAAACGAAAAGCTTTCAGATATTGAACGTGCGTCTTTTTTGTACACGAAAGGTAAGGCATTGTTTAAATTAAATAAACCGAGAGAGGAAATTAAAAAAACCTTGTTAGAAAGCAAATTTTATTATCAAGATGGCTACGTAGATACTATACGAGGAGGTGTCCAGGCGAGGGGTGTTATCAGCAGTAAATTACATACTTTCGGTGGTTTGGGGCTAGTACAGATCTATTTTGAAGAAGAGGATTGGGAGAAACTAGAACATGAAATGCTCGAAGTCGTAAACTCAATGACAAGAAGTGAATCTTTAAGAGAAAGGTATTATGCTCCTTACATGCAGTTAGGTATAGCAAGCTATACTTTAAAAAATTGGTGTACTTCAGTATCTAGTTTTGCAAGGGCTCAAAAGATTGCTAAAAGATATAAATTTCAATTCCCAGATAATTTTAATGAAGCTATTCAATACGCCAAATCTCAAATGGAACTAGTAAAATAAACACATGACATCAAACTGGGAAAACAAGGTATTTCCAATAGCACTTTCATTGAGCTTTGGCTTTATGGCTACTTATATCATTTTAGGGTATTTCGGTGTGATTCCTTCTTTAGAACCTGGAGCCGTTATAGGAGAAGCTTGGCGTTGGTGCGAAAGGGTCAGTTCTTCTATATTTAGAGAACCAGTCAATGCCCTCAGTAATTTAGGTTTTATGGTTGCCGGTTTAACCATGTACTGGGTTCTCTCTAGAGAAGAGAGAGACCCTAGGAATCAATTCACAGGGCTAACGCCTATATCAATGCTTTACGCCGGAGCTGTCATCTATTTGGGGCCTGGATCAATGCTTATGCATGGAACTCATACGGGTTGGGGTCAATGGGCGGATAACTTAAGCATGGTGATGTACATACTCATTCCTTGGTTGATTAATGTTGGAGAAATGGGAAGGTGGTCAGTTAAAAAGATTTTCTCTGTTTATTTATTCATTGTAATCATCGATGGAATATTTAGATGGACTGATGGTTTAGGAACAGGGTTTGGATTTAATCTTTTCTCAGTCTCTATAGGGTTATGGTTCATCTCAGAATGCCTATATAGATATTGGACACCTAACTTTAGATGGTTATCAGGCTTCATAGGATTCTTTGTGTGCGCAGTGTTTGGAATATTTCCTTGGGAAATTTGGAACAATCTTGCTGATTACTGGTGGATAGCAACTTTTTGGATACCAGGCTTCTTAGCTAAAGAACCACCTAGATATTCTAGAACTTATAATCCTTGGTTTTTTGCAGGGATGTTTACCTACCTCTTGGCTTTCTCTATTTGGCTAACAGGAGTACCTGATAGCCCTTATTGTGATCCGGATAGATTCTTCCAAGCTCATGGAATTTGGCACGTCTTAAGTGCTGTAGCAACTTGGTGTTTCTTTAAATTTCTTAGAACAGAAAAACTAAAAGATTAAGTGCCGCAGAAAGTTTGAAGTATTTTCTCTTCTTCTTTTGGAGGAACGGTTAAATGCGAATACTTTTTATTTTCTTTGAAAGGATTCTTTAAAACCTCTAAAAGTTCATGCATGGGCTCTAAGTTATCTTCATAAGCAGCTTTTATGGCATTATCAACGTTATGATTCCTAGGAATGTATATAGGGTTAATACTATCCATTTTCTTAACCAATTCCTCTGCATCTAGATCTAATTCTTTTACGGTTAGTTTCCAATTACTAAGCCACTCTTTAATTTTTTCTTTTTCTTTAAATTGATCTAGGAATAAAGAATCTTTGTCCAATAGTGCTTGTCCTAAATATCTAAAACTTAGAATATAGTCAGCTTGGTTAGGAATCATTATCTTCAGTAGATCTTTTAAAATAGTTTGATGCTGATCAGAATTCCCGTCTAATCCAATTTTTTGACACATAACATTTAATATTTCTTGATTGGTGTTGATAGAGAAATCATCTAATACTTTAGTTGCAAGCTCATTAGCTTTTTTAGAATCATTATCTATGAAGGAAATTAAACATCCTGCTAATGAAGCAAGATTCCAAGCTGCGATGCTAGGTTGATTTCCAAACGCATACCTTCCACCATGATCTATTGAGCTATAGACAGTTGCAGGATCATATTCATCCATAAAAGCACATGGGCCATAATCTAAAGTTTCACCCGAAATTGTGAAGTTATCTGTGTTCATTACGCCGTGAATAAATCCAACACTCATCCATTTGGCTATTAATTTGGACTGCCCATTGGATACAGCTTTAAGAAGTTCTAAGTAATGGTTGTCTAATTCTCTAATTTCTGGGAAATGTCTCTGAATTGTGTAATCAGCTAAAAGCTTCACATTTTCCCATTGTTGCCTCGAGGCAAAATATTCAAAAGTGCCTACTCTTATATGACTTTTTGCAATTCTCGTTAATATGCCGCCTGGTTCTATTTGTTCTCTGAATACATGCTCGCCCGTTGAAACAGCGGCCAATGCTCTAGTTGTTGGTATATTTAGGTGGTGCATAGCTTCGCTAATAATATATTCCCTAATCACCGGGCCCAGTGCAGAACGACCATCCCCTTGTCTAGAAAATTTTGTTGGCCCAGAACCTTTAAGTTGAACGTCAAATCTTTCTTTATCAACTTCTATTTCACCTAGAAGCGTAGCTCTACCATCCCCTAGCTCATGAACGAAATTTCCAAATTGGTGGCCGGCATAATTTAATGCAATAGGCGTTGTATTTTCTGGGACTGAATTTCCCGAGAAGTATTTCAGCGCTTCATCAAGGTCCATCGTAAGACTAAGATCCTTAGCCAAATCCTCATTAAAAGCTATTAGCTTAGGAGATTTAACTGGAAGGGGATTGATTACTTGATAAAAATCCTCGGGTAATCCGATGTATGAATTAGAGAGTTTCACTTTATTTAAATGCAGAGCCCATTAATTCTTCAAAGTTTTTTCTATAGAATTTATCTTGTTCTGTTTTATTTAGATGGGAGGTCGCTTTCTCAAAACGTCCCATAGGATTCCTTCCACCTTCAAGGTGCGGGTAGTCTGAAGAAAACATAAAGATATCAGTACCTGCTTGTTCAATGACCCAATCGGTAGGCTCTGTAGGGTAGGGAGTGACTCTAACCTGACGAGACATATATTCACTGGGTTTTAAGGATAGTTGTTGTAGCCTTTCTTCATGCCTAGCAAAGGCTTCAAAAGCAGAATCTAGTTGTCTCATAAAACCTGGAACCCAAACAGCTCCAAGTTCAATTACTCCGAACATTAATGAAGGGAATCTATCTAAAACACCATCAAGAATTAATAACGACAAAGCTTGCATAGGGCCAGAAGAAATAGCCATATAAGAAATAGATCTAAAATTTTCCTCCCCTCCATGGAAATCTTTTACTTTTGGCATGCCATTTAATGAATGAGCTTTCGGCATTACAAAATCTGCTGTTCCTACATGAAATAAGATAGGTGCTCCTGCTTCTTGAGCTTGCGCCCACACCTTATCAAGCTTCACATGGCTAGTTGCATGACGTTTAGGGCAAGCCCAAGGTATCAAAAGAGCTTTGGCGCCCATTTGCAATGCCTCTTTAGCTGTTTCATTTGCTTTTTCTAGATTAGCCAGAGGAACATAAGCGACAGGCAACAATCTCTTGTCTTCAGAGCAAAAATCAATTTGTGTTCTATTGGTGGCTGAAGCAACTTCATATAAAAGCTCTACTTCATCAGAGTGTTCTAAGCTTTCTAACCAAACATTTGGAGAGGTAGGAAATATCAATTGAGTTTTTACTCCCAGAAGATCTAATGCCTCAGATCGGTCAGTTTTATTGAAAGAGCCTAAAGCATCATAGTTTTTCCTAACCATAAGATCTTTTTCATTTAAATCTTGATAAGAGCCCTGTTTATGGACTTCTTCAATATTATCAAAGTAGGTGTGCGCAAGCCCTTTAGTGCCCTTAAAACGCTCTTTAAACGCATCCTGAACCCTTTTAGTTCCAAACTCTTCATACCAATTAGGAAGCTCCATGGTATGGGCGTCAGCATCGTGAACTATTCTGTTTTCTATGTAAGGCATATCTTTATTTAAATGTAATAGTGATTTATATTAGGTCAACCATATAAATCAGTAAAGTCATAGAAGTGTTCAAAGTAGAAAAATTAGATAGATCTTTTGGAGCAAAAGTTTTTGATATAGCTCTAACAGATATCCAAGAAGATGAAATGCAAGAGTTATATCAATTATGGCTGGAGCATGCTCTCTTAATTTTTCCAGGTCAGAATTTAAACAATGAAGAACAGGTAAAATTTGCTAAACGCTTTGGTAACTTAGAATTTGATCTAAGCCCAATAAGTAACGTTAGAACAGACGGTACTGTTAGAGATCCTTACGACGATGACATTGTCAAATCCCTGAGAGGCAATATGGAATGGCATCACGATAGCACTTATATGCCCATTCAGGCTAAAGGAGCCGTTTTTACAGCCCATATAGTTCCTAAAAAGGGTGGTGAGACTGGTTGGGCTGATTGCAGGGCGTCATACGAGGCTCTTGACCAAGAGATGAAAGATAAAATTGATGAATTATCTGCATTCCATTCTTATGAGTTCAGTCAAAAAGATCGTTTTGGCCATAAATCTAAAGAAGAAAGTGAGTTTAATAGTTACGGTTTTGATGTCGATCCGAAACCTTTAAGACCTTTGGTTAAAACTCACCCGGAAACTGGAGTTAAGTGTCTGACTATAGGTAGGCATGTACATAGAATTCCAGGTATGAGTGATATGGAAGCACAGAAATTAGCGAAAGATCTTGAAGAGTTCACCACAGGGAACAAGTTTTGGACTTATCACCATTCTTGGGAATCTGGTGATGCAGTGATTTGGGACAATAGATGTTTAATGCATCAAGCTTGTCCATGGGATTTAACCGAACCAAGGACTATGTATCACGCAAGACTTGAAGGCAACGCAATTACTGAAGCAGCCTCAAATTATCTTTAAACTCTTAACGTAGATCCGATAATTTACTTCGGTGATTCTCTAGCTTATCTTCATCTAGCTCAATCCCAATACCTGGTTTATCAGAAATAATCAGGTCTCCATTTTCCCAGACAAACGGCTCTTTGATTATTTCATCAAAGAATCCATCTGATTTTCCAATACTTTCTTGAATTAGAAAGTTAGGAATATTTGCGTCTATCTGTAATGCAGCAGCAGTAATAATAGGCCCTCCCCAAACGTGGGGCGCCATTAATACGTAATTAGCTTCAGCAAGTGTAGAAATCTTCTTGCAAGCAGTAATTCCACCACAACTACCAAGGTCCGGTTGAGCAAAAGCGCAACCACCTTGATCAAATAGATTTTGGAACTCGTGCAAGGTAACGAGCCTTTCTCCGGAAGCTATAGGAATTGAAGTACTTCTGGCTATTTTTCCCATTTCTTTATAATTTTCTGGTGGACAAGGTTCTTCCAGCCAAAGGGGATCATATTGTTCAACTCTCGCAGCTAATCTTCTGGCAGCCGAAGGAGTGATTTGACCATGAGTGCCTATTAAAATATCTGCTCTTGTACCAACAGCCTCTCGGATAGCTTTAACTGATTGTTCCGCATGGTCATATTCTTTTTGAGAGATTTCCCAAGGAGGAAAGGGCGTTTTTCTCCATACTTTTTGAGGCAGCGGATCAAATTTAAGACCTGTAAAGCCTTCATCGGCGAGTTCTGATGCTAGTTCTCCAAGGCGTTGAGGATCTGTTGTCCATGCACCTATGGCTTCGTGAATAGTTGTTTTAACTTCTCTTTCATAAATATATGTATAAGTCCTAATCCTATCTCTATATTTACCTCCTAACAGGTTATAAACAGGCGTGTTGTAGTATTTGCCGGTTATATCCCAAAGGGCTATATCTATAGCGCTAATTAACCCTACAGTTATGTAATCAGGGTGTTGATCTGTTAATCCAGCGTAAAGAGTGTGATAAAGAGTTTCTCTATTCAGAGGGTCTTGATCTTTAAGATAATGTTCAAATATATCTTTTAAGTTTTGTTCAAATCCATCCTCTACTCCTAGTAGGGTATAGAGAACCGCGGTCTCTCCCCAACCAACAATACCTTCATCCGTTTCAAGTTTAATAAAAAACCAGAAGAGACCGCCTAAGTTAGGTTCACCAGTTTTAATAACATAAGTTTCAATATTTGTTAGTTTCATTTTTTCTCCTATTCACTTAAAAATTTAGGCTTCGGAAGAATCTCAAAGCTATGTTCGGGAATAAAATATAAGTCAGAAGCATTTCTTCATTTTCTGAAAGATCGGGTAAAGAGTTTTTTAGACACAGTTCTGTTAATTCTTTCTTCATGCTTTGTAGCTCTTCCGGATCCAGAGGTTCTCCAACTGCGTCTAAGGAATCTACTCGCTTCTTAAGATCTTCTTTTATTTCCCCCGGTAATTTTCCGTAATTACCTTTAATGAGATTTATTGACTCATTGGATAGATTTTTATATCTAAGACCATCCATTACGTTCAACAGTGCTTGAGCTCCTACAATTTGAGAGGCTGGGGTAACCAGAGGAGGGTACCCAAAATCTTTTCTTACTTTAGGTATTTCATTTTTTACAAGATCTATCTTATCTTCTTGTTTATTAGATTTAAGTTGAGTTTCAAGGCTAGATATCATCCCTCCAGGAACTTGCTTAACCAACATGGTCGTATCGACACCTTTCATATCACCTTCAAATTCAGAGTACTTTTCTCTTATATCTTTAAAATAGTCTGAAGATTCTTCTAAAGCAGCCATGTCTAGATCAATTTGTCTCTCTTGACCTTCAAAAATTGCATTCATAGTCTCCGTTGCAGAATGTCCGTAAGTCATACTCAAAGAAGAGATTGAAGTATCAATGTTGTCTATTCCAGCTTCAATAGCTTTCATATTGGTAGCAGACGACATACCCGTGGTTGCGTGAGTTTGCATATGAATAGGTATCGATAGGCTCTGTTTTAAATTAGAGACCAAATCAAATGCATCAAATGGTCTTAATAATCCCGCCATATCTTTTATGGCTAAAGAATCAGCTCCGCTATCCTCAATCTTCTTTCCAAGGTCTAACCAGGTAGACATGTCATGAACTGGACTTGTTGTGTAAGCTATTGTTCCTTGGGCATGTTTTCCAATCCTTTTCACTTCTTTGATAGTAAATTCAATGTTTTCAAAATCATTTAAGGCGTCGAAAGTTCTGAAAATCTTAATACCATTCTCAGAAGACTTTTCTAAAAAACTAGTAATAACGTTTTGTGAATAATGCTTATAACCAACTAGGTTTTGACCTCTTATAAGCATTTGTTGAGGAGTATTTGGCATCAAGGCCTCAAAAGTCCTTAACCTTTCCCAAGGGTCTTCATTGAGATATCTTATGCACGCGTCATAAGTGGCACCTCCCCACGTCTCCATTGACCAATACCCAATCTTGTCCAGTACTGGAATAATCGGAACTAGGTCCCTTAGGGGGACTCTAGTGGCTAATAGAGATTGAATGCCGTCTCTTAAGACAACTTCTGTAATTCCAACTTTATTAGAAGATGACATGTGTTATGAGTCTCCCCACTCATTTCAATTATTATTGATCCAATCGCTGTAGCCCCCCCTCATTGAAAAAACATTCTTATAACCCATCTTTTGAATGCTTTCTCCTGCAAGGGCAGACCTAAATCCTCCTTGGCAGTATAAAACTATCTCAGCATCTTTATTAGGAATGATTGTAGTTATATCTCTTTCGATGACCCCCTTACCAATATGAATAGAGTTAGGTATGTTGCCTTCAATCCACTCGCTATCTTCTCTGACATCTACCAAGTAAAACTCTTCTGAATTATCTAGTTTATTTTTAACTTGGTGAACGTCGTATTCGGGTACGCTTTTTAGTGATTTCTGAACCAGCTCTAAGAAGCCAATATCATGATCTTTCATAACAATCACTATAGAACTAAAGCAAAAAAAAAGAAATATTAAATAGAGTTAGATAAATATTCTTTAATTATGCCAGGGCAGTTAGTCGTTATAGAGTTTAGGCCAAGTTCATGATATCTCTTAGCTTCTTCTTTGGAGTTAACGGTCCAAACGTGGACTTTCTTATTTTCTCCTTTTATTTTGTTAAAGAAATGAACGTCTAGGGCTTTATGGTTTTGTGCTCCTATACCGTCTGCATTTATTTTTTTCATTATGCTTACAATTTCATTCTCTTCTATTAATTTAGGGCCTTCAAAGTTGACTAACAAATTGGCAGTTAATTCAGGAGCTAAAGATTTAATTTCTTTAATAACTTCAGGGTAAAAGGAAATAATACTTACCTTGTTCATTTTTTCTTTATGCTGATAAATCTCTTTAAGAAGATGCTCAATTATTTCTGTTCCAGTTTTTACTTCTATATATATCTCTTTTTTATTGGGAATTAAATCCAGAACCTCTCTTAACAGGGGTATGGTTTCTTCTTTCCATTCATCTCCAAACCAAGAACCAATATCTAGTTTGCTTAATTCTTCATAATCACTATCTTTTATAGTCATAGAATTTCCCGAGGTTCTCAAACAGCTCTTGTCATGATGGCAGACGATCTGATTATCTTTAGTTAGTCGAACATCCACTTCGACGCCATCAGCACTTTGATCAAATGCAGCTTTAACAGATGCAAGGGTGTTTTCTGGAGCGTCTTCAGAAGCTCCTCGATGAGCAATTATCTTTGTGTTTAATCCCAGCTTAGAGCACCGCCAGTTTGGTATTCAATAACTCTAGTCTCAAAGAAGTTTTTTTCTTTTCTTAAGTCCATGATTTCTGACATCCAAGGGAAGGGGTTAGTCGCTCCTTCAAATTCTTCCTCTAAACCTATTTGGACCAGCCTTCTGTTGGCTATAAATTGGAGGTATTCTTCCATCATGTTGGCGTTCATTCCCAATATACCTCTTGGCATCGTGTCTTTCGCATACTGAACTTCCAGCTCAGTTCCTTCAAGAATCATTTGCGCTGCTTCTTGGCGCATTTGCTCATCCCAAAGATGAGGATTCTCTATTTTAATTTGGTTAATCATATCGATACCAAAGTTTAGATGCATAGACTCATCTCTTAATATGTATTGGAATTGTTCCGCAGTACCGGTCATCTTATTTCTTCTTCCCATAGAGAGAATTTGAGTGAAGCCACAGTAGAAGAAGATACCTTCAAGAACGCAATAGAAAGCAATCAAGTTTTTTAGTAGCTTTTTGTCAGTTTCGTCTGTACCAGTTACAAATCCAGGGTCAGATATTTCTTTTGTGTATTTCAGTCCCCATGAAGCTTTCTTGGCAACACTAGGGATTTCTCTGTACATATTAAATATCTCCCCCTCATCCATTCCTAAAGATTCAATACAGTATTGGTAAGCATGTGTATGGATAGCTTCTTCAAAGCTTTGTCTTAATATGTATTGCCTGCACTCTGGATTCGTTATCAATCTATATATGGCCAGCACCAAGTTATTAGCAACAAGAGAGTCTGCTGTTGAAAAGAACCCAAGGTTTCTCATCACAATCGTTCTTTCATCTTCTGTTAAGCCATCATCAGACTTCCAAAGAGCAATGTCTGTCGTCATGTTAATTTCTTGAGGCATCCAGTGGTTAGCACTTCCGTCTAGGTACTTTTGCCAAGCCCAGTCGTATTTAAATGGCACTAATTGATTCAAGTCAGCTCTACAATTTATCATCGCTTTATCATCTACTTGTACTCTTCCAGCCAAGACTTCTAGTTCTTCTTCACCTTCTTTGGTATCTAAATCTTGTATGGCGTCTTTCGCTTGCTTTGCTCTATCACCAGATTCAACAGGCATGAAGTTTTCTTCTACCGGTTCTTGTGTTTCTTCACTAACAGACTCAGAGACTTCTTGTCTTACCTCTTGTTGAGGTTTTGGTGCTGCTTTAGTTTCGTCGTATTCGTCCCAATTTAACATTTCTTCTCCTTTTCTTACTGACAAGCATCACAGTCTGGATCTAACACAGAGCATGCAGAAGGTGCTGTTGTCGCTGGTTGAGGTGTTTCAGGTGGCGCTGATGCTGATACTGCATTTAACTCACCCGTTGCTATAGTTGATTTTTCTGCAGTTGTTGCAGATCTTGACCTTAAGTAATAGGTTGTTTTTAAACCTCTGAGCCATGCCATGCGATACATGATGTCTAGCTTCTTGCCATTTGGTTCATCTATATATAGATTTAATGATTGACTTTGATCTATCCATTTCTGTCTTCTGCTTGCTGCATCAATTAACCATCTTGGTTCAATATCAAATGCAGTGGCATAAAGTTCTTTTGTTTCTTCTGGAATTCTTGAAATGCCTTTTACACTTCCATCGTAATACTTAAGATCATTTATCATTACAGAGTCCCATAAACCTAGTTTTTTGAGGTTTTCTACCATGGGAATATTGGTTACGGTGAATTCTCCCGACAGGTTAGATTTAACATAGAGATTTTGGTAAGTAGGCTCAATGGATTGAGATACGCCAGTTATGTTAGCTATCGTTGCTGTTGGCGCTATGGCCATAACATTAGAATTCCTCATTCCTTGTTTTTTAACCGTCTTTCTTAGTCCATCCCAATCCATAGTTGAGCTTTCATCAACATCTAGATAGTTTTCGCCTCTGCTTTCTTTTAATAGCTTAATTGAGTCTATAGGCAATATCCCTTGGCTCCAGAGAGACCCTTCGTAGGACTTGTATGCACCTCTCTCTTTGGCAAGATCGCTCGATGCTTTGATAGCAAAGTAACTAACCATTTCCATTGATCGGTCAGCAAATTCTACAGCTTCTTCAGAAGCGTAGGGGGTTTCAAGCATATATAGAGCATCATGGAATCCCATAATTCCAAGACCTATTGGTCGGTGTAACATATTTGATGTTTCGGCTGCTTTTACTGCGTAATAATTTATATCTATTACGTTATCAAGCATTCTTATAGCTGTATTTATTGTTTTTTCTAGTTTTTTCTCATCCATCTTTCCGTCTTTGATATGGTGAGTTAGGTTTACAGATCCAAGATTACAAACAGCTATTTCGTCCTGGTTTGTGTTTAGTGTTATTTCAGTACAAAGGTTGGAAGAGTGAACCACACCAGTGTGTTGTTGCGGAGATCGAAGATTGCAAACATCTTTGAAAGTGATCCATGGGTGTCCAGTTTCAAAAACCATGGAAAGCATCTTTTTCCACAGCTCCTTTGCCTCTACTTTCTTGAAGAATTCTATTTCGCCTGTTTCTGTCTGGGCTTCGTATTCTTCATACCTCTTCTCAAAATCTAATCCGTACAAATCATGCAGGTCAGGAGTATCACTTGGAGTGAATAAGGTCCATTGCTTATCTTCTGAAACTCTTTTTAAGAACAAGTCAGGAACCCAGTTTGCCGTATTCATGTCATGGGTTCTTCTTCTATCATCTCCTGTATTTTTTCTGAGCTCAACAAACTCTTCTATATCAACATGCCAAGTTTCTAAGTAAGAACATACGGCTCCTTTTCTCTTGCCACCCTGATTAACAGCTACGGCGGTGTCGTTAACAACTTTTAGAAAAGGAACAACTCCTTGTGACTTTCCATTTGTTCCTTTTATTTGAGACCCTAGACCTCTTACAGGAGTCCAGTCATTCCCTAGACCTCCAGCCCATTTTGAGAGCATGGCGTTATCTTGGATTGCTCCATAAATTCCATGTAGGTCATCAGGTACTGTAGTGAGATAGCAAGAAGATAGTTGAGAGTGCTTTGTTCCAGAATTAAATAGGGTAGGGGTTGAACTCATGTAATCAAAGCTAGAAAGAAGGTTATAGAATTCAATTGCCCTTTCCTCTCTTTGGTCTTCTCCTAGAGCGAGCCCCATAGAAACCCTCATGAAGAAAACTTGTGGCAGCTCATACCTCACTTCATTGTCATGAATGAAGTATCGATCATAAAGCGTTTGCAATCCTAAGTACGTAAAGTCATTGTCTCTTGTTGATTCCATGGCTTGACCCAGTTTCTCCACATCCATCTCAAGAAGTTCAGGATTTAATATCTCGTTTTCTACTCCCTTCGCTAGAAAGTTTCTTAATGCTTCTGGGTAAAGGGTCGCCATTTCTTTTTGGGTTGCTTGTTTTTGCATCCCTAGATAAGTCAGTGATTCTGTTCTTATATTGTCTAGCAATATTCTTGCCGTTACATAGGTATAGTTTGGTTCTTGTTCTACGAGCGTTCGTGAAGTCATGACTAAGGACGTTCTTGCGTCTTCTATAGATACTCCGTCGTATAGGTTTTTGTTTGCCTCTTCTAGAATCTGTTGAGGGTTAGTTCCTTCTAAACCTTCGCACGCCTCATTGACCATTTCTTCGAGCCTGCCCATATCGAGAGTATCTTCATCACCATTCTCAAGGACTATTTTTACTTCTTCTTTTTCTTTTGCTTTTTTCGGCTCCTCTTTATTTCGTATTTGTTTTCTTTCTTCTCTATATAAAACATATGCCCTTGCTACTTTTTGTTCTCCTGAACGCATGAGTTCAAGTTCTACTTGATCTTGTATTTCTTCAATATGAAGGGTTCCTCCTGAAGGCATCCTTTTAGAGAATGTTCCTGTCACTGAATTTGCCAATTGATTTACTTCATTATGTATCCTAGTTGACGCGGCTGCTGCCCCACCTTCCACAGCCAGAAAAGCTTTGGTAATGGCAATCGCTATCTTCTCTGCATCATAAGACACTACAGATCCATTTCTTTTAATGACTCTCATTTGGCCCGGTGCAATGGCAGATCTCTCTTCTTCAAGTTTTACTTCTTTTTTTGTAGTTTTTTCGGTAGTTTGTGTAGATGGTTCCATTTTTTCCTCTTCCTGTGTCTTTCTTGGTATTTTTCCTATACCCCTACATATAGTGTCTTATTTGGTTTCTAAACACAAGATACTGTGTTTTTACATAAAACACAATACTATAAACACAGAAATTTTCTGTGAATTTCATGTGGATAAGTATTTATAAGTAATATTTTGTATACTCGCCCTTAATATCGAATTTTTATGTCTAAAAGGATTATTTCTATTGACCAAGGAACCACCAGTTCAAGGGCTGTTGTTTTTAGTGATAAAGGTGAATTAATTGGTTTTGAGCAATTAGAATTTAAACAATTTTTTCCTAATGACGGTTGGGTTGAGCATGATCCAGAAGAGATTTGGTTATCAGTTGTCGAGGTTTTAAATCTATCTATCAAACGTTTTAATTTGTCTTCTTCTGACATTGCTTCAATTGGAATTACGAACCAGAGAGAAACGGTAGTTATTTGGGATAAGAAAACAGGAAAACCAATCTACAACGCTATTGTATGGCAAGACAGAAGAACTAGTGATTTCTGTGATTCCTTAAAAGATAGTGAAGACTTAATACAGCAGAAAACGGGATTAACTATGGATCCTTATTTCTCTGCTTCAAAAGTGAACTGGATTCTTGATCAGGTAAACGGAGCAAGGCAAAGAGCTGAGAACGGAGAATTGCTATTTGGAACTATAGACTCTTTTTTAATATGGAAATTAACTAAAGGAAGAGACCATAAAACCGATGTATCTAATGCATCAAGAACCATGTTGTATAACATTGAGACTAACAAGTGGGACGAGGAGCTATTAAGTTTATTTAATATCCCTTCTAATTTGCTACCCACTGTTTGTGACAATGCGTATGATTTTGGTTACACAGAATTGTTAGGCGGTAAGGTTAGTATAGGAGGAGTTGCCGGCGATCAACAATCAGCCTTAATAGGGCAATGTTGTTTTGAAGTAGGTGAAGTCAAAAGCACCTACGGCACAGGTTGTTTTATGATGATTAATACCGGTAATGAGATTATTAAATCAAGCAATAAACTCTTATCCACGATAGCTTATAGGCTTGAAGGTAAAACAACTTATGCTTTAGAGGGAAGTATTTTTGTCGCAGGCTCAGCCATACAATGGCTTCGAGACGGACTAAATTTCTTCGAGAATGCTAGTGAATCAGAAGATTTAGCTTTACAAGCAAAAGATAATTCCAGGATTGTGGTTGTTCCAGCTTTAACTGGTTTAGGTGCCCCTTATTGGGATGCTGATGCCAGGGGAGCTATTTTTGGCTTAACCAGAGACACCGGAATACCTGAAATAACAAAGGCAGTTTTAGAGTCTGTTGTGTACCAAACAAAAGATTTGTTGGAAGCCATGAAAAATGATAATGCTTCCTTTAATTCACTTAAGATCGATGGCGGTATGGTTGCAAATAATTGGTTTTCTCAAGAATTGTCTAATGTTCTTCAAGTAAAAGTATCTAGACCAAAGATCATAGAGACAACTTCTTTAGGGGCGGCTTATTTAGCAGGACTTCATGCAGGTTTGTTCGACACCTTATCTTCTCTTAAAGAGAATTGGTCTATAGATAAAGAGTTTGAACCTCAGAAGTCTAGCAATGGATATTTGGAATGGAAAGAGGCTGTCAGTAAGGTACTAACTGATTAATTTATTTCAGGAGTTCTACCAACAAAGCTTTTTGGGCATGCAATCTGTTTTCCGCTTGGGTCCAAACTTTACTTCTTTTATCTTCTAATAAATCTTCAGATATTTCCTGTCCTCTTATAGCGGGAAGACAATGCAAGAAAATTGCTTTGTTACTTGCCTTATCCATAACGGAAGGGTTTATTTGATAGTCACTAAATAATTGCTCTCTCTTCTCTTTTTCATTTTCATCTCCCATTGAGACCCACACATCTGTAGTCACTAAACTGCTGCCGTCTATGGCTTCATCTAATGATTCAGTAAAAGTTACATTGGGAAGTGCTTTTATCTTAGGTTGAAATTCTTTTGGACAGGCTACATGCAATTCAAAGTTAAAAATATTTGCAGCTTCCGCATAGCTATAACAAACATTATTAAAGTCTCCAGACCAACAAACTTTTTCTCCTTCTATGGAACCGTTTTCTTCAAAATAAGTCAGCAGATCAGTTAATACTTGGCAGGGGTGAGATAAGTTACTTAAACCATTAATGGTTGCAGCAGAAGAAAAAGATGCAAAAGTATTTTGAGTTTCATGCTTTTGTGTTCTTAAGACAACCCCATCGGCCATTGAGCCTATTACTTTGGCGGTATCTTCAAGAGGCTCGCCTCTGCCTAGCTGTAAATCTGCTACTGAAAGAAAACTTGCCTTTCCTCCTAGCTGATTCATGGCAACCTCAAAGGACACTCTAGTTCGGGTAGAAGATTTCTCAAAAATTAAGGCAACGTATTTTCCGGCAAGTAAATCTGCATTTGCCGTAGACTTCTTTAAAGATATAGAATTTTCAATGATATTTTCTAAATCTTTTTTAGATAGGTCTTTTAAGTTTAAAAAGTTCTTATTCATGCATTTAGTAAAAAAGGTCGAGAACTATATAGATTATCGAAGATTAACGCAATTAATGATATGCTTCGCGCTTTTTTAAAAACAGTTAATATTTTATGACTAATTATCAGGTAAAACCGTATAGCAACATCGCCAAAATAGGCCTTGATAAACTTGAAGGTACAGAGTGTTCTTTAGATGAGAGCTCAGATTCGCCTGACGGAATTCTTATAAGAAGTACTAAGTTAGCTGAAGATCATATAAAGGACGGACTTAAGGCTATTTCTAGAGCAGGAGCAGGTGTAAATAACATACCAATAGACTTATGCACCGACAAAGGTATTGTTGTTTTTAACACTCCCGGAGCAAATGCAAATGCTGTAAAAGAATTAGTTTTAGCAGGATTAATGCTTTCTTCAAGAAATGTTTATGCCAGCATTGATTTCGTAAACGGACTCTCTCATCTTGAACAAATGACAGATCTAGAACCCTTCCTGGAAGAAAATAAGAAATCTTTCAAGGGAACAGAGCTAGCCGGCTCAACACTTGGCGTAGTTGGACTGGGTGCAATAGGTTCTAAAGTAGCAAATATGGGAGTGGCTTTAGACATGAATGTTGTTGGTTATGATCCAGCTTTATCCGTTGAAGCAGCCTGGAAACTTCCAAGCCAAGTTGTCCCTGCCGAATCTATGAAGGACTTATTTGCGGTCTCTGATTTCGTCTCAATACATATTCCTGCCATAGATAGCACCCAAGGGATAATAAATGAGGAGGTGTTTAAGAAAGCAAATAACCTTTCTCTTTTAAATTTTGCCAGACATGAAGTAATTAACACCAAGGATGTTCTAAAATATTTACAACAAGATAATCTTAAGAACTTTATAACTGATTTCCCTACTCCTGAATTAATTATGAGAGCCAATGAGAATAAAGATGTTATCTTGTTACCACATATAGGAGCTAGTACATCTCAAGCTGAAGAAAATTGTGCAGTCATGGCGGTGAATCAGCTTGTAGATTTTTTAGAAACAGGAAACATAAAAAATTCTGTTAACTTTCCTAATGTTCAGCTTGCAAGGAGCACAGTCAATCGAATAACCGTTACAAATAAAAATGTTCCAGCCATGATTGGTCAAATAGCAACCTCTTTAGGCGAACTGGATTTAAATATTGCCGATATGACGAATGTCAGTAGAGGGGATATCGCATACAACTTAATTGATATAGAAAACGAAGTTAAAGAGAGTGCCATTGCAGAGTTGCAGAAGATTGAAAATATCCTAAACGTTAGGTTGATTAAATAAGCTCAATATTCTTTATTTAAAGAAGACTTTTAACCTATTGTTTTATCAAAAGATATCTCGTAATACCGATAAATAAAGTACTAATTTCTTACTTTATCCTTCTACGGTTACGCACAGTCGTTTTAGGCTAAAGTATAGAAGATTTAGAAAGTTAAGAAAAATTAATAGAAATATACTAAATTTGATAAATATTAGTAAGTTATTGATTTCATTATATATTTTATTTTATGTTGAAATTTTGATCAATCTGCTGAAACTCATTCATTTTTAAGTGGTTTAGAGAAAGCGTCAAGTTATCCAAAGAGTTATCCACAGAAATTGTGGATAAAATTCTTGCTTCATGCTCACTTAAAATAGCGTTAAAATTATTGAATATTTATGCATGAAATTTCATCTACAAAAAAACCCAAAATACATCTTTCTTGGCTTAGGGAGATAGAAGAAGAGTTTAAAAAGCCCTACATGGAAAGTCTAAGGTCTTTTCTTATTCAAGAGAAGTCTAGAGGGGCAAGAATCTTCCCTCCTTCTGACCAAATCTTTACAGCGATCAAAGAAACAAGTCTTGATGACACTAAAGTGGTGATTATAGGGCAAGACCCTTACCATCAAATTAACCAAGCACATGGATTATCCTTCTCTGTGAATCCTGAAATAAAAATCCCGCCGTCTTTAGTGAATATATTTAAAGAATTAAAAGATGATTTAGGTTGTGAATTACCAAATCACGGATTTCTACAGAGTTGGGCCAATCAAGGAGTGCTTCTATTGAATTCAATTTTGTCAGTTGAGGAAGGTAAACCAGGCTCTCACGCAAATAAAGGGTGGGAAGTATTTACAGATAAATTGATAGAAGTTCTGAATAAAAGAAGAGATCTCGTCTTTATTTTGTGGGGTAATTATGCATCAGTAAAAGGCAATAAGATTGATTCGAAAAAGCATTTAGTTCTTAGAGCTACTCATCCTTCTCCGCTTTCATCGCATAAAGGGTTTTTTGGTTGTAAGCATTTTTCTAAGACTAATAATTATTTAGTTAAGAAAGGAAAAACCCCTATTAAGTGGGTTGAATAAATTTACTTGATGCTTATAGCGGAGGAGTCTTTGAATTTAATCTCTCCATTTTCATAGTTTTTATTCATAGAGATTAAGCAGAAATTTGAGTTTTCTTCTTTCGCAGTAGAAAGCAGGGTGCCTGCTTTTTTACCTTCTTGATTGAGTACTTCTAGTGACGTGCTTTCGTCGGTATCTAAACTTCCTGCTAATAAGAATGGTAACTTTTTAGCTCTATAGTGCATTCTGGCAACAATTTCTTGTCCCGTGTAACATCCCTTTTCAAAGTCTATTCTTTTTGTTTGATGATACCCTAGTTCGTGAGGGGTATATTTGTTGGCGTCTTCAGGCTTTATATTAAAATCTTTATTAACTATGTTGTCTTTTTCCCATGCGTTAAGGTCTTTAGTCATTTCTAGGCCTTTAAAGCAATCAACTTCTTTGTCTAAAAGCAATAAGTGAAACTTTTTTTCTAAATAGTGCACGCGTAGAAAATCCTTATGGTATTGAACATTCAGGTTCAAGTCAGTTTCAGAGAAATTAAATGAAAGAAAATCTTCATCAATAGCAACGAATTTATATTCATCATTTATAAGCATTTCTAACTTATAGAAAGGAGCATACCTTTGTAGAATGCCTTGAGTGGTTTTCATCACCTCTTTATTGCCTATAAGAAGAAATGCATCTTTCAATTCAGCCTTTTTTACAATTAAGAAAGAGCTTTCAACTCTTCCTTTGACATTACATAAGGCCCCTAGACAGTTTTGACTATCTGTTACTTTAGTCATATCTGCAGTAATCTGACCTTGAAGTAGATCAATTGCGCCTTCACCTATGATTTCAAGTGTGCTCAAATAGTCTAATTCTATTAATTCATTGGATTTCACGATTAATATTATAGGACATTAAGCTTGGCTGATTTAAAGAAAAAGATTTTATGGCAATGCAGAAGGGGCCTTTGGGAGCTTGACGCTATTCTCGTGCCTTTCGTAGAAGCAAATTTTGATGATCTAAATGTCATTAACCAGGATCTTTTCAGGGAATTAGTTTCTTTTGAAGACGTTGAGGTGTTTGATCTTTTAGTTAATAAAAAAGAACCTAAGGATGCAAGAATGAAACCTCTAGTAGATATCGTCTTATCCTGTCACGAAAAGACATTAGGAGGGGATTAATGATTCTATTGGCAGACATAGGGGCAACTAACGCTAGGTTTTGTGTCACGAGCGACTGTTATAATTATGAGCATTCTGAAAGCCTTGAAGTTATTGATTCTAGCTCTGTGGAGGAACTTTGTGATAAATATTTAAAGAGATATGAATTAACAAATAGAGTTAGCAAGGCTGTAATAGGAGTAGCAGCACCCATAATCAAAGACGAAGTTTCTTTCGTTAATGTAAATATCTCCTTCAGCATAAAAGGGCTAAAAAATCAGCTTTTTCAAGAAGGCTTAATAGTTGTGAATGACCTAGCTTTACAGGCTCATGCTATTAAAGGCTTAGAAAAGAATGAATTATCTTTCATAGGTATAAGCAAGGGGCAACCTGAAGAAGGGCCAAAAATATTAGTTTCTCCAGGAACTGGGCTTGGATTGGCTGGAATAGTCGATCAACAGATTGTTGCAACTGAAGCAGGGCACTTAAATATCCCTCAAAAAGAAATAAAAAATGATTTGAAGAAAATCTCAGATTCTTTTATCTCAAAAAGTAAGCGTGCTCCTACTTACGAAGATTTCCTATCTGGAAAAGGTGTCAGATTCATTTATAAAGTCTTGTCTGAAGATGAGGGAACAAACCTATCAAGTAAAGAGATTCTTGAAAATAAAAATCTTAATGAAGACTGCTCTAAAACAAAAGAATTAATAGTTTATTTACTTGCCTCTTATTTGAGGTATGTGGCGTTAGTATGGGGCTCAACCGGAGGGGTTTATCTTGCAGGGTCCATAGTAAACACTTTAATTACAGAAGAGGTACATCAAACTTTCAGAGAAACCTTTGAAAGCAGTGAAACTATGCAAGACCTCCTAAAAGCTATACCCTTAATCCTGGTAACGATTGACGATATAGGCTTTAGAGGAGCTTTAGAGCTATCAAAAAAATTATAAGTGTTAACGAACTTTTTTTAATTAATTAAGTCTATCGAGTAAGTGAAAAATACAAAAAAGAAAATTAGTAATAAAGAAATTGACCTTTCTCTAGTAAGAAGGGCCAAGAAAGGTGACTACAGAGCATTTGATCTACTGGTTTTAAAGTATCAAAGTAGAGTGATAGCGACTGCTTTTAAGTATGTAAAAGAAAAGCAGCTTGCTGAAGATATTGCTCAAGAAGCTTTCATCAAGTCCTACAAATCAATAGATTCATTTAGGGAAGAAAGTTCCTTTTACACGTGGGTCTATAGGATTGCAGTTAATACTGCAAAGAATTATTTAGTTTCTGCCAAAAGAAGAGATGAGGTTGTAATTAGCAACTTATCTGAAGATGATTCTTTTTACCCTGAAAAATCGGATGTTGATTCGCCTCAAGACCTTTTAAAAGCAAGCGAATTAAGAGATTTAATTTTTGAAACTTTATCCTCTCTTGGGGAAGAAACACGAACAGCATTATCTTTAAGAGAATTTGACGGATTAAGCTATGAGCAAATTGCTGAAATAGTTAAATGTCCAGTTGGAACAGTTAGATCAAGAATTTTTAGGGGCAGGGAGATGATAGAGGATGTCGTCGGTAAACACATGGATAATAATTCAATCAATCAAAATACAAAAATATCATGACAATAAGTAAAGGAATTAAAGAAAAGATATCGGCTCTTAGTGATGGAGAATTATCTGACTTTGAAACTCGTAGAGTTTTAGAGGAAATAAATGGCAATCCCGAACTAAAAGAGTATTGGAAGAAATTACATATCTCAAAAAATGCTTTCCAAAATGAGACTTTAGCTTTTGAAGGATCGGATGTTTCTTATGGTGTAAGTAGAGAATTAGGAAAAAGATTTAATTCGTCGTCAGCTTCAAAAGAATCTTTTTTAGCAAAACAAAAGAACTACATAGGTTTTGCTGTTGCAAGCTGCCTTTTAGTTCTTGTTTATAATTATCAAATTTTAGATCCTAATCCAGATTCTTTTTCTGAATTAGCTTCAAAGAGAATATCTGAAGCAATTGCCAGCCCTCAAGCAATAGAAGTCCTAAACGGTTCAGTTAAAGGATTGAATGCAGAACTACAGACAATACAATCTGATCCAAGGGGGTCATTAAGAGCTAACTATATTCTTCCTTCTACAGGTAAGACGTTTAATGTAAGCCTGTCTCCAATTAAATCTTCTCCAGGTCTCTCTTCTAGAGAAGCTTCGAGAATAGCTTATCTTAGAACTAAAGATGGAGTTTACGTAATTTCTGTTAGTGGAAATATTACAGCTGAAAAAAAATTAGAAATACTTCAAAATGCAAACTTTTTTACTAATAATTTAGATAAATAAAGGTATTTAAATGTTTGAATATAAAAGATTCCTGTTTGTAGCTATTCTCACAATAACTGGGTTTGTGCAAGCTAAAGATTTACCAAATTTTACAGAACTTGCTGAAGAGTCTTCACCTGCTGTAGTTAATATTACTAGCACTAAAACGGTGAGTAATAGAAATTCTTACGGCGGAGGATTTGGAGACCCTAGATATGATGAATTCTTCGAGAGATTTTTTGGCCAGCCTAGACCGTCAGACCCTAGAGAAAATAGTAGGCCCGTAGTTTCGACTGGTTCAGGTTTTATTATCTCTAAAGATGGTTTCTTGTTAACTAATAATCATGTCGTTGAAGGCGCAGATGAAATAACAGTCAGTTTAGGTGATAGAAGAGAATTCAAGGCGGAAGTTATTGGAGCTGATGCTAGATCCGATGTAGCTTTGTTAAAGATTGAAGCTAAAAATCTTCCTACCTTAAAAATTGGAAGTTCTAAAGAGCTTAAGGTGGGTGAATGGGTTGTGGCTATAGGCTCTCCTTTTCAACTTCGTTTCTCAGTAACTTCAGGAATAGTAAGTGCTAAAGGCCGCAGTATACCTAATGGGTCAGATTCTACTTACGTGCCTTTTTTGCAGACTGATGTTGCAATTAATCCTGGTAACTCAGGAGGACCTCTTTTTAATCTAGATGGAGAGGTTATAGGTATTAATTCCCAGATTTATACAAGGTCAGGCGGCTATATGGGCGTTTCTTTTGCTATACCAATAGATTATGCGATGGACGTTGTAGATCAATTAAAAGAAAAAGGTTATGTGGCCAGAGGTTGGCTAGGAGTTAGCATCCAAGAAGTGACAAGTGAGTTAGCTGAAGCCTTAGATATGGAAGTCCCTAAAGGAGCTTTAATATCACAGATTATAAAAGACAGCCCAGCTGAGAAATCTGGTTTAAAAGAAGAAGACGTAATTTTATTCTTTGATGGAGAAGAAATTTTTTATTCTTCGGATTTACCTTTAACAGTAGGTGCAATAAAACCTGACTCTAGAGTTAATGCAATGATTCTGAGAGATGGAAAGAAAAAAACTATTAACGTAAAGGTAGGAGAATTGCCTAAAGATCCTTCTATAGCTTTTAACAACACTAACGAGAATATACTGGGACTACTTGTAGAAAATCAATCCAATAGTCCAAACAAGATATCAATTCCTGGTATTTTAGTAACTGGAGTAGATTCTGAAGGCGTGGCTTATTCTTCTGGCATAAGACAAGGTGACATCATTTATTCTTTAGGAAGAGCCAAGATAAATAATGTTGAAGAGTTTAAAGGGATTCTTGAAAGCCTTAATACTGAAAGAAATATCACCATTGGAATAGCAAGAAACGGAATTAAAAGAATTCTTAGCTTAAATTTGTCAAAATAGTTATCCTTCTAGCCTTTTAGAAGCTAAAAGTTGTAATTTTGATGAATATTAGAAATTTTTCTATCATTGCTCATATCGATCACGGTAAATCCACACTTGCGGACAGGATTATCGAACTCTGTGGCGGTTTAAGCTCCAGGGAGATGACCTCTCAAGTCTTAGATACGCTTGAATTAGAGCAAGAGAGAGGCATAACCATAAAATCTCAAACGGTAAGTCTTTCTTATAAAGCTAAAGATGGTCAAGAATATCAATTTAATTTAATAGATACACCGGGTCACGTAGATTTTGCATATGAAGTTTCAAGATCACTGTCTGCTTGTGAAGGCGCCATACTCTTGGTAGATGCCTCTCAGGGAGTAGAAGCTCAAACTCTCTCAACTTGCTATAACGCCGTTGAAGAAGGACTAACCATTATTCCGGTTCTGAACAAAATAGACTTAGATCAATCAGATCCTGAAAAAATAAAACGTGAAATAGAAGAAATAATAGGCGTAGACGCTTCAGAAGCACCTTGTATCAGCGCAAAAATGGGAACAGGAATATCTGAAGTCTTAGAACAGGTTGTTGCATTAATACCGCCACCTGAAGTTGATATTGAGTCAGAAGTACAGGCTTCCATCATAGACTCTTGGTTTGATAATTACCTTGGAGTTGTGTCTTTAGTTCGCGTGGTGAAAGGAAAGATCAAGAAAGGAGATAGTATTGAAATATTTTCAAGAAAAGAAAAACACAGTGTAGATAAGATAGGTGTTTTTACTCCTAAGATTAAAGACCTTGATGAGCTTTGTTCAGGTCAAGTAGGCTTTATTTGTGCAAGTATAAAAGAAATTAGAGGAGCCCCAGTAGGCGATACTATTATAAAAGCCAATTCAAACACTCCACGATTAGATGGATTTAGAGAAGTGAATCCACAAGTTTATGCAGCCTTATTTCCACAAAGCGCTGATGATTTTGAAGCCTTTAGAGAGGCCTTAGAGAAGCTTTGTCTAAATGATGCTTCTCTTCATTACGAACCTGAACATTCTGAAGCTCTAGGAGCTGGATTTAGGTGCGGATTTCTTGGAACTCTCCATATGGAGATAATCTCGGAAAGATTAAATAGAGAATATGGAATGGATCTGATTGCAACCGCCCCAACTGTTGCTTATGAAGTGACTGGTACGGATGACGTTACCCAAAGGATAGAGAACCCAAGTGCTTTGCCTGATTACAGTAAGGTGAAATCTATTCAAGAACCCATAGCTAGAGCGAATATATTAACTCCTGAGACATATATAGGCTCAGTAATGAAACTTTGTAATGACAGAAGAGGAAAGCAAATCAGTATGCGTTATGTTGCTGGTCAAGCCGAATTAATTTACGACTTACCATTAAGTGAGATAGTGGTAGATTTCTTTGATAGACTCAAATCAGTAAGCAGAGGCTATGCTTCTTTAGATTATTCGTTGGATAGGTATGAATTATCCGACGTTATTAAATTGGATATTCTTTTAAATGGAGACAAGGTTGATGCCCTCGCGTATATGGCTCATAGATCAGTTGCTACCTCAAAAGGCCAACAGTTCACCGAAGCCTTAAAAGAAGTCATACCAAGACAACAGTTTGATGTAGCTATACAGGCTGCTATAGGCGGTAAAATAGTTTCTAGACAAACGGTCAAGGCTTACAGGAAAGACGTAACTGCTAAACTGTACGGAGGAGACGTTACCCGGAAAATGAAACTACAGAAGAAACAAAAAGCTGGTAAGAAAAGAATGAAGAACATAGGCAGGGTAGAAGTGCCTCAGGATGCATTTCTCTCTGTTTTAAGGGTAAAAGATTAAGAATGGATACAGCTTTACTATTTCTTTTAATATCTGAGTGCGTTGGGTACTTATTGTGGATCCAGTTCACTAAAAAAGAGAATTCTTTTTATAGGAATGTAACGAGCACTTTAATGTTTTTATTATCGCTTGTTATTCTTTATAGAATTTTTGTATTGAATCTAGATTTTGGTTTAGTTTTATCCGTTGCAACACTTTTAGCTGCTATCTCTTGGGTCATAGGATCAATATTAACCATCGATGAATTAAGAAAAGAAAGTAAATCTTATTTCTTTATTTTACTGGCTATCACTTGCATAAGGTCCTTTGCTTATGAGCCATATCAGATACCAAGTAGATCCATGGTGCCAGGACTACAAGTTGGTGATTTTGTATTAGTTAATAAACACGCCTACGGGCTTAAATTTCCTGGGACAAACTACTTATTAACCGAATTGCAGAAACCTGAGCGAAATGACGTCGCAGTTTTTAAGCCCCCACACACTCTTTGTGATACTTCTCCATTGGATGCAAGACCTGATTTAGGAACTCTAAGCACAGCTCAGAGCCAATTATTTTTAAGTAAATTCCTTAAACTCCAGAAAGACAAGTGCACTGCAAACGGAATAAAGTATGTGAAACGAGTCATTGGCGTTCCTGGAGACGAAGTTGTAGTTAAAGGTTATGAGATTTGGATTAATGGAACTAAATTAAATCACGAACTTATTTCCAGTATCAACGGAGAGTCTTTAATTAAAGAAACTATTGATAACAAAACTCATGTTATTAGGTCTTTAGGGCTAACAGAATACGCACAACATAAATGGATAGTGCCAGAAGGGAGTTATCTTGCTATAGGAGATAATAGAGACAATAGTTTGGATAGCCGTGCATGGGGATATTTCTCCGAAGATACCTTAATAGGCAAAGCAGATTACATTTGGCTTCACTGGGGTTCGTACTCTGAAATGCCCACTTTTTCTAGAAACCAAAAAATAGACTAATTTAATGAAAGAATTAATGTCAAAATTGGGCTATCAGTTTCAAGATGTAGACTTACTAAAGAAAGCACTCACTCACAAAAGCCTTTCTTCACAACACAACGAGAGGTTGGAGTTTCTGGGAGATGCTTTACTAAATTTGTACGTTACAGAATATCTATACAATAAGTTTGATTCGCTAGATGAGGGAAAATTAACACAATTCAAAGCAACTATAGTAAGTAGAGAGAGCTTAGCTAAAATAGCTCAAGATATTGGGCTTTCTGATTTTATTCGAAAAGGTAAGGGCGAGAAATTAGAAGGTAATTCTATACCCGGAAACACCGTTGAAGCATTAATAGGGGCTGTCTTTTTAGATTCCAACTATTCTAAAACTAATAAATTCCTAAGCAGATTGTTAAAAGAAAATCTTTTGATACTAGAGGAGAGCAAAGATCTAAAAGATCCTAAATCGAAGCTTCAGGAGCACCTTCAAAAAAGAAACTTTCAATTGCCTTTATATTCTTTGAAGCGAAATGGCTCTAAAGGGAAGAAAATCGAATTTAAAGTTTTTTGTGAAGTTAAAGATCTTAACATGACTGCAACAGGTACCGGTCAGAGTAGAAAGAAAGCTGAATTAAGCGCCGCTCAAAAAATACTTGATAAAGTAGAAGTTTCAAATGTCATTAAAAAATAAGAAATCAGGTTATATTTCTATAGTTGGTAAAACAAATGTAGGTAAATCTACGCTTTTGAATGAAATATTGGGCCAAAAGGTAGCAATAACCTCTAGAAAACCACAAACAACTAGGCATAGACTTTTAGGCATAAAGACCATTGCGGATTCACAGATGATCTTTATTGATACTCCAGGGTTCCATAAAGGTCACAAGCGAGCTTTAAATCAGTACATGAACAAAGTTGCTTCAAGTGCCATGAAAGGCGTTGATGTTCTTATTTACGTCATTGAAGGTTTAAACTGGACAGAAGAAGATCAAGAATTAATGAGTCAAATCCCAGAAGGCTATGAGACTTCCATCTTAGTGATTAATAAGACAGATAAGATAGAGCAAAAAGAGGATCTGTTACCATTTATAGGATCTATGTCAGAGTTAAATAAGTTTTCAGATATTATCCCCCTCTCAGCATTAAAGAAGCAAAACGTATCTTCTCTAGTTGATTCAATTCTATTAAAGATTCCAGAAGGAGATCATATTTATCCCTCCGATCAAGTTGTAGACGTTTCCGAAAGATTCTTAGCTAGCGAGATCATAAGAGAAAAATGCATTACTAGGGTGGGAGATGAACTTCCATACAGGATAAGTGTTGCTATAGATAAATTTAAAGAAGAAGACAAGATTACACATATAGATGCAACTTTATTTGTTGAAAAGAGTAGTCAAAAGGGAATGTTGATAGGATCATCGGGAAGTAAACTGAAATCTATAGGCACCGCTGCTAGGCTTGAGCTTGAAGAGGTTTTGCAAACTAAGATTATGTTGAATCTTTGGGTTAAAGTGAAGAGTGGATGGACAGACGATGAGGCCATGTTGAGCACAATGGGGTATGACCTTGGTAAATCGAGTTAGTTTAGAACCGGCTTTTGTTCTCCATACAAGAGCGTTTAAAGAAACAAGCCTCCTTATAGATTTATTCACTAAGAATCTTGGAAGGATTAACGTCGTTGCTAAAGGTGCTAGGAAACCTAAAAGCCCTTTAAGATCTGTCCTAACACCCACCTCATTATTCGCAATTTCCTTTAGCGGGAAAACTGAATTAAAGAACCTTAATGCTTGCGAATTAATGAATCATTATTCTCTTTCCATGCCAGTTTCATTCAATTCTATAATCTACGTAAACGAACTTTTAATGAAAGCTACTGAGAAAGAAGACCCTCATGAAGAGATATTTCATCAGTATCAGTTGTTGTGTGAGGGCTTATCAGGCAAAACGGACAAGGTTGAAATAGAGGTTTTGTTAAGGAGTTTTGAATTAGTCTTATTACAGGAACTTGGATATGGAATAGATTTAAGTTTTGAATCAATTAGTGGGAATAAAATCAAACCAAACGATAAGTATATGTTTGATCCTGGCCTCGGATTCACTAAACTGCGTACTGATTCTATTAAAGCTAATGGAGTTTTTTTAGGAAAAGATATCTTAAATTTTTCTAGCGGAGATTTAACTGAAGAAGATTCTAGGCTGGCTTCAAAGAAGATAATGAGATTAGCGCTAGACCATCACCTTGGCAATAAGAGTCTAAATATAAGAAAATACCTATCAAAAGAATAAAAAATGATTAAAGGAATTGGAGTAGATCTAGTAGATAAATCGAGGATTAACGATATATATTTTAAACACGGTCTTAGATTTGAGAATAAAATACTTTCTCTAAAAGAGCTTGAAGAACTATCTGCAAAGAATGACTCAAACAAAATATCCTATCTAAGCAATAATTTTGCTTGTAAAGAAGCATGCTCAAAAGTTTTAGGTAAAGGTTTTTCAAATGGAATAAAGTTTAAAGACATTGAGGTGTTAAGGAACTCAGATGGCGGTCCTTTTATTAATCTGTATGGTGAGGCATCCGTACTGGCTAAGAATCTAGAAATTAATAACATACATGTATCGATTACTGATTCAAAAGAATCATCCATAGCTTTTGTTATAGGAGAATCATTATGAAGATTATCCTTCTAGGACCTCCAGGTGCTGGCAAAGGAACTCAGGCCGAGACACTATGCAAAACCTTTAGTATCCCGCATATTTCAACAGGAAATATGTTGAGAGAAGCCGTGGAAGAGGAAACGGATCTTGGTCTTGAAGCGAAAGCTTTAATGGACGCAGGTATTTTAGTTTCTGATGAAGTTATAGTTGGACTAGTTGAAGATAGGATATCGAAAGCCGATTGTGAGAAGGGTTTTTTATTTGATGGATTCCCAAGAACTATACCTCAGGCACAGGCTTTAGTTAACAGAGATATATTCATAGATGCAGTAGTAGAAATACACGTTCCAGATGAAGATATTGTAGAGAGAATGTCTGGAAGGAGAATGCATCCAGGATCAGGAAGGAATTACCATGTAGTTTATAACCCTCCTCAGATTGACGGTAAAGACGACTTAACTGGAGAAGACTTAGTGCAAAGGGAAGACGATAAGCCTGAAACTGTAAAAGATAGACTTAAGGTCTATGAAAAACAGACGGCGCCTTTAATCAATTTTTATTCAGAGATGTCAGAACAAGACAAATTAAAGTACGTTAAAGTATCAGGGACTTCTTCGCCTGAGGAAGTCTCCAACGAGATCTTAAGTAAGCTCTAGTAACTTGACTAAAATCTTAGCCATAGAGACATCAAGTGACGCGTGTTCTGTTGCAGTTTCTGACGGCCATTCAGATTATTCATTTCATGAATTAATGCCAAGGCAGCATACAGAAAGTTTATTAAGCGTTATAGACGATTTATTAAATTCAGCTTCATTGGATATTAAAAGTTTAGACGTCGTTGCAGTTGGATGTGGTCCAGGATCTTTTACTGGAATTAGACTTGCTTGTTCTACCGCTCAAGGTATTTCAATCAGTCAGAATATAAGAGGTATCGTTGTTCCTAGTCTTCATCTATTAGCGTCTAGAATA
>CABXQE010000005.1 GCA_902514295.1 uncultured SAR86 cluster bacterium | reverse complement strand
TTTATTTAAATGCCGAAGTGGCGGAATTGGTAGACGCAGGGGATTCAAAATCCCCCGCCCTTTGGGTGTGAGAGTTCGAGTCTCTCCTTCGGCACCACTTGAGATCATTATTTGAAATTACAAGATTACGATTTTTCTCTTCCAGAGGAGTTGATTGCTAGGAAGCCTCCTAACAAAAGAGGCTCCAGTAGACTTTTAGTTTTAAATAAAGAACTAGAGGACTCTATGATTAAGGATTTTGTTGAATACCTAAATCCAGGAGACCTTTTGGTATTAAATGACACTAAAGTTCTTAAGGCTAGATTAGATACTAGAAAACCTACAGGAGGTTTTGTAGAGGTCTTAATCGAGAGATTGCTAGACGATAAATGTGCACTTGCTCAAACTAGGTCTAATAGGAAAATACTAAAAGGGGATTCCATAACAGTAGAAGGTTCATCTATAGAAATTAAGATTCTGGACAAAGAAGATTCTCTGTTTAAGATCCAATTCAGTGAAGAGCCAAAAGAAATCCTTGATATTTATGGAAAGGTTCCATTGCCGCCATACATAAAAAGAATTGCAGACAAGCAAGATGAGGCAAGATATCAGACGGTATATGCGAATGAAGATAAAGAAAACTCTGTAGCTGCTCCAACAGCAGGATTGCACTTCACAAAGGCCCAATTAAAAGAAATTGAACAAAGGGGAGTTGAAATAGTACATATAACTCTTGATATTGGTCTTGGAACATTTGCAACCATAAGGGCTGAAGAAGTTAAAAACCATGTAATGCACAGTGAAAGAGTGTCTATTGATAAAGAAGCGGCAGATAAAATCAATAGAGTTCTTAATTCAGATTCAAGAGTAATTGCTGTAGGCACAACAGTCTTGAGGTGCTTAGAGTCTGTGTACACTAAATTTAATAAAATTAAGCCTTATGAAGGAGAGACAGATTTATTTATATACCCAGGTTATAAGTTTGGAATTGTCGATTCATTGCTAACAAATTTCCATTTACCTAAATCTAGTTTATTTCTCTTAGTCTGTGCCTTTGGAGGGACCCAGGATCTTAAATCTGCCTATAGGCATGCGGTAGAACAAAATTATAAGTTCTTCAGTTATGGTGATGCTATGCTGATCAATAAATGTGATGGATAGCAGTATTTATAAGCTGATTACAAAAGATGGCCTTGCAAGAAGAGGTGAGGTAACCACTGCACATGGTAAATTTCAAACACCTGCATTTATGCCTGTGGGTACTTATGGAGCGGTTAAATCTATAAGCCCTAGCACTTTAGAAGACTTAGAGGCTGAAATTATTCTTTCCAATACTTATCACCTTATGGAAAGACCGGGCGTAGAGACTATTAAATTGCATGGAGGCTTGCATAATTTTATGGGTTGGGAAGGTCCTATATTAACTGACTCAGGAGGTTATCAAGTATTCAGTTTATCTAAAAAAAGGAAAATACAAGAGGAGGGTGTTGAATTCTCTTCCCCATTGAATGGAGACAAGAGGTATTTAACGCCGGAATCATGTATGCAATTACAACTTGATTATGGTGTTGATATTGCAATGGTCTTGGATGAATGCACTCCTTATCCTGTAGAAGAAGCTACGGCTAAAAAATCTATGCAATTGTCGCTTAGGTGGGCTAAAAGATGCCGTTTATCTTTTAGTTCTAACAGAGCGTCTCTATTTGGAATAATTCAAGGAGGTGTTTTTAATAATCTCAGAGAAGAGTCATTAGCTGAGTTAATAGAGATCGGTTTTGAAGGTTATGCAATTGGAGGCCTATCGGTAGGCGAACCTAAAGAAGAAATGGATAAAGTTGTAGATCACATAGCACCAAGAATGCCTGAAGATAAGCCAAGGTATTTGATGGGAGTAGGGACGCCTTTAGATATAGTAAAAGCCGTTCAACTAGGGGTAGATATGTTTGATTGCGTAATTCCAACAAGACATGCACGTAATGGTTATTTGTATACTTCGAAAGGAATAGTCAAAATAAGAAATAGTGAGAACAAGAACAATCTTGAACCCCTTGATGAAAATTGCTCTTGTTACACATGTAGTAAATTTTCAAGAAGTTATTTACACCATTTAGATAAAACAAAAGAGATGCTAGGTTCAACACTTCAAACGATTCATAATCTGCATTATTATTTAAGTCTTATGAGAAATTTGCGACTATCTATTGAAACAGGTACATTGCAAACCTTTATCAAACAATTTGAAGACACTTGGAATAATATTGATAACCCCAATATAGTTAAGTAAGAGGAACAAAATGGAACAATCACCAACTTTTTTTGACCCAACTTTATTTTTGCTTTTTGGATTTATGATTCTTATCTATTTTTTAATGATAAGACCAGAGAATAAAAGGAGGAAAACTCACCAAGAGATGCTAGCAAGTCTAGACTTAGGTGAAGAGGTAGTCACAGCAGGCGGCCTACTTGGCAAAATATCCAAAATAAGTGATCAATACATTGAACTCTCAATCTCCGATAATATTAAGATAAAAGTACAAAAAACATCTATCTCTACTGTTTTACCTAAGGGAACCTTAAACTCAATATAGAAACTGTGAAACGTTACGGTCTTTGGAAGTACATTCTTATTCTAATAGTATTAAGCTTTGGAGTAATTTACTCGTTACCTAATCTTTATTCGCCAGATCCTGCAGTTCAAGTATCCTACAACAGCAGTTCTCAGTCTGCTGATCTTAACTTACAAAATAGAATCCAGTCCGTTTTAGATTCTGATGCTTTGCTTTCTAAAATAGAGCTTAATGAAGATTATGTCTTAATACGCCTAGAATCTTATGAAGACCAACTAAAAGCAAAAGACTTACTGTCTTCTGACCTTGGTTCGGATGTAATTATCGCTTTAAATCTTGCTCCAACTACCCCTGATTGGCTTAGAGATATAGGTGGAGAGCCTATGAAATTAGGTCTAGATTTAAGGGGAGGCGTGCATTTTTTAATGCAGGTTGATACTGAAGCTGCAATAAAAAATAGACAAAATGGAACTTTACAAGACTTAAGAAGAAGACTTAGAGAAGAGAAAATAAGATACTCAAATGCCTTTGTTGATGAAGACTTATCAATAATGCTGTCGTTCAATAATCAGATAAATAAAGAGAATGCTGATTCTTTCATAACTGACAACTATCCCCAATTTGTAGGCTCTTCAAATACAAATTCAAATGATTCTATAAAGTTAACTCTAGCTGAAACAGAGATCGAACAGATCGAATCAGATGCAATTGACCAGAATCTAACTACGTTAAGAAATAGAGTAAATGAGCTGGGTGTGTCAGAGCCTATAGTCCAGAGACAAGGTAAAAAAAGAATAGTGGTTCAATTGCCAGGAATACAAGACACGGCAGAAGCTAAAAAGATTTTAGGGAAAACGGCAACATTGGAATTTCATCTAGAAGCCCAATTAGATACTCCTCGTTCTAGAAAAACTTCTTTTCCTTTTAAAGGGAACCGAGGAGCTCCAGCTTTTTTACAAGATGCATTGATCTTAGCTGGAGATCAGGTAGCAACGGCTCAAGCTAGTTTCGATGAAAATGGCTTACCTCAAGTCAATATCACTTTAGATGGCGAAGGGGGTTCTAGGATGCATAGGGCCACCAGAGGAAACATTGGAAAAAGGTTAGGTGTTTTATTTGTAGAACAAAAAACTAGAACTATTTATCGGGTAGACGGAGATGGAAATCAGATCCCTATTCAAGAAACCTACGAAGTAAAAGAAATCATTAGTTTAGCGACCATTAGAGCTGCACTTGGAACTACATTTAGGATTACAGGATTGGATAGTCCTAGCGAATCTTCTGAACTAGCTTTATTGCTTAGAGCAGGAGCCTTAGCAGCACCAATGCGTTTTGTTGAAGAACGAACAGTAGGGCCAAGCTTAGGAGCAGACAATATACAAGCAGGTATTTTCTCAATGGAATTAGGGATGGCGTTAGTTCTATTGTTTATTCTTTTTTATTACAGAGTTTTTGGAGTGGCAGCAAGTTTGGCATTGTCTTTCAATATAGTTTTGTTGGTAGCTATCATGTCTATACTCTCTGCAACTTTAACCCTGCCAGGTATTGCAGGAATAGTTTTGACCGTCGGTATGGCGGTTGATGCCAATGTATTAATTTTTTCGAGAATCAGAGAGGAATTAAAAAGAGGTCGGAAACCTTTAGATGCAATTGATGCTGGTTATAACAGAGCATTTTTAACCATTTGGGATGCCAACGTTACAACTTTAATAGTTGCAGTAATTTTACTTTCTTATGGCTCTGGTCCAATTAAAGGTTTTGCAATTACTCTATCCATAGGAATTATCACCTCTATGTTTACCGCTATTATGGGAACTAGGGCCTTTGTTAATTTAATTTACGGCTCTAAGAAAGATTTAACGAGGTTATCAATATGAGTTTCAATATAGATTTCCTTGCGTGGAGAAAATTTGCGCTCATAGTATCGTCAATATTCTTAGTAGTATCAATTTCTTCTTTATTTATAAAAGGATTAAATTGGGGATTAGATTTTACTGGAGGCACACTTGTTGAATTAAGTTATCCCAATGGAGCTGAGATAGATTCAATACGTGATACTTTAAGGTCAGAAGGCTTTGAGGGAGCGCAAGTTGCTAATTTTGGTTCGAATAAAGAAGTTCTAATCAAATTACCAGGAACAATAAGTGATAGCTTAGGTTCTGAGATTATTTCTTTGCTCAAAAAAGAGAATTTAAATGAAGATATTGATTTAAGAAGAATTGAATACGTAGGACCCCAAATCGGTAGTGAATTAAGAGATGACGGCGGAACCGCTATGTTAATAGCTCTAGCATTTATGATGCTATACATAGCTTTTAGATTTCAATCTAGATTTGCTGGAGCAGCAGTCATAGCCTTGATACATGATGTAATTATTGTTGTAGGTATTTTCTCTTTATTACAAATAGACTCTGATCTTACTGGTTTGGCTGCCTTGTTAGCGGTTATAGGTTATTCATTAAATGACACTATCGTGGTATCTGACCGAATACGGGAAAATATCCGAGCGATGGATACAGAAGATGTAAATACAATCATCAATACTTCGCTAAACCAAACATTAGGAAGAACGTTGGTTACATCCTTGACAACTTTGTTGGTTCTATTTTCTCTATATTTACTAGGGGGAGAATTAATAAAGAATTTTGCTTTAGCTCTAATATTCGGGGTAATAATAGGAACTTATTCCTCTATCTATATCGCCTCCAATGCATTAATTATGATGGGTCTATCTAAAGACCATTTAAAAGAAGAAGAGCCTGAAAATTCAGATAATAACCTTCCTTAATCTTCCTCAATAGTCACAAAAGGCTTAATGGACTGTAGCATAGGTTTAAAACACTTATTGTTTGAACAGATTATATTGTCTCCATCTATGTAATCTGGGTTTCCAAAGTAGTCACTCACAAGTCCTCCGGCTTCTTGAACTAATAGACCGCCTGCGGCTATATCCCACATACCAAGACCACTTCCCCAAAAGCCGTCTAGTCTTCCCGCGGCCACATTTGCCATATCTAAAGCCGCTGAACCGGTTCTTCTGATGGTCAATCCATTTGAGTAAAGAGATCTGAAAGTTGACATATTGTCGTGTCTTATTTTTCCAGTATCAGTGTCATGGGATGAGTTGCTCAGCAAGGAACCTGCTAAACCTTTTAATTTACTTACCCTTATTCTTCTGTCGTTTAAATAGGCTCCTCTTCCAAGACTTGCCGTAAATTCATCTTGTCTAGCTACATCAATAACCAAGGCATGAAGCGTTTTGCCCTTTTCTACGTAAGCTATTGAAATAGCGTAATAAGGAAAACCATGAATGTAATTAGTAGTTCCATCTAAAGGATCTATGACCCACATGGATTCTATATCTTTACCGGAGCCTTCAATCCTGCCCACTTCTTCAGATACATAGGTATGTTTTGGGTAAATAGACTTTAATGAATCTATGATGATTGATTCAACTCTTTTATCTAATTGAGTGACGTAATTTGAAGGACCTTTTTCTTTTACTTCAAGCTGGTCCAGTCTGTATGCAAAGCTAAGCAATTCTTTGCATCCTGCTCTAGCTGCTTCTAGTGCTATGTTTACTTTAGGTTCCATATCTCTTATTAAGTGGCGCATCCTACCATACACAACACCTTACCCTGTTAGAATATATTCATGGCTAAGGAAATATATCTATTATGGATTATTCAGATTCTATAAAAATTGTGCTTGTAGGAACTACTCATCCAGGCAATATTGGAGCTGCAGCAAGAGCCATTAAAACGATGGGCCTTAGGCATCTAGATTTAGTAAGCCCTAAGGAGTTTCCTAGTGACGAAGCTATTTATAGGTCTAAAGCTGCAAAAGATATTCTTGAGAAGGCATCAACTTATGAAACACTTCTTGAATCAGTAAAAGAGTGTGAGGTGGTGATAGGGACAAGCGCTAGGAACAGAAAAGTTCCATGGCCAGTTTTAAATCCTAAAGATGCTTCTAAGGAAATAAGCTTGGCGGTTAAGAATAATTCTAAAGTAGCCATTGTATTTGGAAGGGAAGATAGAGGGTTAACCAATGAAGAACTAGGTCTTTGTAACTTGCACGTTCATATACCTACCAACGAAGACTACACTTCACTTAATCTTGCTCAAGCTGTTCAAATAGTAACTTACGAAATAAGAATGAAATTTTTAGAGTCAGAAAACTTAAAGAATGATCAAGAGTGGGATGTTGAACTTGCTTCCGCAGAGCAAACTGAAAGACTGATAGAGCACATGGATGAATTAATGAAAGAAGTAGAATTCTATGACACAGAAAATCCTAGAAAACTTTTAATGAGAGTAAGAAGATTTTTTAAGCGGTCTGGTATAGATGTGATGGAGACTAATATATTTAGAGGCTTATTTTCAACCATTCAGAAGAAACTAAATAAGTGATTTACTTGAGTGTGTATTAGTAAAGTAATACACTGATAATGGGAGAATTGCTTAATGCAGTGGACAAACGACCAACCTATATATCAACAGGTCAGAGATCATGTGGTTTCTTTAATCATAGATGGCGTATTGAAGTCAGGCGATCCTATACCTTCAGTAAGACAAATGGCTGTTGAAGGAGGGGTTAACCCGCTAACAGTTTCCAAAGCTTACCAAGAATTAGTTGATCTAAATATTGTCGAAAAAAGAAGAGGGTTAGGTATGTTTATTACTGATTCTGCTAAGAAGGAGTTGGTAAAACTAGAAAGAAATAAATTTATGAAAGGTGATTGGCCGGCTTTATTAAAAAAAGCGGATCAATTAGGTATAGACTTACTGGAGCTGATAAATAAATCTTAAGATAATGGAAAGAGAATTCGCAGTCAAAGCTAAAGGTGTAATCAAGAGTTATGACGACAGTCATGCTTTAAATGGAATTGATCTAGAAGTTCGATCAGGTCAAGTCATGGGCTTTATAGGTCCTAATGGCGCGGGAAAATCTACCTTCCTTCAAGCCGTCTTAGGTTTATTAAATACCGAAGGAGAACTTGAAGTACTGGGTCTTGATCCTAGAAAAGAAAGACACAAACTCTTACAAAAAGTTTGTTCAATCACGGACGTAGCAGTTTTACCAAAATGGATGACAGTTGAACAAGTGCTGAAATATGTAGATGGCGTTCACCCTAGATTCAATCTAGAAAAAGCCAAAAGCATTCTTTCTAAAACCGATATCAAAATTAATTCAAAAATAAAAACTCTTTCTAGAGGCTTAGTGGTGCAATTGCATTTGTCCATCGTAATGGCCATAGATGCTGAACTACTAGTTCTTGATGAACCTACTCTTGGTCTAGATTTGGTTTACCGAAAGGAGTTTTACTCTCAACTGATTGAAGACTATTACGATGGAAATAAAACAATATTGATTAGTACGCACCAAGTTGAAGAAATAGAAGGCGTTCTTTCTGACGCAATATTTATGAATCAAGGAAGGATTGTTATGAAAGACTCCATTGATGCTATTAATGAGAGGTTTTTAGAACTGAGACCTAACCAAGAATCCTTAGAGAGAGCCAGATCACTCAAACCTATGCATATCAGAACAGAACTGGGCAGAGAGGTGTTTCTATTTGAAGGGACTGAAATAGATAAACTAACTGAGTTGGGTGAAGTAAGGCCTCCTTTCATAGCGGACCTTTTCATGGCAATCATGGATAAAACTAAGTCAGAGGGTCAGGGATGAATACTCTAGTCACTCTTATTAGGAGAGAGCTTCAAGAACATAAAGTGGGCTTTATTTACGCTCCTTTTATTGTTACTTGCGTTCTTTCGCTGGTAGTTATCTCGGTTTATTTTGGTTTAACAAATATACAAACGCCAGAATTTAACTTCTCCACAAAGATTTACGAAAACGAACAGGCTTTAGAATGGATGGCTACAGCAGATATTGAACAAATAACCGCAGTCATGAGGTCAGGTTTAGTCGTTCTTGCATTACCAATTTTGTTAACAGTAGCTTTTGCTATTCTAGCTTTTAATTTAAGCACCTTTGCGGATGAGAGGAAGGATAGAACTTTAATATTTTGGAGATCATTGCCTGTTTCAGATCTAACTACTGTCATGTCCAAAATACTTTTAGTAACTCTAATCGTACCTTTAATTGTTTTACCAAATATAATTTTATTACACTTAATATCTTTACTTAGTGCATCAATATTCTTTGCTACTAACGATATCGTTCCCTTTGGATGGGTATGGAGTGCCTATTCACTCACTGATTGGTTTAGGATTATTTTTAGTCTTTGGGCTCAATCATTGTGGTCTTTACCTTTGATGGCTTGGCTAATGTTTGCTGGAGCTTTTGCTAAGAGGCCTATCATGGGAGCTCTTGTGCCCATAGCAGTAGTCGTTGTTCTTGAAAGCATCGTTCTTAAAACAAATCATATTTTTCATTTTATTGAAGACAGATTGGGATTCTGGACGAGTAGTTTGCCAGAACAACATGAAGAGGTAAGGGTTGTGGATGTTTCCGATATTTATCTAATGTTTTCAACCCAAGATTTTTGGATAGGCATGGCATTAAGTACTTTGCTAATTGGTGGTATCGTCTATTTTAGATCTAGGAATAACGATTATTCATCTGAATAGAATATACAATTTGACCAAAGGCTTTAGCCTCCATACAATGCATTTTTTTTGGCCCGTTCGTCTAGTGGTTAGGACATCTGGTTTTCATCCAGGCAACAGGAGTTCGATTCTCCTACGGGCTACCACTTCCTTCTAAGAATTTCTTAAGAATAATCTTTCTTTGTTGTATATATGGAGTAATATTCTTATAACACGGAGGAAAATTATGAATTTATTTAAATCAATAACTTTAGTTTTAGGATTTCTAAGCTTTAATCTTTTTGCAATGCACCATGAATCTTCTAAAGAAGATGTAGCAAGAGGTTGGGTTGAAGCAGGTTACGCCGGTAAGCAAGAAGCCATATCCTATGTAAAAAAACATCTTGCGGAAGATGGAAAAAATTACCCAGGACGATATGTTGGTTTTGGGTTCACTTACAATCCTGATGCTGAACCTGGAACAATGGAAGTTACTGCCATAACACCAGAAAGCCCTGCTTCAAAAGTTTTAGAAGTTGGAGATAGCTTTGTTTCTGTTAATGGAGTGGAAGTAAATGAAGCAAATATGGACAGATTAAATTTTAGAGGAAAACCTGGAGAAGAGGTTAAGACTGTTCTTATGAGGAATGGCAAGAAACTGAATGTTTCAGTTGCTAGAGGAGTAATTGCTGGTAGCTATTCTAAAACACAAATCTTAAACAATATGGAATCAGGAAATGCTGATGAATGGGGTCCTGAGGAATCTAATATTATTGAAGTTTTAAGTAATGATGCTGTTGTTTACGTTTTGCATAGGTCCAAGGACACTGAAAAAGCTTCTGGTCTACCATTTGAAGCCGTTAGTGTAACTAGATTTACGTTTAATGAATCTGGAAAGGTTGAAAGTATCAGAAACCTATCTGAAGATAGATTTATTTTAGAACAACAAGGTTTTACCATATCAAGATAGTCTTTAAGATTATTTCAATATCATTAACCTTGTTATGACTTGATGATTTATTGCTCATCAAAGAAATATTAGGAGACATAATGAATTTGAATCATCTTGAGGAAATAGAGGAAACTTATTTTCAACATTTTTTTAGAGCTTTAATGATGTCCTTTAATCTTTTGATTATGGCGGTTGTATGTTTAGTTCATGCTTTATTCCCTTTTATATTCACTTCTTACGTAAGTAAAAATATTAGAGAGATTAATTCTTCTTTAGATCTATTAAATAATAAAGAGTAATAAAATCGTATGAGTTTTTTTGATGCAGTAGCTTCTGCTTTTAAGAGGTATTTTGATTTTTCCGGTAGGTCTTCAAGATCAGAGTTCTGGTGGTTCTTTCTGTTTTGCGTCTTGCTATATATGTTGGCCTTTAGCTTATCAGTTAATGAATTAAGTCCGCTCGATGAATCTTCTTTATCTAATCCTGAAGCTTTTTTAGCTAAATCATTAACTTCTTGGTTTGGTATAGCTTTTATTGTTACTTTGATACCTAGTATCTCACTTTCTGTAAGGAGATTTCATGATATTAATATGTCTGGCTGGTGGTACGTAGCTTTGCAAATAGCTCCATCTATCTTGGGTCAATACATATTTATCTTTAGTTTTATTTCCGTTATCGCCTTATTTGTCTATTTGTATTTTATGTGCACAGAAGGAGGGGGGGATAATCAATACGGAACAAACCCTCTACCAAATAAAGACTAGCTTCAATCGATAGGAGAAAGTATTTCTTCAGCCATTTTCACCCAATAGGTAGCCCCTATAGGCAATATTTCATCATTAAAATCATACCCTGGGTTGTGAACCATACATGAACCTTCGCCGTCACCATTACCTATCCAAATATAACTTCCAGGTTTTTCTTGTAGCATATAAGCAAAATCTTCTGACCCCATTCCAGCTGTAGGGGAGAGGTTGACTCTATCTTCACCAACTACCTTTTGTGCTACTTTTCCAGCAATTTCAGCTTCTTCTTCTGAATTAATGGTTGCAGGATAACGATGTTCGAATTCAAACTCATATGAAGCTCCATAAGCTTCACAGATACTTTTAGTTATTTGGTGCATTTGATCTTCTAACTGTTTCTGAATTTTTGGAGAAAAACATCTTGTGCATCCTTTAATTTCAATATCATTTGGAATTACGTTGTAAGCATCTCCCGCATGAAATTGAGTAACACTTAAGACAGCAGGCTCTTGAGGATCTATATATCTACTTACTATGGATTGATAGGCATCTACTATCTTGGTCCCAATTATAATTGGATCAATGGTTGTTTGAGGCATAGCGGCATGTCCACCTTTACCTATAATTTTGACATTAAATACATCAAATGCAGCCATGATTGGGCCCGGTTTTATAGCAAAAGAGGCTACAGGCATGCCAGGTATATTGTGCATTCCATAGATTGATTCAACAGGGTATTTATCAAATAGACCATCATCTATCATGGCCTTACCTCCACCTTCGTTCTCTTCGGCAGGTTGAAAAATAAAATTTACTGTCCCATCAAAATTACCTTTTTCTGCTAAATACTTCGCCGCTCCCAAGAGCATTACAGTATGCCCATCGTGTCCACATGCATGCATTTTTCCTGGATTTTTTGATTTATGCTCAAACTCATTAGCTTCATTGATTAAAAGAGCATCTAAATCGGCGCGTAATCCAATCGATCTATTGCCTGTCCCTTTCTTTAAAGTCCCAACAACACCTGTGCCAGCAATTCCGGTTTCTACTTCAATTCCAAAACTTTCAAGTTTTTCGGCAACTACTTGAGCCGTTCTGTGTTCTTCAAATGCAATTTCGGGATGAGCGTGTATATCTCTTCTCCAAGTTTGCATTTCTTTTTGAAGGTCTTCTAACTCTTTTATAGTGTTCATTTAACACAATTTATATTCTGAAAGAGATAAGAGCAAGGTTATCTGATAGTGGGATATAATTATTTTTTTTAATAATTAGGAAAGATATGGAAATTGGGATGAACGAGGTCCGGGAAGAAATAGATCTAATTGATAGAGAACTTGTTTTATTATTATCAAGAAGGCAGAAATGCATTGAAATGGCTGCTATGGTTAAAAATGATAAGGATCTTATTATTGATAACGAGAGAATCGAAGAAGTAATTGCTAAAGTTACAAAATTTGGTGATTCATGTGGTTTAGAGAAAGAGATTTCAGAACCTTTATGGAGGAAATTGATAGATTTAAGTATCCAGCATGAATTTAAAGAATTGGAGAACTTACAAGCGTAAAAGATAAGAATTAAGGGGAGCAAAATGGAACATAATTACATTGGAGGCAAAACCAGAGAAAACTTTAAGGAATTTGAAGAATTATTTAATGGAGTAGAGGCTTTTATGGGTTACGTGCCTAATGCACATTTAGCCATGGCTGAAAGACCAGAACTTTTAACGGCTTTTTCTAATCTAGCAATGACCGTGTTCCAATCTGAAGGAATAGATATGCAGACCAAGCAATTAATTGCTTTAGCTTCAAGTCTATCTTCTGGTTGTAAATATTGCCAAGCACATACTTCGCATGGAGCTGAGAGGGCAGGTACAAAAGAAGAAAAAATAGCAGAGATATTAAATTACTCTGAGAGCGATTATTATTCAGATGAAGAAAGAGCTGTCTTGGATTTAGCTTTTGCATCAGGAAGAGCTCCAAATGAATCAAATGCAGCGCATTTCAATGAACTAAAAAAGTATTTCTCAGACGACCAAATAATAGATATAGTTTCAGTTATATCTATGTTTGGATTTTTGAATAGATGGAATGACACATTAGGAACAAAGCTTGAAGATGTCCCTAAGGATTTTGTAGAAGAGAAGCTAAAACCTTTAGGATGGGCTTAAGAAAGGGAGAATAATTATGGAAATACCTTATGAAAAAACTATGGTTGAGATCTTTCGATGGAGAGTCGATAGATCTGGTAATGACATAGCTCATAAGTTTGAAGAAAAAGAGACGACTTTTAATGAATTAGATTCTTTTTCCAATAAAGTTGCTCAAGGCCTTATTAAAGAAGGGTGTAAACCTGATTCTAGGGTTGCTTATTTGGGCAAAAATTCCGATATTTTCTTTGAGTTTATGTATGGAACCTTTAAATCAAGAACAGTTACAGTAGGGGTTAATTGGAGATTAGCTCCCCCAGAAGTTGCTTTCATCTTAAATGATTCCAGTAGTGAGATTTTATTTGTAGGACCTGAATTTTTTGGACTCATTGAGGAAATTAAAGATGAAATACCTTCAGTAAGAAAAATTATTACCGTAGGCGGCAATCATGAGGAATGGGAAGATTATGCTCAATGGAGAGACGCTCATGCTGACGAAGATCCTAAACTTGAAAGTAATGGTGATGATGACGTTATTCAGCTTTATACATCTGGAACAACCGGTCACCCTAAAGGCGTACAGTTAACTAATGATAACTTTAGTGCTTGCTTCATTGTTAATGAAGAAGCTATGTATAGAGACATGGATGAAGGAGGAGTAAACCTTGTTTGTATGCCTATCTTCCATGTAGCTGGCACAAATATGGGAATAGCAGGGATGGTGACTGGAGCAAAAAGTATCATTATTCCAGAAGTCGATCCAGGACTTATTCTTAAGCTAATAGAACAAGAAAAAATACAACACACAATTTTTGTACCTGCAGTTATATTGTTCTTAATACAGCATCCTGATTCAGCTAATACAGATTTTTCTTCATTAGAGACAGTGATATACGGAGCTTCTCCAATCACGGACGATACTCTGTTAAAAGCTATGGAACTAATGGATTGTAATTTTTGGCAAGTTTATGGTTTAACTGAAACTAATGGTGCCATTACATTCCTTTACCCAGAAGATCATGATGTTTCTAGAGGCAAGCTTAGATCTTGCGGAAAAGCGGCTATAGGAGTTGGGCTTAGAGTTGTAGATTCGGAAGATAAAGATGTACCTATCGGCGAAGTTGGTGAAGTAATTATCAAATCTGATCTGAACATGAAGGGTTACTGGAATAGACCGGAAGCAACAGCTGAAGCCATTAAAGATGGCTGGTTCTATTCAGGAGATGTAGGTTATTTTGATGACGAAGGATTTTTGTATATCCATGACCGCGTAAAAGACATGATTGTTTCGGGTGGTGAGAACATATATCCAGCGGAAGTTGAGAATGCTTTAGTAAGCCATCCGAATATTGCTGATGCTGCAGTTATTGGTATACCAGATGATAAATGGGGCGAGGCCACCAAAGCATTTATCGTTCAAGTTGAAGGCGAAAAACTAAGCGAAGATGAGGTAATTTCTTACGCAAGAACTCAAATAGCTGGATACAAATGTCCTAAGACAGTAGATCACATAAATGAACTACCTAGAAATCCTTCAGGCAAAATCCTTAGAAAGGATTTAAGAGCACCTTTTTGGGAAGGAAAAGAACGAAACGTATCTTAAATTACTATGATGAAATATACCCCAGATGAATTTGAATCGAAAGATCTCCCTTTTGAAGTTAATAGACTAAGTCCAACTATTGGAGGGGAGATTCTAGGCATTGACCTATCTAAGCCTTTAACCAAAGAAATAAAAGATCTAATTTACGAAGCTTTATTGGTTTATAAAGTTATTTTTTTTAGAGATCAGGACTTAACAACTGAGGAACACTTAAACTTCTCAAATAATTTCGGAGATCTTGAAGTTCATCCGTTTGCTCCTCATAAGGAGAGTTTTCCTGAAGTATTAAAAATAACTCATAACGAGAAGAGCCCAGGCAGAGAAAATACGTGGCATTCAGATGTAACATGGAGAGAGGAGCCTTCTCTCGGATCTGTTCTAAGAATGATAGAAAAACCAGACCATGGAGGAGACACTTTATTTGCAGATATGTATGCAGCTTATGATGATTTAAATGAAGATATTAAAGACAAGTTAGATGGAGCGATAGCTGTTCACGATTTTGCTGGATTTAGACTTAGACTGATAAAAGAAGGAAAGTCTCAAGAGGAAATAGAGGCTTTTAATGAAAAGTATCCTATGCCTGAACATCCTGTTATTAGGACTCATCCAGATACTAAGAAGAAAGTAATTTATGTAAATAGTGCATTCACTCAATACATTAAAGGATGGAAAAAAGAAGATTCAGATTCTATGCTTGAGTTTCTCTATTCGCGAGCTTCAATCCCTGAATATCAATGCAGATTTAGTTGGGAAAATAACTCTATCGCCTTTTGGGACAATAGGGCCTGTCAACATTACGCCGCTTCTGATTATTGGCCAAATATACGGAAAGTTGAAAGGGTGACAATAATTGGGGATAGACCTTATTAGTCTTTAGACAATCTAAAATAATGAAACGAAGTGCAGTTATAGACTGGTCTTTGATCTTAGCTATTGGAATAGCTTGGGGTTCTTCATTTATGTTTATAAAAGTTTCTGCTCCTGCAGTTGGACCTATAACTTTAGTTTTTTATCGTCTATTCATTGCCTCGCTTATTGTTGCTCCTATCTTTATTAAAAAAGAATATCTTAAAAACATAAAACAAGATTTCGCTCCTATCCTCTTTTTATCTTTTTTTAATGCCGCTATACCTTTTTATTTATTTTCAAATGCCGCCCTAGAGCTCAACGCGGGGACTATGTCGGTTCTGAATGGGACTACTCCTTTATTCGCTTTTATTATTGCAACCCTTTGGCTTAAATTAAGCTCTAACTGGATCCAACTGTTAGGCATCTTTGTAGGCATGGTAGGACTCTTTGTTTTTATAGGTTATGAATCAATTGAATTTTCTCTTTTTGCAATTATTTTATCTTTGCTAGCTTCTTTCTTATACGGATTTAGTTCTAACTTTATTTTTAAAACCAAAGAAATAGAGCCAACTTATCTAGCCTCAATCACTCTATTAATAGCAACAATAATTACTTTCCCTTTTATATTCTTTGAAAATGGAGTTGATTTAAACCAACCAAGGGAGGTTCTTTTAAGCGTTGGTTTGTTAGGTTCTTTATGTACTGGAATGGCTTACATGGGTTATGTAATTTTAATTAAAAGAGTAGGCCCCATTAAAGCTTCAACTGTAGTATTGATCGTTCCTGTAACTGGCATGTTATGGGCAAACATATTCCTAAACGAAATTATCACATTAACCATGATTTCTGGCTGTGTTCTTATTTTAATTGGGGTTGGTTTAGTTAATTTCTTTAAGAACGAAGAAACTTAGTTAAATAGACCACACTATGATCGTCATAGTCTTTTGAACCAACTTCTTCAAATCCAAAACCAGCATGAAATGCTAACGAAGGTGTATTTCTGGGAACGGTATTTACTTCACAAGTAACATTTATATCAAGCTCTTTTCCAATTTCTATAACTTTATCGTAGATTAATTTACCTAAACCTTTTCTTTGGTAACTCTCTTGGATGGCAATGCGATCTACATACAAAAAGGGTTCTTTTTTACTATTAAAAAAGTCATAGTTAGGGGATTCGTAATTTTGGTTTTCTCTCATTAATATTATGAAACCAGCAACCACTTCATCCCTTACAACAATGACGTGACTACTCCAATCTATCAATTGCTGTAATCTTTCAATGGATTCGATATCGCTTACTTCAGGGATATTCTCTTGGTTTATAGTTCTGATGGCCTCTAAGTCAGATAAAGTTAAAGGGTTTGTAAGGATTTCTAATTCGTACAATTAATTAAGTTCTAGCCCTTCTAGTTTGCCTTTAGATCTCCATTTCTTCATAAGAGAGAAAAATTCAATAGGACCGCCACCGTACATATTATTTTGAGGAGTTTGATTAATTTTACCCTCGTTGTTGTAATAACCAGGCGTGCAGTTTTCTTGGAAAGAAGCCGTTAATCGAGCTTTTTCTATAATTGTTTTAATCCAACTTTCTTCAGCTTCTTTAGAAGCTTCTACTCTTGTAGCCCCTCTTTTTTTAACCTCTTCTAATATGTAGGCTAAATGAATGCTTTGTTCATCTAAAGAGTAGGTGTAGGTAGCTGTGAACCCTGACTGGGCAGGTCCAAAAAAGAAACAGTTAGGGAATCCTTTAGAGTGCATACCGTGAAAAGTTGCTAAACCATTTCCCCATTTCTCCGAAACAGTCATTCCATCAATGCCATGTATTTGATATCCAGCTCTTCTGCTGTAATCAGTTCCTACTTCGAAACCTGTAGCAAAGATTATGCAATCAACTTCGTATTCTACCCCATTAAAAATAATGCCCTTTTCAGAAATTTCTTCTAGACCTTTACCGTCTGTATCAATTAAATGCACATTATCTCTGTTGTAAGTCGGAAGATATTCATCATGGAAGCAAGGTCTTTTACAGAATTGATTGTAGTAAGGTTTAAGAGATTCAGCGGTTTCTTTGTCTTTAACAATCTCTTCTGCGCGAGCTCGTACCATTTCCATCTTTTGATAATCTGCCATTTGCATGGCATTGGCTAAATCCATGTAATCAGTAGCTTTCTTTGTCATGTATTCTTTAAAACCTGATTTATACATTTCTGAAGAAAAAACGGAAGTTGCAGCCCAAGAAAACATCTTTATTTTTGAAGGAGCTTTACTTCTTAAGGTTCCAAAAAGTAAACGAAATGCCTCTGTCCAACCATCGGCCACAAGATCTTTTTTGACGCTTCCGCCTGTAAGTAGAGTTTCAAAATTATTTCTTCTTTCGTTATGCCATCCTGGCTCTTGCGTCGAGATCCATTCCGGATCAGTAGCTTGATTATTTCTTACATCGACAGAAGAGGGCGTTCTTTGAAATACAAACAAAGTTTCAGCTGCAGCACCTAGGTGAGGTACACACTGGATAGCGGTAGCTCCTGTGCCTATTACAGCCACTCTCTTATCTTTTAGATTTGATAGATTGCCACTGGTATCTCCTCCTGTATAAGCATAATCCCAACGACTGGTATGAAAAGTGTGTCCTTTATAATCATTAATGCCTTTAATAGCAGGAAGTTTAGGTCTGTTTAATGGACCATTTGAGTGGACAACATATCTAGCTCTTATTTTGTCACCTCTATTCGTTGTAACTAGCCACCTTCCTTCATCCTCATTCCAAACAGTTGCTTGAACTTCAGTTTGCAAACATGCATTGTCGTACAACTTGTACTTATCACAGATAATATGGCAATACTCTAGGGTTTCAGCTGCATTAGTGTATTTTTGTTTTGGTACAAATCCTGTCTCTTCTAATAAAGGGAAATATATGTATGCTTCTATATCGCATGAAGCGCCAGGGTACCTGTTCCAGTACCAAGTCCCACCAAAATCGCCGCCTTTCTCTATTATCCTAAAATCATCAATTCCAGCTTCTCTCAATCTAGCTGCAGCAAGCATTCCTCCGAATCCTCCACCGACGATTAAAACTTCTACTTCATCTTCTAAAGGTTCTCTTTCAATTTCTTCATCTAAATAGGGATCTTCAACGAAATAAGAGAACTCACCAGAAACTTCTTGGTATTGCTCATTACCATCCTGCCTTAAACGTTTATCTCTCTCTAACCTATACTTCTTTCCTAGTTCATCAGGATCAAAGTTAATGGTACTTGGTTCAGCTGACATATAATTTCCTCAATTTCGCTCTAAATACTAATCTAAGTCCAAAAAAAGTTCATTATAAAAAATAAATAGATTGTTACCTGTATCTTATAGGGCAATTAGGTTCATGAACTCCATTCTCGACTTTTGATTGTCTCTAAATGCACCAAGCATTGTACTGGTAACAGTGCTTGTTCCTTTCTTTGATACACCTCTGCTGCTCATGCATTGATGTTCTGCATCTATAACAACCGCCACACCTTTAGGTTTCAGAACATTATTTATGGTGTCTGCTATTTGTGCAGTCATTGTTTCTTGGGTTTGTAGTCTTCTAGCAAATAAATCTACTACTCTCGCTAACTTACTTAAACCAACGACTCTTTTGTCAGGCAAATAAGCTACATGAGCCTTCCCTAGAATAGGAACCATGTGATGCTCGCAGTGAGATTCCAGCAAGATATCCTTTACCAGGACCATTTCATCGTAACCTTCAATTTCTTCAAAAACTTTAGAAAGAATGTCCTCTGGATCTTGACCATATCCTTCATAAAATTCTTCATAAGATTTAACCACTCTTTTTGGCGTTTCAATGAGTCCTTCTCTCGTTGGGTCGTCTCCTGCCCAAGATATTAAGGTTTTAACTGCATCTTCTGCCTCTTTCCTGGTGGGTTTAGATGTAGGATTTTTTGTATTCATAATTTACCTCTTGCATTAATTATACATTAAGGTAATTAAATATTGATTAGTGTGGATTTCTTGATTCACTAGTTATAAATTATCCCTTCAAATATAAGAGGAAAAACAATGAGTGAATTTGAAACCCCAAACTTTTCTGTGGATTTATCTAATCAAGTCGCACTGGTGACAGGAGCTTCGTCTGGTTTAGGCTATAGATTTTCAAAAGTTCTAGCTAAGTGCGGTGCTAAAGTGGCTTTATCAGCAAGAAGAGTGGAAAAGCTAGAAAGTTTAGCCGAAGAGATTAAATCAGATGGCGGAGAGTGCATGGTAGTACCTATAGACATGGTTGATAGAGATAGTATTCGTGCAGCCGTTAAAAAAGTTGAAGAAAATTTGGGCACCATTAATACACTCGTCAATAACGCTGGCATGGTTGATGCTCAATGGGCAATAAAACAAAGCGATGAATTAATTGATGGTGTGATAGACACCAACCTAGTAGGGCCCTATTTGTTATCAAATGAGGTAGCCAGAAAGCTAATAGAAAAAAAAGAACCTGGAAGGATGGTTAACATTTCATCTTTAGCAGCATTTAATACCACGCCAAATTCTGCTGCGGTCTTGTACTCAACGACCAAATCAGCGATTGTAAGAATGACCGAAGCTCTGTCAGTGGAGTGGGCTAAGCACCATATTAATGTGAATGCTATAGCTCCGGGTATGTTTTCTTCAGAGATGTTAGACGGAATGCTAGAGAGAATAGGGGATGTGAGTCAAACCCTTCCGAGAAAGAGAATATGCGTACCAGAGCAAATGGACTCAACATTGCTCTTTTTAGTTTCACCATCTTCAGAGTGCGTTACGGGCACCTGCATAAAGATAGACGACGGGCAAACTTCTAGGTAAATAAAATGACCGCTAAAGGCAATCTTTATACTAGTTATAAAGAAGGTTTCGAGAACAACCTCGAAGGCCAGTTCCTCTATGACGATAAAGGATTAAAGATTACCTACAGAGAGCTTGACTGTGAAACAGCCAAGCTAGCCAATGGCCTGAAAGAACTTGGATTGTCTGAAGGAGATCGAGTTACCGTCCAAGTAGATAAATGCGTTGAAATGGTCTATTTATATCTTGCTTGCATTAGATCTAATATTATTTTTCACCCCCTTAATCCAGCTTATAAAGAAAAGGAACTAAGTTATTTTTTAGAAGATGCCAAACCTTCGTTATTTATTTCCAATGAAGAAACTATTTCTAGTATTAGTGATTTAAACCTTGGACATAGTATCGATCATTTATTTGTTTTGAATAATGACGGAGGTGGCAATTTTTCAGACATTTCTACTTCAGAAGATAACTTTATTACGGTTGATTGCTCAGAAGATGACATTGCTGCCTTGCTTTACTCTTCTGGAACCACGGGCAAACCAAAGGGCATTATGCTTTCTCATGGCAACATATCATCAAATGCAGAAAGTTTGGTAAAAGCTTGGGGTTTTCAAGAATCTGATTGTTTGTTACACGCCTTGCCGATTTATCATGTGCACGGGCTTTTTGTGGCATTGGGTTGCGTTTTAATGACAGGCTCCAAATTAAAATGGCTCGAGTCTTTTGATGTAGATGCAGTGTTGAAATCTATATCTGAATGTACAGTCATGATGGGAGTTCCAACCTATTACACGAGGCTATTAAAAAGTGATGCCCTAGACTCAGAACTAACTAAACGAATGAGATTATTCATTTCAGGTTCCGCACCATTATTAGACGAGACTTTTAATGAATTTTATCAAAGAACAAATCATCTAATTTTGGAAAGGTATGGAATGACTGAAACCAACATGAATACTTCCAACCCCTTAAAAGGCGATAGAAAACCAGGAACCGTAGGTCTGCCTCTTGATGACGTGCAAGTTAGGGTGGTTGATGAAGAAAATAACGCACTTCCGCAAGGAGAGATTGGGAATCTTCAAGTTAAAGGGCCAAATGTTTTTAAAGGCTACTGGGAAATGCCTGAAAAAACTAAAGAAGATTTTTCTGAAGACGGGTTCTTTAATACTGGAGATAAAGGTCTGATTGATGAAGACGGATATATCAGCATCATAGGCCGATCCAAAGATATGATTATTTCAGGCGGTTTGAACGTTTATCCCAAAGAGATCGAATCTTTAATTGATAAAATAGAAGGGGTCCTTGAATCAGCAGTTATTGGTCTTAGTGATGAAGACCTAGGAGAAAGGGTGGTGGCAATTATTGTTTCTGAAGAAAAAGTGACGCTCGATGAAAAAGAGGTAATTTCTGAAATAAAAGATCAATTGGCAGGGTTTAAAGCACCGAAAGAAGTGAAGTTTATTGATCAATTACCAAGAAATGCGATGGGTAAAGTGCAGAAGAATATTCTTAGAGAGACCTTCAGCTAATAAGGAATCATACAAAAAAAACGCCTATTTTTTTTCTGATCTAATTAACGAGAAAAAAAAGGGGGGGGGAGAAATTAATACTTTCTAATTAGTGTAGTAAGAGTATATTTGACAATATGTCTAATGTTAAGAAGACAGAGAATACTCATAGGTTTCTTAAAGATCCGAAGCTAGCATCTGCCAACCTGATTGCCTTTATTGTTGCTGCTTGCGGCGGTGGAGGCGGTGGCAGCTCAACGCCAACACCTGTTCCTTCTTCTAATAGCGCTCCGATGGCGGGATCGGATGTTGCGATCTCTCTAACTGAAGATGTAGACGCCGGTTCTCTGAATTTATCAACTCCTACTGACTTGGATGGAGACTCGTTAACCATTTCCATTACTGCGATTCCCACTTCTGGGATTTTGAAGAAAGCCGATGGAACCGTTCTGGCTAATGGCGATGCATTAACAACAACTGAACTTGAAGGTTTAACTTTTACACCAGATGCCAATACCAACGGAACAGACTACGGTTCTTTTTCCTATTCCGTTTCTGATGGAAACGGTGGAACTGACACCAGAGCTATTAGTTTTTCTGTTGATGCGGTAAACGATGTGCCTGACGCTGGAATTGTTGTTACTGAATTAGCGCCTAGTGAAAACACAACTGAACTCACCACTTTCACTGCAACGGATGCGGATGGCGACATACTGATTTATTCCGTCTCTGGAGGTGCGGATAAAGATTTGTTTCAGATTGATAGCGCTACAGGCGTTTTAACCTTTATCTCGGCACCGGATTATGAAAACCCACTGGATGCAGATACTGATAATGTTTATGACGTACAAGTCAGTGCCACGGACCCAAGCGGAGCAAGCACTTCGCTCAGCTACGTCATTACCGTAAATAATGTCTCTGAACCCGAAACTGTATCCGGTACGGTTGTAGATGGTTTGGTTAGCGGAGCCACTGTTAAATTATTGGATGCCAATGGCAACGTGCTAGCGACAACGACCACTGATGCTAACGGTCAATACACTTTAGAAGCCTCAGAAAGTATAGGAACAAGAATAGTGGTGGATGGTGGAACGGATACTGCCACCGGTGAAGCGGTCACCATTACCTTATCAGCCAGTAAATCTTCTAAATACGTTTCAGCCATCACCACCATTATTGATAAAGCCGGCGCTGATTCGGCAACGGTCATCACGAATTTAGGATTACCTTCTGGTTTTGATCCAGCCACGGATAACCCTTTGGGAAATGTGGCTGCACAAAAAGTTAACGCAACCTTAATTAATATAGTCGCCGTGGGCGAGAGTCTTTTAGAAGGAGCGGGGCTTGCTGATAACACCGGTGATGAATTGGTCACAGCACAAATAGTAACGGCTTTGAAAGCAGGCAAGAGTCTTTCGGATTCAACAACCGTAGCAGAAGTATTAACTAATAGTGCCACGGACACCGTTGCTGCAACTCGAGTGGCTGAACTCGTGACCGAAGTAACGGCTTCTGTTGTTGCGGCCAATGAAGTCATAGCTGATGCAACTGATATAACTGAAATAGCCAAAGTGCAAAAACTCGTGTTGGATGATGACGGCGGTGTTGCAAACGACATCAGCACAGCAGCTTCTGGCACGGCAACTTACGTGGCAGAAACTAAAACTGAGATAGAAACAAACACAGCCACGGTTGATGTAACGGGAAATCAGGCTCCAACTGCCGTTACTTTATCCGCCACCACTTTTGCAGAGAACGCAGCCGGTGCTACGATTGGAACTCTAAGTGCAACGGATCCGGATTCTGGAGAAACCTTTACTTATGCTATTTCCGGAACCGATAAAGATTCATTCGAGTTATCCGGAACCACCCTAAAACTCAAAGATACCATCTCCGCTGACTTTGAAGCCGATGCTTCTTACTCAATTACGATCACAGCCACAGATTCAGCTGATAATGCCGTTTCTAAAGATTACACCATTAGTGTCACTGATGTGAATGAAACTCCAAGTGCCCTAGCGCTTAGTGCGAGCTCAATGGCTGAGAATGCAGCCGGTGCCACCATAGGAACTCTAAGTACAACGGATCCGGATAGCGGAGAAACCTTTGCTTATTCAATCACTGGAACCGATAAAGATTCATTTGAGTTATCAGGCACCACTCTAAAACTCAAAGATACCATCTCCGCTGACTTTGAAGCCGATGCTTCTTACTCAATTACAATCACCGCCACAGATTCAGGTAGTAATAGCAAAGCTCAAGATTTCACTATTACAGTTACGGACGTTAACGAAGTTTCCACTTTAGTACTTTCTAATACTTCAATTTCAGAAAATACTGGAGGAGGCACAGTAGGTTCTATAACCATTACCGATCCAGATATTGGTGATACCAATACTTTAACTTTATCAGGAACCGATAAAGATTCATTCGAGTTATCCGGAACCACTCTAAAACTTAAAGATAGTGTAACGGCTGATTACGAAGTAGATACTTCTTACTCAATTACGATCACAGCCACAGATTCAGCTGATAATGCCGTCTCAAAAGATTTTAGTATCTCTGTAACCGATGTGAATGAATTGCCATCCATTACTTCAACTTCCACAAGTTCTGTATCTGAAAACACCAGTGCCGTGATTACTTTAACTGCAACGGACCCAGATTCTGATACTTTGGCTTATTCAATCAGCGGCGGAGATGACGCTTCTCTGTTTACAATTAATTCCACCTCAGGCGCTTTAAGTTTTGCGACTGCACCGGATTACGAAACACCTTCTGATTCAGATAAAAATAACACGTACAACATTCAGGTCACTGCCACGGATCCTGATGGTTTAACCAATAATCAAACCGTTTCTGTTGCTGTTACGGATGTGAATGAAACCATCTCAGGAAAACTTATCGATGGGTACATTGGCGGTGCCACCGTTTTCCAAGATCTAGACAATGATGGAGTGTTGGATGCTGGAGAGCCTTACACAACCACGGATGCTGTTGGTGCTTTTAGCTTAACTCTGCAAAGTGCTTCATCTGATACACCTGTTCGAGTAATTAATTCAGGGTTTGATACTGCAACCAATGATGTTCTAACTGCTTCGCTGGACATCAGTGCCACCTCGAGTGGTTCTTACATTTTGACACCTTTATCAACTTTATCGGCTCGCATGCTTTCATTCGATAGTGATCTTTATAAAGACACTGCCGAGCAAATAGTGGCTGATGCTTTTGGAGTTACACTCTCCAATGCGCCTTCCACCAGCTTATTTGGTTACGATCCGATTGCTACCATGATTGGCAGTGATGTTTCGTTAGCCACAAAAGCTCAACCTATTTACACGGCTAATCAATTGTTAATGACCTTGGGTCATTTAACTTCAGCCTTAGGCGAACACATGGGACCCACTTCTTTATCCTCAGTGCAAACTGCCATCCAAACTGTATTAGATAATGCAAGCAAGTCAGCCACCGCCAGTCTTAGTTGGGGAGATACAACCACTTTAAAAAGTGAAGCACATGAAGCTTTCATGAATGCATTGGCTGAACATTTAGTGCAACACAAACCATCCATTGATGGATTCAGAATGGAAGAGGGCAGTATCACGTTGACCGATTATCTGAGCAGCGATGCCGACTCAACCAACGTTCATCAACTCTACACCTCACTTAGCGGAACAACTTTAACGGCCAATTTGGTCGGTGGAACCATGGATCAGACCAACCTATCCAATATTGTATCCTCTGATTCAAGTTCAGGAAAATCACCCGTGTTGAGTTTCAAACTCAACAGCATTCCTGCAGCGGGAGAATCGGGAACGGCATCCATTACCTTGAAACTCTACGATGGTTCTGATGCCACACAATCCTCGGGCGAGCGGCTTTTACAAACCACAGTTTCAGTGAATTGGTCATCGGATGGTTCAACCGTTTCCATGACGTTACCAGCGCAATCTCTGACCATTGATTACTTCACGACCGATGGAACTTTATTGCAAAGAACTTACGCCAATACTGACTCAGATGTTTTAAGCGTAACAACTTCTGGTGCATCGGCTTCGACTTTAGATTTAAAGTTGGCTTCTTTTTTCTCAGGCAAAGGTGCAGGCTCTGGAGTGGATCTAACGGACTACATAACAACGGGTGACTATTTCTTTGACGTTGGTTTTACGGGACTGGATTTCTTAAGTGCTGCTGATTCTAAGTTCACTAACGTGCAAGGTGCTTTCACCGTGGCAACTTCTCCGGGCGTAGCGGCTTACGCTGAAGACGTGGTCGTCAGTGAAGGAGGAGGAACCGCTTCGGTAAAAGTCACGCTAAGTAAAGCAGCTGCTTCGGATGTCACAATCGATTATCAAACGGCTAACGGAACAACAACCTCAGGTGATTTCACGAGCACCTCAGGAACACTGACCATCGCAGCCGGAGATACCTCAGGTACCATCTCAATACCAATAACAAACGACACAACCGCAGAAGCACAAGAAAATCTAACTTTAAACCTAAGCAATGCCAGTAACGCAACGCTCGGAAAATCGGCAGTCACAGTTAGCATTGTTGATAACGAAGCGTTTCTAACCAACAGCACGGCCGTGACTGATGTGCTCAGTATTACTCTAGAATCACTTCAAGATTATTTAACCACCACCATTAAGTCTTTTTTAAACAACAACAGCTTAACCGTTGATGGTGTTTCTAAAAGCTACGCCACCATTCTTTCCGATTACGGCAGTGTGACGGATCTGGATGCTTGGATTAAAACCTACACGGAATCCATGACGAGCGGTGCCACTAAATCAATGACCAGTTTCATAACAGCCATTGATGCTTACGTGACTTCTTCTTCGAGCGGAACGCCTACAGCAACCGATCTTGCAACAGCTTTAACTAAAATTAACGTTGGAGTCAAAGCTATTGATTTTTCTCAAGTTTTAGGTGGAACTTTAATCAGTGATAGCGGAACTTTTGCCAATGGTGTTACGCAATCTAGTTTTGATACAAATCTATCTGGGAAAGTAACTTCGGTAATTAATCTAGCTGCAGACACGATAGGTGATGTTCTAGGTACTGATACTGCCACCAACTTCCCGAACGCCACCATTAAGATTTTAACGAGCGGTAATGACACGGCTAACGGAACCTCCGGATCAGACTTAATAGCTTCATTGAATGGAGCCGATACAGTAAATGCTCTTGGTGGTAACGATAAGATTATTGGTGGTTCTGGAGTTGATACGTTTGATGGTGGAGAGGGAGATGATCATATTTATGGCTATCTTGGTAATGATGATTTAACTGGTGGTACAGGCAATGACAAAATAGTTGGAGGCCTTGGAGACGATACATTAACGGGTGGAGAAGGTAACGATACACTTTGGGGTCAAACTGGTAACGACACCATAACCACTGGAGCAGGCAGTGACACAGTAGATGGAGGTTTGGGTGATGATGTCATTAATGTAACAGATAAATCAGGTTCTTTTACTGACACAATCTCAGCAAGTTCAGGAACTGATACCTTAGTAATTAGTTATGCTAGCAGTTTAACTGATTTCACTCTGTCCAGTAGCGGTGACAACATCACGCTGACGGATGCTTCCGGAGGAAGTATCACGTTCAGTAATGTTGAGAATCTAACGGTCGGTGACTACGATTACATTCACTTCACCACCAACCGGTTATATGAAACACCAGACCAACACAAGGTTTATTGGAACGCTACGGAAAAAGCACTTTACTTTTATGGTAGCAGCAGTCTTCCGGCCGATAGTTGGAATACGACCGATAGTTCATCGGTCAGTAAATACGGATTACAAAACTTAACCGCTTCCATGAATGTGACGGTTAAGGGAAGTTCTGAAGCTGACACCATGAATCTGAATGTTGATCGTTCAAGTGATTACACCGGCAACTGGACCCTTAACATGGGTGATGGCAATGATAGTTTTAATTCAGCTAAATTAAAAAATGCTGATTCCATTGATATGGGAGCAGGGGATGACTCAGTTTCCGTTATGCTGACTGGTTCAAATGGCACTCCATCCATCTCAGCAGCTAATCTTACCAAGCTCGATGGTGGTGCAGGCAATGATACGCTTGGGTTTGAGGAAAGTGGCAGTAACACCTCTGAACTTACGCTGACAACTGCAGGAGCTACTAACTTTGAAAATATCATTGGCACGGCAGGAGCAGAGACTATAACTGGAGATAGTAATGCCAATGTTTTAAGTGGTAAAAACGGTGCCGACACCATTAATGGTAATGGAGGCAACGACACTCTTTACGCTGATTCCAATGGATCCAATGATCAAACATCTGCTGATGCTCTCTATGGTGGTGCGGGTAATGATACCCTTTACGGAAATGCTGGAGACAACACACTGGATGGTGGCACTGGAGCAGATACTATAACTAGTTACGGTGGTTCGGACATGATTGTACTGCGCTCTGGTGATGGCGGTGCTACGCAAAGTGATGGAGATACTGTCACCGACTTCACTGACGGTACCGACTCTTTCGGTTTAGATAGTTTAAGTTTCGATGATTTAACCATAGAACAAAATGGAAGTGATACAGTTATCAAAGAAGGGTCTAATTACTTAGCTACTTTGACTGGAATTTCTGTAAGCAATATAACAACTTTGGATTTTCAATCTGCTGATACATCTAATCAAACCATTAACGGTAGTTCTAGTAATAATACTTTAATAGGTGGCTCAGGAAATGATACCTTCAATGGTGGAGCTGGAAGCGACACATTGTTAGGTTGGGGAGGTAACGATACCTTCAACATCAGATCTAAATCTGGAGCTTATTCTGATACCGTTAATGCTGGCGCCGGTACCGATACCTTAGATATCAGTTACACGGGTGCCGCTAGTTTGGCCAACTTCACTCTGTCCAGTAGCGGTGACAACATCACGCTGACGGATGCTTCCGGAGGAAGTATCACGTTCAGTAATGTTGAGAATCTAACGGTCGGTGACTACGATTACATTCACTTCACCACCAACCGGTTATATGAAACACCAGACCAACATAAGGTTTATTGGAACGCTACGGAAAAAGCACTTTACTTTTATGGTAGCAGCAGTCTTCCGGCCGATAGTTGGAATACGACCGATAGTTCATCGGTCAGTAAATACGGATTACAAAACTTAACCGCTTCCATGAATGTGACGGTTAAGGGAAGTTCTGAAGCTGACACCATGAATCTGAATGTTGATCGTTCAAGTGATTACACCGGCAACTGGACCCTTAACATGGGTGATGGCAATGATAGTTTTAATTCAGCTAAACTAAAAAATGCTGATTCCATTGATATGGGAGCAGGGGATGACTCAGTTTCCGTTATGCTGACTGGTTCAAATGGCACTCCATCCATCTCAGCAGCCAACCTTAACAAGCTCGATGGTGGAACTGGTAATGATACTCTCTCTTTTGAAGAATCTACGCCAGCCACTGATACTGAACTTACACTTACAACTGCTGGAGCCACTAACTTTGAAAACTTATCTGGTGGATCTAACGCTGAAGTTCTAAAGGGTGATAACAATGCTAATATTTTAAATGGTAAGGGTGGAGCAGATACACTTTATGGTTACGGCGGAAATGATACTTTAAATGCCGGTTCTGGATCGACCAACGATATTCTTTATGGTGGTGCTGGAAATGACACGCTAGTTGGTACGGACGGGGATAACACACTGGATGGTGGCACTGGAGCCGATACCATAACCAGTGGTGGTGGTGTTGATACTTTTGTTATTAGAGTTGGTAGTGGCGGTACAGCTATTACTGATGCCGATACTTTTAAGGACTTTACTGATGGAACCGACTTAATTGGTTTGGACAATGGTTTAACGTTCGGTGATTTAACCATAGAACAAGGAACGGGTGATTATTCTAGTCACACTATCATCAAGGCTGGCTCTGAGTATCTAGCTATAGTTGAAAACATGACAGCTTCTGATTTGACTGAATCTAGCTTTACACCAGTAGATATAAATGAAAGCGGTCATATGGTTGCATCATTTTTCTTTGGAACAGCCTTAAGCAACAGCTCTTTAGATGTAGACTTCTCTAACATTGGAGAACTACCTGATGGAGGGATCACTACTGGATCTGAAGATATATCTTTGGATGGATTAATAGATCTGGAAGTTGGGGATAAGATTGAATTCAATAACGAAGAACTACTTGAACCTTGGGTCGAAGATCCTTCCAAAACCAATCCAACCATTCCTCAAGTTGAAGAACCTATGAGCCATTTCATCGAAGATAGATATGAAGATGAATTGCTCTTTGTGAGTTTAGAAATTTGATACCTAGGTGACCCAGAGCTAAAAATTATTAAACACAGATTTTTGATTGTTTGTATAATCCTTTCTGTGGCCTTTGTTTATTCAGCTTTACAAGCAGAGGAAAGCTATTTAGCGAGATTGGTATAGTGGTATTACGCAACCTTGCCAAGGTTGAGAGACGAGTTCAATTCTCGTATCTCGCTCCAGTTCTGAATTTGAAAAAGTTAAAAAAGTGGAAGAACTCAAAAAAAAATATCTAAATACCTGGGCATTAGGAAACGTAGGTGGAGCTGCTAGTGAAGCATTCTTAGGAATGTTCCTTCTTTACTTCTACAATCAAGTCCTTGGTTTGGACCCTTTCTTATGCGGATTAGGTATTGCCTTGTCTTTATTTGTGGATGCTTTCACAGACCCAATGATTGGAGGTATGTCTGATAGAACCAGTTCCAGGTATGGAAGACGTATCCCTTTTATGGCATTTGGGCTAATCGGCTTCGCTATAGGTGTTTTTCTATTATTTAATGTTCAATTAGGAAATAGTCAGTTTGCTCTTTTCGTACAACTCCTTTTATTCATCATTGTTACTAGAATAAGCAGCACTATGTTTTTTATCCCGAGAGCTTCTTTAGGGATAGAGATGATAAAAGGGTATGAACAAAGGAATTTATTACACGCCAGGAATAATAATTTTGGAATTTTAGGCGCTGTCATTTTTTACACAACCATAGCTGTAATATTTGATAACAATTGGAATCAAGAGAGTGGTTACGAGGCCGTCTCTCTTATTGTTGTGGTTCTTTTCCTGGTAACCAGTGTCATTTCAGTTTTCAAGCTTAGGCACGTCGAATCTAAATTTGAACAAACAACCGCTCAAGACGATACAAAAGATACTGGAGTTATAAAAGGACTTCTAGCTTTATGGAAGAATAACTCTTGGCGTAACTTAATTATTGGTACCTCATTATTTGGAATCGTTGGCTCTTTAAGTGGCGTCTTTAGTATTTATTTAATTAATTATTTTTGGCAATGGTTACCTGATGAATTCACCTTGATATTAGCATTAACCATTCCTGGTGCGATGATCGCAGGTCTTAGTGCAAATAAGCTATTGCAAAATAAAGATAAGAAAAAATCTGTCCTAGTATTGACTGGTTTGATGATAACAGTGGGCCCTTCTTTAACTGTATTGAGAATAATTGATATAAAGTTTCATACTAATATTCTTCCTGAGGTAGGATTAGGCGTTTTTAGTGCTCTATTTTTTCTAGTAGCAATGCATTCTGCATTCATGGCAGGTGTGCGTGTTATCAATGGAATTTTATTTAGCTCCATGTTTTCAGATGTAGTTGAAGATCATCAGAACGCTACTAATGCAAGATCTGAAGGATTGATAATATCCGTTAACGGATTGTCTGGAAAAATCCTTGGTGGGGTGGGGGTCTTGCTTTCCGGTTTACTTCTATCGTTAGCTGGTTTCGGAGAAGAGGGCTCTATCGAAGAAAAACGCGAAGCCGTTACTAATCTAGCTATTTTCTCTACATCTTTACTTTATATTATTGCTCCTATTTCCTTATATTTTATTTCAAAATACGAGATCAATAAGTCAGTGCATGAAGATAATCTAACCAATTTAGGATATGACACTGGTAGGATAGAAACTTAAATAAGGAGTTCTTAAATTGATTTTTATTAATCAAGCTTTTAGTCTGTAATGATGGAAATTCTAATAGCCATATTATTGCTGGTTTTAGTCGTACTGGTTTCTTTGAACCTTTACCTCATTATTAGCGGTTCTAAGGACGGTGATAAAAATCAAGACTCAATTTCAGTCATCGATAAAGCAATAGAGATTCAACAATCGTCAATTAATGAGATTTCTAAAGACTTGCAATCTTTTCAAGATCCGCTGCATAAGTTAAATCGCTATTTATCGGGAGGAACCCTAGCCGGTAAATTTGGTGAATGGTCTCTTGAGGCAATAATTAAAGATATTTTTAACAGCAAGCATTACGAAAGTAATTACGAAGTTATACCTGGTTCCGGGAAAAGAGTGGAGTTTGTTATTAGATTGCCAGAAGACTTGTTGTTGCCAATTGATGCTAAGTTTCCTTCAGCATTATTTGATAACTACCTTAAAGCGTCTGAGAGCGGGGATGAAAAACTTGAAAAGAAAGCAAAAGATGATATCCGAAGGCACGTTATAAGTGATGCCGAGGATATAAAGGATAAATACGTTCAAGAAGGTATAACTATAGATTTGGCTGTAATGTATATTCCAAGTGAATCTCTAATGCAGCTAATAGACTCTATAGATAACCTTAGGGAGGATCTTTTTAGAGATAAAAGAGTTCTAATCATGGGGCCAAATTCTTTAGCGGCTTATTTAATTAGCATTCACATGGGATTTAGAACTTTAGCCTTAAATGAAAGGGCTGGAGATATCATGCAAGAATTTGGAAAGCTAAAAAAAGAGTTTGAGAAATTTAATAGCTCTACAGATGATCTCTTAAAAAAAGCAGACGCTATGCTTAAAGCGGTAAACGAACACTCAACCAGAGAACGGCAGATGGAACGTGCAATAAAAAATATGGATAAATTAGATTCTTAGTCATGGGTTCTGATGTCATTTGATGCAGTTCAAGATCAAATAGTTGAACTTCTTAGCGATAACGAAGAACAACAATTTATATTTCTTACAGGTGCAGCAGGCACTGGTAAAACCACTCTGCTTGAACGAGTTAAAAATCAACTTTCTTCAAAGAAGATCGTGGTTGCTCCTACCGGAATAGCTGCCTTAAATATTGGGGGCACAACAATCAATTCTGCTTTTAGGATTGGTTTTGACACTATCCCAGTGATTACTAAGTCCAAAGACCCCAGGTTTGCTAAATTATTAAAAAATCTAGAGCTATTAATTATAGATGAAGTTTCTATGGTAAGAGCTCCAATGTTAGATGCCATTTCACAGTCTTTACAAATTTATAAAAAATCTACAGAACCGTTTGGAGGCATCCATGTTTTGGCTTGCGGAGATTTATTCCAACTTCCTCCAGTGGTTAAGCAACATGAAGAAAGGGAAATATATGATAGGTACGATTCTATCTATTTCTTCGATGCCTTAAGCTTTAAGGAGATTAAAAACGTCAAATATTTCCAATTAGATAAATCCTTCAGACAAGAAGAAGATGAAGGCTTCTATGAACTTTTAAACAATATAAGAATAGGAAACGATTTAGAAAAAACGATAAATAAGATTAACTCTCAGTGTTTTGATCCTACATTAGAATCAGATGCTTATATGACACTAACTTCTAGAAAGAATAGAGCTGAAGAATTAAATAATCATAAGCTGACTTATTTAGACAGCCCTGAAGAAATAATTAAGTCAAAAGAATTTGGAGAGTTAAATGAAAATGATTTGCCAGCACCTAGGGAGTTAAAAATTAAGCAAGGCGCAAGTGTTATGTTTATTAAGAATGACTCTGAAGGACGATGGGTTAATGGAACATTAGGAACAGTTTCGGAATGTTTAGATAAAAAGAAGAAATGCATCAAAGTTAAAATCAACAACAAGACTCATAAAGTTGAAAGGGAAGAATGGAATAAGGTTAAGTTCACTTATGACGATGATTCTGACGAAGTCTTAGAAGAGGTTGTCTCATCTTTTAAGCAGTTTCCAATTAAATTAGGTTGGGCAGTTACCATACACAAGTCTCAAGGTTTAACTTTAGAAAGTTGTTCAGTTGATTTAGGAACAGGAGCGTTTGCAACCGGACAGGCTTACGTTGCTTTAAGTAGATGTAGAAACTTAAATTCTTTACACTTACAAAGAGAATTGAAAGTTTCAGATGCTCTGGTTGATCCAGATATTCAAGACTTCCACGCAAGAAATTTTAATAATTGATATGAAAAAAAATACCTTACTAGTCCTGGTTTTACTAATCTCGAATTGGCATTGGGCAAGTGAACAGCCTGCAATTGACGATGAGGCCGTAGCTTGGTTACAGGCGTATCTAAAAGTAGACACAATTAATCCTCCAGGTAATGAAAGTAGAGCCGTTGATTTTTATGCTGAAATATTCAATAAAGAAGGTATTGAATTTGAATCTGCAGAGAGCGCCCCTGGAAGAGGAAATATTTGGGCACGTATAGAAGGCGGAGATAAACCTCCAATTATTCTTCTACAACACACTGATGTAGTTCCGGCAGATATAGAATTTTGGGACGTTGATCCATTATCTGGAGAAATTAGAGATGGATTTATTTGGGGTAGAGGTGCATTAGACATGAAAGGCACTGGAATCTCTCACCTAGCTAATTTTATAAAAATACATAGATCAGCAAAAAAACTTAATAGAGACGTAATTTTTGTCGCTACTGCCGATGAAGAGGCTGGTGGAGCATTTGGTGCGGGGTGGATGGTCGAGAATCGTCCAGAAGTCTTTGAAGGAGCAGGTTTGCTTATCAACGAAGGCGGCAGTGGATCAAGATCGAATGATGAGATTGTTTTTGGAGTTGAGGTTACTCAAAAAGTACCTGTTTGGTTGAGATTAACGTCGGTTGACGTACCGGGGCATGGTTCTTCGCCAAGACCAACCAGCTCAGTGACAAGAATAATAGACGCTCTGAATGTTATTAAAGAAAATCCTTTCCCAGCTAGAATAATTCCTGAAGTGGAAATACTCTTTAAAGAACGAGCTAGAGGTATAGATGGTCCTATGGCTGATAAATATAGGAATATTAAGTCTTCCATTAAAGAAGAAGGTTTTTTGAATAAACTTCAAGAGTACTCAGCTTCTAGCCATGCTTTAACTAGAGACACTTGCTCTCTAACTAGAATGGGCGGTTCTAATAAAATTAACGTAATCCCTCCAACTGCATGGGCAGAAGTGGATTGCAGAATATTGCCCGATAGGCCAGCAGAAGAATTTATAGAAACATTTAAAGCTCTCGTAGCCGATACTGGGGTTAAAGTTGATCTGATCATGGCTTTTACTTCGGCCATATCTCCAACTGACTCAGTTTTATTTAAAGCCATTCAAGAATTTGCCGAAGAAGAATACCCTGGCTCTAGAGTCGTACCTTCAGTAAGTACTGGATTTACTGATAGCCACTTCACTAGGGATTTAGGTATTGCCAGTTATGGTTTTAATCCTCTGATTTCAGTTGGTGATGAATACTCTTCAATTCACGGCAATAATGAGAGGGTAAATGAAAAGGCCTTTAGAAGAAGTGTGAAAGATTTAGGGGTAATACTAGATAAGGTTATCTATTAATAGAATGGTAATACTAAGGTTCCTTTTTTTTATATTATTATCTCTTCCTATTCAGCTTACAGCTTTTGAGGCAATAAACTTAAGCATTGAAGAGACTGAAGTGATTCCCTTATCAAAATATAAAGAAATTCAATTTCCGCAATGTATCAATACTATTTCTAAAGGATTTATTAAAAATGATTTATTAGGAAGTTCTAAAGAAACATTAAATAGATCTGAATCTAGATCATTAATTAGTGCAGGAAAAAAGATTCGCTCTTACCATAAAAAAATATTAGAACTTAGAAGAATTGAAGAGCATAGCAAAATACTGGAATTAGCAACGGAAGCCCTGGATTTTATTTATACATCTAATATTTTCAATCAAGATACATTGGCTAGATTTCCTTATCATAACCAAATTAAATACGGTAGTTTTATACTCAATGGTGTGCCTATGGATTATCTTTCTGCTCAACAATTTTCTGCAATGATAATTGCGTCAATTGCTTTAGAGAGTTCAAAGAAGATACAGTATGATGAACTTACTCAATTTTGGTCAGAAAAGGGTATAAAAATAACTAGATGGATCTTTAATAACCGCGGTTGTGCTACAAAGATAGGAGTCTCCTACAATAGTTCTTTTGAAGTGGAGGAAGGTCAGAGGGTTAGAAGCGGAAACATATGCTCTACCATGTATCTTAAAGAATCTTCTTTTGCTGAAGACATATTAATAGATGCTCTAAAAATTAAAAATTTTGATAAAGTCATAACTCTAGGCTCTTTATCTTTAACTGACCTTCAAATGGCACCTGCTTCGCAAACTTCTTTTAAGGCAGCAGCATTTATTAGATTAAACACCTTGGCTAGATTAGCTTATGCAGCAAAAAAACAAGAAAATTGGTGTTTAGTTTATGAGGGAAATGATAGAGCTATTAAGTTGGCCAAGGAGCTTAGTATAGAACCCTTAATTTCCTGGGTGGATTCGAAAAAAGAAGCATCTAAATATTATCTACCTAATAAAGAGGATTCTTGGACTGTGAGATATGGAAACATGAGCTACAGGAATTCAAAAAATTTATACATGCCTTTAAAGCAACTTCCGCCAGCCTATCCTCGCAGACTCTTGGAAAGGGGAATAGAAGGGTGTGTGATGTTAAGTTTTACGGTAAATAAGGAAGGCAAAACAGAAAACGCAAAGGTTGAATGGTCTACTCACGAAGGTTTTAACAAGTCTGCTTTAGCTTCATCAAAAAGTTATGAATACTCAATCCCTGAAAAGGAAGGTGTACCAACCAACATACCTGATGTAAGAACTGTAATTGTTTATAAAATAGAAGATCCTAACAAAAGTAGTCTATATATCCCCGCTGGTTGCGAATAATTCAATAAAGAATTAACTCATAGGGTCTATAGGGGTGGGGCACGGAGCTTCCTTTTGTATTAATTCAGCAGCATGCAAACACAGGTCCTCTCTATACATTTCTGAATAAATTTGTATTCCAGTAGGCAGCCCATTATCAACCCCCATAGGTAAGGCAACCGAAGGAAGGCCTAAGCAATTTCCTGGGGCAATAAATATAAAGCTTTCACTTAAAACGCCATCTCCTTTTTCCGGATCTAGGTCTATATCAATTGGCCATTGAAGATTCGCCCAAGTAGGACCAATGCAAACAGAGTAATCCGTTAAAAAGGCCGACCACGATCTTCTTAGTCTTCTTCTTTCAACGAGAGCTTGGTCTAAATTTATACCATTGTTGATAAAGGGTTCAGAGAAGCGCGTTAAATAAGTAGCAGTTTCTTTCTTAAATAATTCATCTGGCATAGCCTCCAAAAGACCATTGTTAAGAACAGTTCCCCAGATTTCATAAACTCTTCCTACTTCAGGGGCTTCCACTTCTTCTACAATCCATCCATTGTCTGTCAGGATAGATCCTGCTTTATCAATTTCTCTTAACGTAGCTTCTGGTAAATTAAAATTCTCAATATTTTTAACTAAAGCAGCTTTAGGTTTTTGGGGTAAATCCCCACTTAAAGGTGCATCAACAGATTGTGGATCGTCAATATGCCTTCCAGCTAAAACTGACAAGCCTACTTGAAGATCTTTTACAGACCTAGCCATAGGCCCGTCTGTTAAAAAAGCACCAGATATACCCATATCTTCAAATGGAGCTATTGAGTTAACAAAAGGTATACGTCCTATGGTTGGTTTAAGAGAAGTTATTCCACAACAATAAGCTGGATTTCTAAGAGATCCTCCGATGTCATTTCCTAACCCAAAAGGACTCATTCCTGTTGCGATAGCAGCACCTTCACCTCCACTTGAACCTCCTGGCGTTACTTTTTTATTCCAAGGATTAAATGTTCTTCCTCTTAAAGGGTTGTCCGTATCCAGTCGCATTCCCATTTCAGGAAGGTTAGTTCTTCCGATAGGTATAGCTCCTGCTCCTAGCATACGATCCACTATTGGAGCGTTTCTAGGAGGCATAGACTCAGCAAAGAAAGGCACTCCATTAGTTGTGGGAGTTCCTAAGAAATCTATATTCTCTTTAATCGTCATCGGAACTCCATGAAAAGGCCTATTCCTTTCTTCATCACTTGCACTGTCAGCCTTTTCCGCTAATTTAATAGCTGATTCTTCAAGCGTTAGGGTGATGGCGTTTATTTCAGGATTTACTTCTTCTATTCTTTTAAGATGAGTTTCAACAACTTCTTTACTGGAAACTTTTTTAGATTTAATAAGTTCAGCTAATTCAGTAGCACTTTTCTGGTTCAGTTCATGCATAAGATCCCCTAGAGTATATTAATCTTTTCTGCCACAACTCTTTCTAAGTAAGGTGAAGGTTTAAATTCAGGCCCAAGTTCTTTTTCGGCTTGTTGAAGCCAGGCTAAAACTTTATCGTAACCAACTAGGTTTCCGTAGAACATAGGTCCGCCTTCGTAGACTGGCCAGCCGTAACCATTGGTCCAAACGATATCGATATCGCTTGCTCTTATAGCCATCCCTTCTTCTAGGATCTTGAAGCCTTCGTTAATCATTGGGTACAAGCAACGTTCAAGAATTTCTTCTTTGCTTATATCTCTCATTTGAATTTGACGTTCTTCTCCAAATTTCTTTATTAATGCTTCTACTTCAGGGTCAGGTGATTTGTTTCTATTTTCATCATAAACATAAAAACCCTTTCCTGATTTTTGTCCCAATCTTCCAGCTTCACATAAAACATCTCTTAAAGTTTCTCCGTTTGAAGTTTCTTTGTTCCAACCAATATCTAATCCAGCTAGATCAGACATAGCAAAAGGCCCCATTGGGAATCCAAAATCAAAAAGAGCGTCATCTATATCCCAAGGTAGGGCACCTTCCAAAATTAGCTTATTAGCTTCTCTTTGTCTTTGCGCAAGAATTCTATTTCCTACAAAGCCTGGGCAAACACCAACAACCGCAGCGATTTTTTGGATTCTCTTAGCAATCGCTAGAGAACTGGCAACAACTGATTTAGAAGTCTTTTCTCCTCTGACTATTTCTAACAATCTCATGACATTAGCAGGGCTGAAGAAATGAAGGCCTATAACGTCTTCAGGTCTTTTGGTTTCCGCTGCAATTTCATTTACATCCAACGCAGATGTGTTGGAAGCCAGGATAGCGCCTTCTTTACAAATCTCATCTAGCTGTTTAAAAATATCTTTCTTAAGATTCATATTCTCAAAGACTGCCTCAATAATAAGGTCTTGCGTGTATAAAGAATCTAAAGTGGTCTGTCCATCAATAAGACTCATCCTTTCTTCTACTTGCTCAGAAGTTATCCTTCCTTTGGCTGCAGTGTTCTCATAATTCTTTCTTATTATGCTTAATCCTTTATCCAGTCTTTCTTGGCTTTGTTCAATAATGGTTACTGGAATGCCTACATTGGCAAAATTCATGGATATACCTCCACCCATGGTTCCAGCACCAATGACACCAACTGATTCAATAGATTTTATTTCAGTATCTTTTTCTATATCAGGAATTTTAGTGACTTGTCTTTGTGCGAAGAAAATATAACGTTGGGCGGCTGATTGAGAACCAGTCATGAGTTTCATGAAAAGGTCTTGTTCAACTTTTAAACCTTCTTCAAATGGAAGGTTAACAGCTGCTTCTACGCATTGAATGTTGTATTCAGGAGCTAGAAAACCTCTGGTCTTTCTAGCAACAGACTTCCTAAAATCAGAAAAGAGAGCACCGTTTCCTTTATCCGATTTAATCTTATCGTCTGCATCTCTAACCTTAACTAACGGTCTGTTTTCAGAAACGATCTTTTTAGCAAAAGAAACAGCACCACCAAGCAAATTATCTTCATCAGCCATTTCGTCAACCAGTCCCATTTCTAGACATTGACTTGCAGGTACGTGTTCTCCACTAGTCATCATAACTAATGCCTTAGCAGCCCCAACTATCCTAGGCAATCTTTGTGTGCCTCCAGCACCAGGCAACAGTCCTAAATTAACTTCCGGAAGGCCACATTTAGAAGAAGGAACGGCAATTCTGTAATGACAAGTAAGAGCCACTTCTAAACCTCCTCCTAGAGCTGTCCCGTGTATTGCAGCTACTACGGGCTTTGGAGAGTTTTCAATCATGTCCTGTACTTCGTAGAGTGAAGGGCCTTTTGGTGCTTGACCAAATTCTGTTATATCGGCTCCTGCTATAAAAGTTCTACCTTCACAAATGATTACAATGGATTTTACTGCTTCATTTTTAATCGCTGACCCTACACCTTCATTCAGACCTTCTCTAACGTTAGCAGAGAGTGCATTCACAGGAGGCGAGTTTAAAGTAACTACAGCTACTTCATCATTTATATCTAAAGTTGTGACCTCATTAATGGTTGTCATATTCATTTCCTTTTATATTTTTGGGCTAACTATGCTAGCTTAATAATTAACAAAAAAATACTATTTATATACCGGTAAGATGGCTGTAAGATTAAGCTCTTTAAATTTTCACGAAATAGGACAAAAAATGACGGACACTCTGAAATATGGAAACTTAACAGTAGCAAAAGAATTGGATGAATTTTTAAGAACTGAAGTTATAGACGGCATTGGTGTGGACGCAGACCACTTTTGGAATTCTTTAGAAACTATACTCGATGAATTCGGTCCCAGAAGTAAAGAACTTCTTCAGAAACGAGAAGATATTCAAGGCAAGATAGATCAATGGCATCTTTCAAGAAAAGGTGAGCCCCATGATCAAGATGCTTATATAAGTTTTTTAAAAGAGATCAATTACCTTCTAGAGGAAGGAGAAGACTTCGAAATTTCTACCGACAACGTCGATGATGAAATAAAAACTATAGCTGGAGCACAACTCGTGGTTCCGGTAATGAATGCAAGGTTCTCTTTAAACGCAGCTAATGCTAGATGGGGAAGCTTATACGATGCTCTTTATGGAACTGACATGATATCTGAGGAGGGTGGTGCTGAGCGAGGAGGGGCTTACAATCCTGTTAGAGGAGATAAGGTTATAGAATTCTCTAAGAACTTTCTTGATGAAACTATTGCATTAAGTTCTGGATCTTACGCTGAAGTAACAGGCTTTAAGGTTGGTGATAATAATTTAGACATAACTCTGACTGATCAATCGACAGTTAGTTTAAAGGATGAAGGACAGTTTGTTGGTTATTTAGGTGATCCCGATAATCCAAGTGGAATATTGTTAAAAAACAATAACTTACATATAGAAATTCAAGTAGATAAAGAAGATTCAGTAGGTAAAGATGACCCCGCTGGAATAAAGGATGTGATGGTGGAGTCTGCCGTAACAACTATACAAGATTTAGAAGATTCAGTTGCTGCAGTGGATGCTGAAGATAAAACCATAGCTTACAGGAACTGGCTAGGTTTAATGAAAGGAGATTTAAAAGAAACATTTGTAAAGGGAGATCAAGAAATGACAAGATCCCTTAATGCAGATAGGGAGTATTCTAGATCAGACGGCGAGTCATTAACTTTACCTGGAAGAAGCGTGTTACTGGTCAGAAACGTTGGACATCTTATGACTAACCCTGCTGTGCTTGATAAAGAAGGTAATGAGATCCCTGAAGGAATTTTAGACGCCATGTTTACAATTTGCATTGCCAAGCATGACTTGATGAAAACCGGAAGTCTTAGCAATTCAAGAACTGGAAGTGTTTATATTGTAAAACCTAAAATGCATGGTCCTGAAGAAGTTCAATTTACCTGTGATTTATTTTCGGCTGTTGAGAAAGCTCTTGATATAAAACCCTTAACTGTAAAAGTTGGCATTATGGATGAAGAGAGAAGAACAACTGTTAATTTGAAGGAATGCATTAGGGCAGCGAAAGACAGAGTTATTTTTATTAATACAGGTTTCTTAGATCGAACCGGTGATGAAATTCATACTAGCATGGAAGCAGGACCAATGATTCCGAAAGCTCTTATGAAACAACAGCCCTGGATAAATGCTTATGAAGACTGGAATGTAGATGTTGGTCTTGAAACTGGTTTTAGCGGAAAAGCACAAATAGGTAAAGGCATGTGGGCTATGCCTGACGAAATGTTAGGAATGTATGAGAGTAAATCTATGCATCCTGAAGCAGGCGCGAACTGCGCTTGGGTCCCTTCGCCTACTGCAGCTACTTTACATGCCATTCATTATCACCAAGTATTAGTAAGTGAAAGGCAGGAAACAATTAAATCTAGAAATAAAGCTGATCTTAACGCCATACTCACCATTCCTTTACTTGAAGATGCTTCATCACTAAGCGAAAAAGATATACAGGATGAGCTAGATAATAACTGCCAAGGCATATTGGGTTATGTGGTTAGATGGGTGGATTTAGGTATAGGCTGTTCCAAGGTGCCTGATATTAATAATGTCGGTCTAATGGAGGATCGGGCTACTTGTAGGATTTCTAGTCAACACATAGCTAACTGGTTACATCACGAAATCTGCTCAGAAGAACAGGTTGTAGAAACAATGAAAAAGATGGCAGTAATTGTTGATAAACAAAATGAAGGTGATTCTGAATATACAAACATGTCACCAAGTTACGAAGGGTTAGCCTTTTCTGCAGCTTGTGATTTAGCTTTGCAAGGAAGGATTCAACCGAGTGGTTATACTGAACCCATTCTTCATTCAACAAGACTTACATTTAAATCTTAATATACTCCAGACTAATCACTTTAAGTTGACCGTGTTAAAGGTTAATCTAAACGGGTTAATAATATTATGAGGTTCTAATGAAAAAGATTACTTATGTTTTATCTTTAATTTTTATTAGTTATTTTAATTTTTCTGAAGAAGTACAGCCCGTGGCTTGCGACCCAATGATTCCCATGACCGAAAGTATATTAAGTGCAGTTCTTAAGCATAGAGATTCTGCTTTTAATACTTGTCTAAGTTGTCAGGGATCAAGCTGCTCTTTTAAAAGTTGGGACGATTCAAAAACTCTAGCAGTCTGCAAAAGATTATTTTGTACCCCGTCTTTCGTCTCTCCAGGCTTCGAGACCCCTGCCGATACACCAAGTGGAAAAAGTTCTTTTACTTATTCTTATAATATTTCTAAAGAAGGGTCTTTAGTGAATATTGAGGTTTTAAAAGCTGAGGGCGCTTTTAAGAAAAAAGATGCGAAGAAGTTTCTTAAAGCAAGAACAAGGAAGACAAAATTTGAACCTGTTATTTATAAAAATGAACCTTACGAGATAGTTAACTTAACCAGCAGCATGGTTTTAAATACAAGATGGGAGGATAGAGATTAAATGAAAGGTTATTGGGTTAATAGATGTCATGTGAATGATGCTGAAGAATATGGTGAGTACGCTAAATTAGCTGGTCCGGCCATTGAAAAATATGGTGGTAAGTTTTTAGTTAGAGGAGGAGACCAAGTTGAATTAGAAGGCAGTGGACTTGAGAGAACTGTACTAATTGAGTTTGATTCTAAAGAAAAGGCATTAGAGGCTTATCATTCCGAAGAGTATAAAGTAGCTTTGGAGCACGCCCTTGTATCTTCTAACAGGTTTGTTGTAATCGTAGAAGGAGTCTAAAGATTTAATTCTTTACAGTTTTGGAACCCATCCTGAGTGTTTTTATTGTATGTGCAGCAGCTTTCTTAGCAGGAAATCTTAATGCACTTGCTGGAGGAGGTAGCTTTATAACTTTACCTGCTCTGATATTCCTAGGCATATCTCCGATTAATGCTAATACAACTAGCGCAGCTTCATTATTACCAGGTTATTTTGGATCGGTGATTGGATTTAAGAATCTTTATCGCGATTTAGATAGAAAACACATAATAACCTTAGCTAGCATAGCTAGTGCAAGTTCCGTTTTAGGAGCTCTATTGTTGATAAACACAAAAGATGAAGTATTTATATCCCTTTTACCTTGGTTAATCTTGCTTGCTACTTTGCTTTTTATTTTTAATCCGAAAAGAAACAAGAAAGAAGAGAAATCAAGAAACTTACCTCAACTCCTTGGGGTTAGTTTGGTAAGTGTATACGGAGGGTATTTTAATGGAGGTTTGGGAATAGCAACTTTAGCAGCTCTTTCTTTAGGTAGAGAGATGACGATCAAACACTTATCAGCAATCAAATCTCTACTTTCTTTTCTTTTAACTTCTGTGTCTGTGTGTATTTTCTTTATAAGTGGCTTTATAGAGTGGTCGTATGTTTTTTATATGATGATCTTTTCAGCAATAGGCGGTTTTTGCGGAGCTAAGTTAACTCAAGCACTTCCAGAAATAATTGTAAGAAAATTCATTATCTTTACTGGCTTTCTTGTGACTATTATTTTATTTTTGTATTAATGAAAGTAATGAAATTTTATCTAGCTTTATTTTTTCTTTTTTCAACTTCTGTTTATGCTTTAGACGGAGAAGTTCTATCCAAAGACAATTGCGCTTCATGTCATGAAGATAGCAGTCTTAATTTGATCTCTCTTTCTTCAATGACGTATTACTCTCAATCTGAATTACTGAATGTTTTGCAGGAGGGTAAAATGAAACAGCAAGCCCAACATCTTTCTGTTGAGCAAAAAGAAGCTCTAGCTCAGCATCTTTCAAAGGGAGAAGGTGATTTAGCTAAAACAAAAGCTAATGATAATTACTGTAAAAAAGGTCTTTCTGAAGATTCCTTGAACTCAAATTCTAATTGGTTTAGTTGGGGTTATGATGCCTTTAATTCAAGAAATCAAATCAATACAAATATCAATTCCGGAAATATAAAAGAGCTAAAACTTAAATGGTCCTTTGGTATAGGCAGCCAAGAGGTACGAGCCCAACCTATAGTAATTGGAGAATTGGTATTCGTATCTGGATCAGATACTTTATATGCCCTGGATAAAGAGAATGGTTGTCTCTATTGGGAATTTCAATCAAAGGCAAGATTAAGGAATGCTCCTGCTGTAGATACAGTAAATAAAGATGCTTTGTACCTAGTAGATTGGGATTTTAATGTTTTTAAAATTAATGCATTAGATGGAAAATTAATTTGGAAAACTAAGATACCTAAAGAATATGAATCGAACACTCCTTCGGCTTCGCCTGTTCACGTGGGTAATTATCTTTTAGTTCCCATTTCAACTTATGAAACCGTTTTAGCTATAGATCCTACTTATGAATGTTGTAAAACTAGCGGAGGCATGGCAGCTATAAATTCCTCAAGTGGAGAAATTATTTGGAATCATAGGGTACTGAAAGAAGCACAATTTACTGAGAAAGGACTAATTACAAGAGTTAAAAAGTTTGCTCCATCTGGAGCGGCTGTTTGGAACGCCCCTGGTGTTGATATTGAGGAAGGAAGAGTCTTTTTTGGGACAGGACAAAGTACACAATCTCCTGCTTCGGAATTCAGTGACGCCATTATTAGCTTAAACATTAAGACAGGTAAAAAATTATGGGCTACACAAACTTTATCCGGTGATGCCCACAATGTGGGATGCGAAATTCCTGTAATCAAAAGAATGACTTGTCCTGAAGAAGATGGTCCCGATTTCGACTTTGGTGCTTCTGTAATTCAATCTTTTGATAAAAATGGAAATAAAGCTTTATTTGCAGGACAAAAATCAGGCTGGGTCTTTAGGTTAAATACCTCTACGGGGAGAATAGATTGGAAAACTAAAGTTGGAAGAGGTGGACTTTTAGGCGGTGTTCACTTTGGCATGTCAACTGACAACGAAAGATTGTATGTACCCATTTCGGATAGAGAGGTTGGAAGAAAGTATGACACAGAACCTAAACCTGGATTGTACGCATTAGATTTTGAAGAAGGTAAAATCTTATGGTCTTATAAGCTAGACGACATTTGTAAAGACAGAAAACCTTTGGTAGGAGAAGGAGTATGTACTGTTGGGTTTTCAGCTCCTATATCTGTAGCGAGAGACGTTCTGTACGCAGGCACCTTGGATGGAAGGTTTTCGGCTCACTCAACCGTAAATGGAAATAAATTATGGGAATTTGATACGCTAAGAGATTATCAAACGGTTAACGGCAATCCTGCTGCAGGTGGATCCATAGATGCTGCAGGACCTGTCATTGTTGACGATTGGGTATTTATCAATAGTGGATACTCTCAACATGGACAAATAGCAGGTAATGTTATTTTGGCCTTTTCAATTAAATAAGTGAAATAATATTAAGAATGGTAATTTACGGCGTAGCTTTATTATCCCTCTGTATGCTCTTAGGGATTATTTTAGGAGAGTTTCTGGGCAGGTTATTTGGAATTGATGCCAATATCGGAGGCATTGGAATAGCTATGCTTCTCTTAATCTTTTTATCAGATTACTTAAAGAAATCATTTAGGCTCGGCGATATTACGGAAAAAGGGATTACGTTCTGGAGCATGATCTACATTCCTATAGTTGTGGCTATGGCCTCCAAGCAGAATGTTTTAGGTGCAATAGACGGAGGATTAATTGCTCTTCTTTCTGGAGGTGTTGCTGTGCTACTTTCTTTTTTATTAATTCCAGTCTTAAGCAAGATCAAAAAATAATGGATATATTCGAGATCATTAACACCGTTCTTTCTAAGAATGGACTTATCACCTCCTTTGTTTTTGTAGGTTGTATTGTTTGGTTTTCTTATTTCCTTTCAAATAAATTAACCCGAGGAAAATTTCATGGCTCTGCTATAGCTATTCTTTTAGGCCTTGTATTTGCTTATTTGGGCGGCACTTATACCGGAGGCAAGCAAGGTGTGGCAGACATTGGCCTTTTATCAGGTGTTGGTTTGTTAGGCGGAGCCATGTTGAGAGATTTTGCAATTGTAGCTACGGCTTATGGCGTTAAGTTAGATGATCTAAAGGCATCTGGTATCGCAGGGGTTTCTTCTTTATTTATTGGAGTTGCTTTATCTTTTTTTGTAGGAGCTATAGTTGCTATCATTTTTGGATACACTGATGCTATTAGCATCACAACGATTGGAGCGGGAACTGTTACTTTTGTGGTTGGGCCAGTTACAGGGAGTGCATTAGGCGCCAGTTCTGAAGTTATCGCATTAAGCATAGCTGCAGGCTTAGTCAAATCTATCTTAGTAATGATTGGTACTCCGCTTTTAGCTAAATATATCGGTCTAAATAATCCAAACTCAGCCATGATCTTTGGAGGATTGATGGGAACTAATAGTGGTGTAGCGGCTGGTTTAGCAGCGGTAGATCCTAAATTAGTGCCCTATGGTGCTATGACTGCAACCTTTTATACTGGACTTGGATGTCTTCTAGCGCCTTCAATTCTTTTCTTAATTATTGAGTTAGTTTATTAGATGAACAAGTTATATATACTTTGCTTTTGCGCTCTATCACTTGCTTCTTGCTCAACTTTAATAGAGGGCATAAAGGTGCCTATCACAGAAGTTGATGATTATTATTTATGCTTTCCTGAGGGTGATCCTGATTACAGCAAAATGAATGTCCAAGATAGGACCTATTTATTGAAAGAACTTCTTTTAGAAATAGACTCAAGAAATCTTAACTGTGAAGAAAGATTTAAAAATATAAAAACAGTACAAGAAGACTTTAAAGAGATAAACCAAAGAGATTTAAATGAGAAATTAGGTATTTGCCGAACCAATAGCAATGTCCCATGTAGATATGAATAAAAAGATAACTTTTATTTTATTTATATTGTTTTCTGGCTTTATAAAAGCAGATCTAATTAAATTTCAATGTGTCATGGCTGGTGTGGGCGATAATTGGAACATTGAGCCTAAGGTAGCTTTTTCTTTAACTTTAGGTGTTGCAACTAAAAAAGCTATTCAAACTTTAAGGAAAGGGAACCTTGAAATGGATTTATTGGTTAGTAAAAATCATTATGAACTAGGCATGTACACCGACGGAAGTAAAAGCAAAGATAAGTTTATCCCGGTGTTAAAGTTAAACAAAGAGACTCTTAATGTTGATTACGCTAAATACATGGATTTAGTAGAACCAATTACTTGCCTAAAGTTATAAAATATAAAAATGTTTTATTATGCAGTAGCAGTTGATGCTGAGAATGTTAGGAATTATCTTGTGTCAAATTCCGACCAAGAAATAGAATCTCATTGCACTGAAAACAACTACAAGATTATAGGCAGACCTAAATACGTTGAACCGGGTATGGTAGCTCACAATTTTATTTGGGTTGGAGAAGGTAAAAGACCTGCTTTGCTGGATATTTCTAAACCATATAACTACTAACTAATCTATTTTTACTACGATTTTACCAATTAACTTCCTTTCAGAAAGGTGCTGGATAGACTCTTTAGCTTTAGACAAAGGGAAGGTTTTACAAATATAAGGATCAAAAAATCCCTCTTCGCATATTCTTCTTATTTCCTGATTATTCTCTATGCCTTTCTCGGGGTTTTTTCTTGCAAATTCTCCAGCTCTAACCCCTACAACTGAGAAGCCCTTAATTAATGCCATATTTATGGGGAGGGTAGGTATTCTGCCACTGGCAAAGCCAACAATTAAGATCCTTCCACCCCAGTTAATGCATCTTATGGAGTGATCAAAAACATCTCCACCAACTGGATCATATATAACATCAGCACCGAGACCTCCGGTAAGCTCTTTAACTTCACTTCTGAACTCCACTTTATCTTCTTTATGAGTCAGAACCGTATGATCAGCCCCCCAATTGATAGTTTCTTTTAATTTCTCTTCAGATGTTCCAGTAGCAATTACCTTGGCACCGAGATATTTTCCAAGCTGCACAGCTGCCATTCCAACACCTCCAGTAGATCCATGTACCAAAAGGTTTTCTCCACTCTTTAATTCTCCTCTTCTAACTAAAGAAACGTAAGCTGTTAGATAAGCGGTTTGAAACGCTGCTGCTTGTTCAAAGGTTAAGTTACTTGGTTTAATCTCAACACTGTTCTCACTTACACATATAAGTTCAGTAAAAGCGCCATTACCTAAGGCTCCAAAAGTTACTTCATCACCTTCTTTTGCTTTTGAAACTTTAGAGCCAACGGATTGAACAATTCCAGAGCCTTCCATACCTAGTCCGAAAGGTAAATCAGGTTTATGTTGATACTTTCCTTGGGTCATAAGAAGATCAGGAAAATTCACTGATGCTGCTTTGACTTTAATTAGGACTTCGTTTTCTTTAGGTTCATTTATCTGATTTTCAACCAATTCCACTCCCGACATGTCATCACTCAATGATTTACATATCAGTGTTCTTGTTTTAATCATTTATTAATCTGTAGGGTGACTGGGTTTTTCACCTTCATATTTATACTCCACACTCCTTTTAAAAGCATCTCTTTCAAAAAGCATATTGGTGTATCTGGAGATATTTGGCTTAAAAGCCTGCTCAATACCCAAGGACTTAGCCACTACGAAAGCGTAACTTACGCAGATATCCGCTATGGTGAATCTATTTGAGCAAAGATACTCTCTATCGTCTAAAGTTGTTTCAAGAAGCTTGCATCTCGAAACAAACCATCTGCTGTAACCCTCTACAGCTGCATCAGCTACCCCAGGTTCTTGAAGTTTATATCTCAACACCACTGTTTGTGGAAATGTCAGAGTAGCATCTGAGTGGAATAACCAATTTAAATATGCAGGATAGTCTGGCTCATCCGGCATCACTCTTAAGTCTGTGGGTCCATATTTTTCTACTAAATATTGAGACATTGCAACTGACTCCGTCATTTTTACATCTCCATCAGTCATGTAAGGGATGGTTCCTAGCATATTTATTTCAAGGTATTCTGGTTTAAATACACGAGGAGGAAATGGCATCATTTCTAGCTCATAATCCAAGCCCATCTCTTCCGCAGTCCATATAGGTCTCGTTGCTCTAGAAGCTTCGGTACCATAAATTTTAATAGCCATATTTAATCCTTAAATTTTACTGATAATACTATCATTAGTATCAAGAATTAGAGCAACATATAAATTAGTGACTAATAAATACATAAAGGTTAATATTTCTAAGGAATTTTTTTTTAAGAAAAAAGATTCTTTAATTTTAATTATTTAGGAGTATTTATTATGTTTACAGAATTAGAAGTTTGGAACTTATTCTGGTTATCTGGAATATCAAACGCAGCTTGGTTTGCGGGACTTGCCTTCTTGTTATGGGTTAGTTTTAGAGCAGCTAATTTGGTTGGTGAATCAGATAATATGATTGGAAAAATAGCTGTTACAGCTTTCTGTTTAGTTATTGTTTATCAATTAAATTTTAACGCAGCACTTGTAGAATGGGCTAGTAATGGTACTGCATCAGCGTTGGTGTATTTACAAAGTCAAGGTACAGAGATAAGTGTAGGGGCACAAAGGTTTGTTGAATTTATGGAACCTGGAAAAGAATTTAATCTAATGCCAAATGGAATAGGTTGGGTCTTCCTTATCACCATCTTAGCTATGCAGATGTCTAGTATCTGGATGAAGAAATAAATTATGAAATATTTATTAATAACTTTTTTATCCATCTCAACTTTTCTGGCAGCAGAAGAGTATGAATTTGAACCTACCCCAAATAAAGCAGAATACTATTCTGGTAATTTTAATAAAGGAAAGGGCATGAGCGACCTTTATAAATGGGCTGAGAAATTTGTTAAATGGACTGAAGGAAAAGGTGATGTATGGAATGAAATGGAGACAGTTATCTTTACTCCGTATTACTCAAATGATCTACAGGAAACTGATTTTGTTTGGCTAAATCTACATCCTAATTCAACTTCTCAATACAGAACTGTTGAAAATTGGGCTAAAGAGGGAGGAAAATTATTCAGTACAATACCTATAACCAATTCCAGGGTGACAGAGGTTTGGCAGTGGCCAGTTTCTACTCCAGACGGAGAAATTTCAGAAATGGGTTTTGTTCGCTTCACCGATTGTCAGTTAAAAGACGGAGTGACAATGAGAAAAGCTTTTGATGCATACAAAAGGTTTGCCATTAAAGCAAAATCTACTGGCGATACTATGGGTCGTAAGATGATTATGTCTCCGGTTGGAGCTGGAAATATTGATTTTGATTTCGTATATTCTTTATACGCTCACTCACCAAGTGAATACGGAAAAAACGTTGATAATTTTGGTGCAAATTTAAGAGGCACACCTGAAGCAGAAGCTCTTAACGATATCTCGCAATGTGGCAATGGAAGGAGTTATACAACTCTAAGGGTAAAAGAAGCTAAGTAATATAGAAGGGGTCTTATGACCCCTTTTTTAAATTTCTACTGAAAGAATTTCTTCCCCCTTGATATCTTTTAGGGTGACTGAAATTTTGTTTTTATTGAACTTAATGATTCCATAGTTCTCTCGAGAATACATATCGCCTTGAAGCAAATCATCAGTCTCTTTGCTTAAGAGATCCCATAGCATAGTTATTGGCTTTGAAATTGGTTTATTCATAGATGAAGAAGTCATCTCAATTATTCTTCCATCTTTATACAATCCAGCTTTATGCCTGTCTCCTGAAATTATAATGATTGGCTTGCGGGTTGTTTTAAGAAGATTTAGAAGTTTTGTCCTTTCATGAGGAAAGTTATACCATTTTTCAAATCCATGATTTGTCGGAAGTATTTGTATTGAAGAAACTATAATGACTAAATCACTATCTTTATTTAAAACCTCTTCAAGCCATTTCCATTGTCTTTCCCCTAAGATAGTTTTTGTTTTATCTAGTGTCGGAGAGTAGGGCTTATCGGCTTGGTCTAAAGGAGAGCGATGGTATCGTGTATCGAGTGCAATAAGGTTCACCTTACTTCCCAAGATTTCATTTACTTCATTAAAGTAGATTCCTTCTCTGTTGTGTCTAGGGTCTTCTTTATTAACATTCCAGAATTCTAGAAATAGTTTCTGCGCTTCTTTTTTCAGAGGGTATTCAAATCCGCCATCATTTTTTCCATAATCATGATCATCCCAAATAGCATTAAGTTTTTTATCGAAAACCCATTTAGGAAACATTTGTCTTTGCTTCTCATATGATTTGCGCATTTCTACAAGAAGACCATCTTCAGAATCTCCATAAACGTTATCTCCCATAAAGAAAAATTCATCTATGTTTTCTTTTTTAATAGCATCCCAGATAGGCTGGTCCCTTTTTTCCGTTATACAAGAACCAAAACCTATGACATAAAGCTCAGAATCCTTTGTTGCGGAAAACGAATAATTAGAAAAGGTTAAAAAAATAAGTGCTGTTAGAGTGATTCTATTTATAACTTTCATGTATGAATTATTGGTTTAATCTATATTATTCCTAAAAGCTTATCATGAAAATTTTTATTAGATTTTATGTTTTATTGTTTTTAGTATTCATTTTAAATGGGTGCGGAGAAGGAATTGCAGAAATGAATTACCCTAAAACTAAAAAATTAGACTTAGTAGAGAATATATTTGGCCAAACAATAGAAGATCCTTATCGTTGGTTAGAAGATTTTACTAGCACTGAATCTAAGGAGTGGGTCGAGCAACAAAATATTCTTACAGATAGATTTTTATCCAATCCCTATCAACAAAAAATAAAAAAAGAATTGGAAGAGATTTGGGTATCTGACCAGATAAGCGTTCCTTACAAGAAAGGTAATAAGACCTTTTACTTTTCTAATGACGGTAAAAAACAACAAAGCGTCTTTATGATGAAAGGGTGTGATGACTGTGAAGCTCAGGTGTTGTTAGATCCAAACCAATTCTCTGATGACGGAACAATCTCACTAGGCGACGTTAGTGTGAGTCCTGATGGAAAAAAGGTAGCTTATTCTATTTCTGATGGAGGTTCGGATTGGAGAACTTGGAAAGTAATGGACATAGAAACTAAAGAAGATTTAGTAGACAAGATTGAATGGTCTAAATTCTCTTACGCAACTTGGGAATCAGATAGCTCTGGTTTTTATTATCAGAAATACGAAAAACCAAATGAAGCTTTAGCGGATGTAAATAGAAGCCCTCAATTATATTTCCATAGATTGTCCGATAGCCAAAAGGAAGACAAGCTCATTTATCAAGATGAGCAGAACCCAGACAGGTCTTGGTCTATAAGTGTCCCTGAAGAAGGGAGTTATAGAGTCCTGTCGATAGGAGAAGGAACAGACGAAAGGAATCTTGTATATATTCAGTTTGAAAAAGATACTGATTTCATTCCCGTTATAAACGAATTTGAAGCCACTTATAATTTCTTAGGTGGGGTGAAGAATGCCCTTTGGTTTTATACTACTTCGGATGCTCCTAGAGGCAAGGTAGTTTCTTTAAGAATAGCTGAAGATGGTCAATATACTTGGAACGAAGTTATAGGAGAAAGCAACCCAATTTCTGCAGTCTCAATAATAGGTAAGAAGATCATAATAAATTATCTAAAAGACACTATTACAGACATTAAATTTTTTGATTTGGCAGGAAATTACTTATCTGATTTAGACTTCCCTAACAGCGGATCTATAAATGGATTCTACGGGAATATAAAAGACAACACTGCTTATTTTGAATTCACTAATTACACATCACCTGAAGAAGTATTTGAGATAGATCTTGGTACTCTTAGTCATGAACCTTATTGGAAATCTGATATTCCAGGATTTAATGCTGATGAATATCTAAGCGAATTACACTTTTACTCGTCATCTGACGGAACACAAATTCCTATACACATATCAAACAAGAAAGGTTTAAAGATAGATAGAGACACTCCCGTACTCCTTTATGGTTATGGGGGGTTTAATATTTCTATTCTTCCTAATTTTAGTAAAACGTTTTATATGTGGATTAAGTCAGGAGGGGTATTGGCTGTAGCTAACTTGAGGGGTGGAAGTGAATACGGTGACGAATGGCATGAAGATGGTATGTTGCTTAATAAACAGAACGTGTTCGATGACTTTACTTCAGCAGCTAAATATTTACATGAGGAAGGGATAGGCTCCTCTGAGACAACCGTTTCTTTAGGAAGATCAAATGGAGGTCTATTGGTCGCAGCAACTTTGTTACAGAATCCAGACCTATTTAAAGTAGCAATACCTCAAGTAGGTGTTTTAGACATGCTTAGATTTCATAAATTTACTATAGGTTGGGCATGGACAAGCGACTATGGTGAACCAGATGAAGAGGAAGATTTTATTAATCTCTTATCCTATTCTCCTTATCACAATATAAAAAAAGATGTTTGTTACCCAACTACTTTAATAACCACTTCCAGTAGAGATGATCGTGTTGTACCAGCACACTCATATAAATTTGCAGCTAAGCTGCAAGAACTACAATCTTGTGATAATCCGATCCTTTTAAGGGTTGAGTCTAGAGCAGGGCACGGTGCCGGAACTTCTAAAGATAAGCAAATAGATGAAATAGCAGATATTTTTGGATATGCTCTTTCTGTAATAAAAGGTAATTAAATGTCGAACATACATGAAATAGAAGGCTGGATAGATCGAGTCCAAGAAGAAATTATTGATCCAGGAAGAGAAATCATAGACCCTCATCACCATTTATGGCATGGCCCTGAAGACCCTCCTGGAATAAAAGACACTTACCAGTATTTACTTGAAGATTTATGGCGAGATACCTCGAGCGGTCACAATATTAAAAAAACTGTATATATAGATTGTGGTCAAGGATATTACGAAGAAGGTCCTGATGCCTTTAAGCCAGTTGGAGAGACTGAATTTGTTGTCGGTATAGCAAAAGAAGCAAAAAAAGATTTATCTAAAGCTCAGATTGAAGGAATTATTGGTCATGTAGATATGATGTTAGGAGACTCTGCAAAAGAGGTTCTGGAACTTCACATTGAGAAAGGAGAAGGTTTGTTTAGGGGCATTAGACATTCTGGAGGCTGGGATGAGGATGAAAGAGTTAAAAATGCTCACTCAGAACCAACCGAAAGCATTTATTTGGAAGACGCTTTTCAAAAAGGACTAGAGCAGCTCGTTAAACTAGATCTTGTTTTCGATACTTGGCATTACCATAACCAAATCAAAGACCTAACCATATTAGCCCGTGAGTTACCTGACTTAAAAATAGTTCACGATCATTTTGGTGGACCTTTGGGAATTGGTCCCTATGAAGGTAAGCAAGAGGCTATATTTGGTCAATGGAAAGAAGATACTGCTAGATTAGCTGAGTGCCCTAATGTTTACGCAAAACTAGGTGGTTTGGCTATGCCGGTAAATGGTTGGAAGTGGCATAAAAGAGAATTACCTGTTTCTTCTGATGAATTAGTTTCAACACACAAAGAATATTACAAGCACACGATAGAAATATTTGGTGTAGACCGATGTATGTTTGAAAGTAACTTTCCTGTAGACAAGCAGTCAATTTCTTACCACGTTCTATGGAACGCCTTTAAGAAGATGACTAAAGATTTTAGTGAAAACGATAAAGAGTCTCTTTTTTACAAAACCGCTAAGGAATTTTACAGTCTTTAATTACTGATCAAAACCTTGTAACTTACCTGCTTCTTCTCTTATCAGTTCAGGCGAGCCTAATAATTGTCTATTAAGTCCAATCCTCTTGAACCAGTAGTGCAGACCTAACTCATCAGTAAAACCCATACCGCCGTGCACTTCGGTAGATGTCTTAGAGATTTGTTTGCCTACTTCTGAAATATGAGCTTTTGTCTGACAAGCCATTAATCTAGCATCTTCAGCAGAACTATCTTGACTATGTGCCGCATGCCAAATCATAGAATGACAAGGCTCTAATTCTGCAGCCATCTCTGCACACATATGTTTTACTGCTTGGAACGAACCAATTAGCCTTCCAAATTGTTTTCTTTCTAATGAATAAGCAACAGCCTTATCTAGCATAACTTGTGAAGCTCCAACAGTATCAGCTGATAACATCAACCTTCCTGCATCTAAGACTTTTTCTATAACACTTAAATCGCTTGAACCTGGGAGGAGGGTGGCATCTACTTTATCTAGTGTAAGTTCTATGGAGGTTCTAGTTTTATCAACAGTAACTAGTTCAGTAACAGTTATGCCTTTACTAGAAGAATCTATTAAGAAAAGTTCACCAGATTTATTTGCAAGCAAGTAAGCATCTGCATTTTTACCATCAATTAAGAATAGGCTTCTTCCCGAAACTTTTCCTTTATTAAACTCTATGCCAGCATCCTCTCTTGCCCCAACGAATTCAGAGAGGCCAACTCCAATTACTTTCTCTCCACCAGCAATTTTCGGTAACCATTCATTTTTCTGGTCTTCGTCACCAGCTAATGTAATTGCTATAGGTGCCATCACGTAAGCTCCTGCATAAGGGACGGGAGCTGTTCCGGCCCCTAAAGCTGATGATACTACCGTTGCAAATAACATGTTGAGCTCTAATCCGCCGTAGGATTCAGGAACCATAAGGCCACTTAACCCTAATTCAATAATTCCTTTATGAATTTCATCAGCCTTTACTTCCTCACCATCTGCAACTGCTTTTATAGCATCTAAAGGAGCGTTGTCACTTAAGAATTTGCTTATGTTTTCCTCAAGACTTTTTTGTTCTTCTGATAATCCAAAATACATAATTACGCTCCTTGTACTTTAGGCTCTTTAGGCATGCCTAGTGCTCTTTCACTAATGATATTTTTTTGAATCTGATTGGTTCCCCCGCCAATTATTAAGCCTAGATAATACATATATGTTTGTTGCCAGGCCCCATGATCTCTAAGATGAGGACTGTCTTCATATAAAGTACCTAATTCTCCCATAGCATCAATTGCTAGACCTTCTAATTCATGACGCAATTCTGTGCCTTGTAGTTTTACAATAAATTTAGCCAACGTCGCATCTTGACCTTCATTGATTTGAGAGGACAAAATTCTTAAAGCATTAGACTGTTGGGCCATTAGGCGACCTTGTATAGAGAGCAACCTATCTCTGAAGATTGGCTTATCGATTACTCTTTGACCGTCAATGGTTTCTGTTTTCATTAAATCTATTAAAGAGTTAAGTCTATTCTGAGTTACGTTAGGATCAGCTAAGGAGCCTCTTTCATGACCCAATGTTGCATTAGCTACTTGCCATCCTTCACCTCTACTACCAACTATATTTTCAGCAGGTATTCGCACGTCCGTAAGAAATAATTCATTAAAATCAGAATCTCCAGTCATCTGTTTAATAGGTCTTCTATCTATGCCTTCGCTATCCATTGGCATTAATAGATAGCTTATTCCTTGGTGTTTAGGCGCATCAGGTTCTGTTCTAACCAAAATAAAACACATTTGAGCAAGTTGAGCTGTACTGGTCCATATTTTTTGACCATTGATAACCCACTCATCACCATCCAATTCACCTTTCGTTTGTAAACTTGCTAAATCACTTCCTGAATTGGGCTCAGAATAACCTTGGCACCAAATCATTTCTCCTCTTAGAGTAGGACGGATGTATTGTTGTTTTTGTTCTTCTGTACCTAACGATAGTAAAGTTGGTACAAGCATTTGTATGCCTTGGCCTCCCATGGCTTTCGGTATCGGAGATTTAGCAAATTCTTCAGCAATTATTCTTAGCTTGATAATGTCCATATCGCCGCCGTAGCCTCCATACTCCTTAGGAACTGAGCGTGCAAAATAACCATTATCAATTAATTTCTGTTGCCAATTTACTCGACTCTCGTCTCGCATTGGTCCGCTTAGCTTCACACCTTCATTCTCTTTAATGAAGTTTATTACTTCTGATCTAAAATCATCGTATTCGGGTCCGTATTCAAGATCCATGAATCTCTCCTAATATTTTAAAATGGTCGCATAGAATAAAGTTAGACGCTTTGATAAACAAGTTCAAAGAGAAAAGAATTTGCAATCACAGTTAGATTCTAGAGAGCCTAGATTACTTCAGGCATTGTGACTGTCCTTCGGTCTGAATCTAGCAAACTCCCCCTCTAGATCAGCCTTAACGATTGGCGCATAACAGGGCTGGGCATGAACGCGTTGGATGTAACTGGCTAACTCCGGCCATCTATCCGTGTCTACTGTCTCTCCCGCCAATGCGAAGTTAACGAAAGCGCTCGCAATGGCGATGTCGGCAATCGAAAATTTACCACTGACCATAAACTCTTCGCCCCCCAGACAGTCAGTAAGGTAATCGAAGACCTTGGGCAAGGCTGAATCTAGCAAATGTCTTACCAATTGCTCGTCGGTTTCCTGTTTGAACGCAGTTGGCATTATTACTCGCTGGAAAAAGACGCCAGCCACGGTTTCTCCCACCTTGGTGTCTGCGTACTCCTCTAACCAGAGTGCACGTGCCCTTGGGCCGGCTACAGCAGGTAAGAGCGGCGGGTCCGGATAGCGGTACTCCAGGTAGCTCAGGATCACGGAAGAGTCAGGTAGAATGAGTTCTCCTTCTTCCCAACATGGAATCTTTGATAAAGGACTCTTTTCTACGAACTCTTCAGGCGCGTTAAATGGGCTCTGCTGAGTATTGCTATACTCGATGCCCTTGTAGGCGAGAGCCACCCTAACCTTACGGACGTATGGAGAAATATTAGCGCCATGAAGGACGGGTAGAGCTTCGCTGCTTGTCATATGTTCTTCCTATGGAATTTACATCTTGTTCGGATAATCGATCTATACTAATTAATATAACACTAATAATGTTAATAGTTTATAGTGAAAATGATTCACAGGATAATGATCTCAGCTGGATGAAAGTAGAAAACAAAGTAACACCTAACGAAGAACAAATTAAGGGCTTTTTGGAAGGAGATGCAGACACGCCGATTCACATGGTGAACCTGCTTAAATTTAAAGATAAAGCTGAATATGAAGATGGCCGTGAAACAGACCTGACCGGTGAGCAAGCCTACGAGATCTATAGCACGGAGGTTCAGGCGCATATAGAAAGAGTTGGTGGGCAACTGATATTCTCGGGTGAGGTGAACCGTTTAATGTTGGGAGAGGTAGAAGATCTTTGGGACAAGATCGCGATCGTCAGGTATCCCGGCCTTATGGCTATGGTGGAAATGACCAGTGATCCGGCCTACTTGGAAAGCGCAATACATAGAATTGCAGGTCTAGAAGGACAGCTCAATATTGAAACGAAAGTCTCTTAGCACCTATTAATACAAGTAAGGAATAACCTTTTTTCTATCTTTAGGATAACCTTCAATATTCTCTATAGACCATTCATGATTTGATTTAGCTCTTGGAATCAGATTTGCCATTGTCCAAATTAAGAATACTAAGCCTGCAGGACTAAGCGTCATAATAAACCAGCCTAGCCATTCTAAGATTTCACCAAAATAATTAGGACAACTAACTTTGTTATACAAAAAGCCATTAGGAATGTGATAACCGCTTCCATTCTCTTTTCTTAGTTCCATCAAAATATTATCTGATTTAATATTGATATATAAGCCTATTAAAAAAACTAAAAGTCCTACAATAAAAAAAGGTGATAACAACCATTCTTTTTCATAACTTCCATAAATAAATATCCACGATCCTTGAATATATACATTAACTAGATTAAATATCGCAGCCAGAAGAACAACTATTAAGGTTATCCTTTTTCCTTCCAGTTTTGCTCTAAGTGGCCATACAAAACTTCTATGAACATAATGCACCATCCAAATTGAGATGAGCGTTATTTCTACGACTTCTAATGAGCTACTAAAATAAAACATGAACAGAAGCATTAAATAGACAGTAGGAGATTCCATTAGAATCCAGCCTAATCTTGAAGACATTGATGGCCCCCATGAAGACATAGAGTACCTGCCATAGGGAGCACTTTTAAAAAGTAAGACTATAAAGGCAATTATTGAAATGCCTGTCCAAATAAAGAGGGTATTAGTATATGTATTCATAGGTCCTAAAATTGAGGACCTAGACTAACCTATTTGTTTAGAAAGTTTAATTCTATATTGATAGACCCAGCATTAAAGCTAATGAGATCGTAATTAAGCTGGCTGATAAAACTATGTACATAGAGGTAACTAGTCTATCAACCCACATGTAATGTAATGGACTTTCTATTTGTATTATATTTAAGTGTCTAATGGCCATGGGTTGCCCAGAAGGCTTATTTTTCTTGTATATATCATTCATACTGTATAAATATACAGTATTTTTAAAATATGTCAATAAACCCTCTATAAAATATAAATCTGTATAATCTTTTATTAAATAAAGAGGACAAATCATGGTCATAGCTATAAGAACAATTTTTCTTTTATTAGTGATATCTTTGGGGATATGGGTTCTAGGCGTAAATAAAGTATTCTCTATAAAAGATAATGTTACTGACTTTTCTTTAAACACCGAATCATCAGAAATAATCCTTGATTCAAATTCTAATATGAATGCTTATTTTGGAGATTTGCACGTTCACACAAAGTACTCTTTTGATGCGTATATTTTTGGGACTAAGGCCACCCCTGATGATGCTTATAGATATGCTAAAGGGGACTCTATAAAACATCCTTTAGGATTTGATATGCAATTAGAAGATCCATTAGATTTTTATGCTGTAACTGATCACGGTGCATGGCTTGGAATGTTGCAGGCTTATGCGGATCCAAATACTGTTCCTGGCTCAATGGATTTTGCAAAAGACTTACACGGCTTAAATGATGATGATAATTTAAATACAGATTCTTTAGCCAGAAGATTGGGCTTGTTTCGAAATCTAATAACTGGTGAGCTAGTTGCTCCTACTAAAAACCCTATTAAAATTCTAAAAGCTTACCTGCAAGAAGACACTATTTACGGAACAAACGCTTATGACAGAGAAACTCACCAATCAGCTTGGAGGGATACAGCTGAAGCTGCTGAGAGGCATAATGATCCAGGAAAATTTACTACTTTTTTAGCTTATGAATTTACTTCCAGTGGAATAGGGCAGAGCAATCTTCATAGAAACGTAGTTTTTAAAGAAAGCAAAGGACCTGTTCAACCTTTCTCCATTGTTGATTCAAGGAATCCAGAAGACTTATGGGATTGGATGGATAATTTAAGAGAAGAAGGGGTTGAGAGTTTAGCCATTCCTCATAATTCAAATGGCTCGAATGGACAAATGTTTAAACTGGTTGATTGGGCCGGTAACCCCATGTCTGATGAATACGCTTCCAAAAGAATGAGAAATGAACCTTTAGTTGAGATAACTCAAGTAAAAGGAACATCGGATAGTCATCCACTTCTTTCTCCAAATGATGAGTGGGCAGATTTTGAGATTATGAATTTTAGAATCGCTTCACCCTTTTACTCAAGACCTCAAGGAAGTTATGTGAGGGATGCTTATTTAAGGGGACTTTCTCTTGAATCAGAATACAGAATAAACCCTTATAAATTTGGTTTAGTTGGCGCTAGTGATACTCACACAGGTGCCATTTCTGATAAAGAGTCTGACTTTCATTCAAAGGCAGGGATTATTGATGGAACACCAGTACTGAGAGGGGCAGTTCCAGTAGACAGAGAACTAAAAGAACAAATACAAAGTACAGATTTGAGTGTTGTAATAGCTGGTTTTAAAGAAGTTGAAGACAAAGAGTTTATACAATCAGCATACACTGAATGGGGAGCATCTGGCTTAGCTGGAGTTTGGGCTGAGAACAATACTAGACGGTCGATTTATAACGCCTTTAGAAGAAAAGAAACTTTTGCTACGACAGGTAGCAGAATTAAAGTAAGGTTTTTTGCTGGCTACGAAATAGATAATGCGCTTAATGAAGAAGACCCTGTGGCCTTTGCTTATTCAAAAGGGGTGACAATGGGCTCAGATATTCTAGAGTCTGATGGAAAGGCTCCAAGCTTCTTGGTTTGGGCACTTAGAGATATTAAAAGGGCGCCTTTAGATAGAGTGCAAGTAATAAAAGGTTGGACTGATATAAGCGGAAGAACTTATGAAAAGGTTTTTGATGTAGCTTGCTCTTGGGGAATTGCTCCTGACCCTAAAACTAACAGGTGCGCCAATAATGGAGCTAAGGTGAATCTTGAGAACTGTGAAATTTCTAAAAATGTTGGTTCTAATGAACTTAAAACTATTTGGAAAGACCCTGAGTTTGATCCTACTATTAAAGCTTTTTATTACGTTAGAGTTTTAGAGAACCCTACTTGTAGATGGTCCACGTGGGATGCAATTAAATCTGGCAATAAACCAAGATCAGACATACCTTTAACAATACAAGAGAGAGCCTGGTCTTCTCCAATTTGGTACGTTCCAAACTTTAGAGGAGTTACAGCAGCTAATATCCTTCCTGACGATGTTTAGAAGTTCTTGGCATTTTAGCTGAGACAGTTCATTCATAGTCGTTCTTAGGCTTTCCAAGAACCTTATTAATTGTTAAATTGTTTTTAATTATGGGGGTTTTATGAATTCAAGTTATAAGTTAGGTTTAATAGTTTTCTTGGTTTTAGGATTATGGAGTTGTACTTCACCAAACGATATTGTTGATTACACTGATGATCTAGCAGTGACCGACTCTAAAGCAGGAACAACTTCTGGTTTTAACGAAGATAAGAATTTATATTTTGGCGATCTGCACGTCCATACCAAACATTCTTTTGATGCATATATATTTGGTACAACCGCAACTCCAGATGATGCTTATGAGTTTGCTAAAGGAGGAGCTATAAATCATCCTCTAGGTTATGAAATGCAAATCAGAGAACCTCTAGATTTTTATGCAGTTACTGATCATGGAATGTTGCTGGGAATGGTGTCTCACTGGGCTGACCCTGATAACGGCAAGGCCGGTAGCGAACCTTTCCATAATCTAAATGCACCTGAAAATATTACTCAGGAATCAATAGCAGCTCGAAGTAATCTTTTCCAAAATTATGTAAGAAATACAGCTAATTATTCTAATGTTTGGACTCGCCTTATGGCTACTATCACAGGTGATGCTGCTCGAGGAACTACTTTATTCGATGTTAATGTACACAGAACTGCTTGGGCCGATATCATAAGAAGCGCTCAAAGACACAATGATCCAGGTAATTTCACCACCTTTGTTGCTTATGAGTTCACCTCTTCAACAACTAGATCTTCCAATACGGAAGGAGCATCAAGCCTTAAATGTTTATTAAGAGGAACAGGGTGTAATTTTGAAGGCTCTCCGCCTCTTGAAAGCGCTAACTTGCATAGAAATGTTATTTATAACGGTAATAAATTTACTGTTGAGCCTTTCACAAGACTCAAATCACTTAATCCAGAAGACTTATGGTCTTGGATGGATGGCTTAAGAGAAAGAGGGGTAGATACAATAGCTATCCCGCATAATTCAAACGGTTCTAATGGACAAATGTTTGAGATGGAGAATTGGGAAGGTCTTCCAATTAGCACTCAATATGCTGAATTTAGAATGCGTAATGAGCCAATTGTTGAGATGACTCAAGTAAAAGGAACTTCCGAGACTCACCCCATACTATCCCCTGATGATGAGTGGGCTGATTTTGAGATAATGGATCAAAGAGTTGGCAACTCTGCATATAGCAGACCTTTTGGAGGATATGTAAGGCAAGCTTATCTAGATGGACTTGGAATGTCGGAAGAAGGACGTGGCAATCCTTATAAGTTTGGAATGGTAGGAGCAAGCGATACTCATACCGGTGCAATATCTGATGATGAATCTAATTTTACTTCTAAAATTGGTATCTTTGATGGAACACCTGAAGGTAGAGGTTCGGCTCCTTTAACAGGTGAAAATTTGGAACTTGTATTACAGGCTCCTATAAGACAACTTAATCTTAAAAAGATTGGAGATAGGTATTTTAACAATGCTGTATTTAATCAATGGGGAGCGTCAGGTTTAGCGGCTGTTTGGGCAGAAGAAAATACAAGAAATTCAATTTTCGAGGCTTTTAAAAGAAAAGAGACTTATGCAACTTCAGGTACCAGGATTAAGTTAAGGTTTTTCGCTGGATATAACCTGGATGAATCTCTTTTGGATTCTGATGATGCAGTTAAACAAGCTTACGAAAGAGGTGTTCCTATGGGTCAAGATTTAGAGTCATCTGATGGCGCTAAACCTTCTTTTCTGGTTTGGGCTCTTAGGGATAAAAACTCTGCTCCTTTACAGAGAGCACAGATCATTAAAGGATGGGTAGATAGAATTACAGGGAAGCCGCATGAGGAAGTAATTGACGTAATGTGTTCTGATGGCTTAATACCAGATCCTGAAACTAATAGATGTCCTGATAACGGATCTTTAGTAGATATAACTGACTGTTCAATTAGCTCTGATGTTGGAGCTAATGAATTAAAGACAGTTTGGACAGATAATTCCTTCGACCCTTCTGTAAAAGCATTTTATTATGTAAGAGTCCTTGAAAATCCTACTTGCAGATGGAGTACCTGGGATGCTATAAAAACAGGTAATGAACCTAGAGAAGATTTAAAGAAGACTATACAAGAACGAGCTTGGTCTTCACCAATTTGGTATTCGTATTAATTAAAGTTATTAAGGAGATATAACATGAGCACAAACCCAGAATTATTTGAACTTTCAATGTCTGAAAAAACCCAGCCATTAATGGACTTGGTTAAAAAACATTGTGAAGAAAATATAAAACCTATACAGCAAGAATATTCTGCTCTTCAGAATGAGAAAGAAGATAGATGGACTTGGCACCCAAGGCAAATTGAACTTATGGAAGGTGCGAAAGATAAAGCAAGAGAATTAGGTTTGTGGAACTTCTTTTTACCTGATCCAGATGGAAATATTGGAGACGGTCTTACTAACCTGGATTACACCTATGTAGCAACAGAAATAGGAAAGTACCCATTAGCATCTGAGAGCATGAATTGCAGTGCTCCAGATACAGGAAATATGGAAGTTTTAGAAAGAGTGGGAACCGAAGAGCAAAAGAAACAATGGTTAGAACCTCTATTAAATGGAGAGATTCGCTCCGCTTATGCCATGACAGAACCAAACTTAGCGTCTTCTGATGCTAAAAATATCAGCACCAGTGCAGTTTTAGATGGAGACGAGTGGGTTATAAATGGTGAAAAGTTCTACATATCTGGCGCTGGAGACCCGAGATGTAAAATCATGATCACCATGGTTAAGACGAGTCCTGACGCTCATCCTTCTAAACAACAATCCCAAATTCTTGTTCCTAAAGATACTCCGGGCGTTCAAATATTAGAAGGCATGCAAGTCTTTGGTCATGATCATGCACCTCACGGTCATATGCACATTAAATTTGATAACGTGAGAGTGCCTAAAGAAAATATATTATTAGGAGAAGGTAGAGGTTTTGAGATCTCGCAAGTTAGGTTAGGTCCTGGCCGTATTCATCACTGTATGAGAACAATCGGTAAAGCTGAAGTAGCTCTTGAGCTAATGGTAAAAAGAGCAGGGACTAGAGAAGCTTTTGGAAAACCTATCGCTAAACTGGGAGGGAATCTAGAGATTATTTCTCGAGCGAGGATAGAAATAGATGCAATGCGTTTATTGGTATTGCAAGCAGCCAAAGCAATGGATGTTCTTGGAAATAAAGAAGCAAGAGTATACGTCAGTGCAATCAAAGCAATGGTTCCTGAAAAGGCTTGTAAAATAATTGATCAAGCCATTCAAATGCATGGAGCTGCTGGAATATCGCAATGGACACCTTTGGCAGGTCTTTACACTGACATAAGACACTTAAGGTTTGCCGATGGACCAGACGAAGTTCATCACATGGTTGTTGGAAGAGCTGAGCTTCAAAAATACGATCTTTGGTAAGTCGAAAATAGTCCCTTACTTGTTCGTTAATATAATTTAATGAAAAAAATACTGATTGCTAATAGAGGTGAGATTGCTATTCGCATAGCTAGAACTTGTAATGATTTAGGCATTAAGACCATTGGTATCTTTTCTGAAGATGACTTAAATTCCTTACATCTTTCAAAGATGGACGAGTCCTTCATGATTGATGAGAAAGGAGCCAGCGCTTATCTGAATATCAAAAAAATAATAGGTATAGCTAAACGTGAAAAAGTAGACGGCATTCACCCTGGTTATGGATTTTTAAGTGAAAACCCTGAGTTTGCTAAGTCATCTAAACGAGCAAGAATAAAATTCATAGGACCTTCAGAAAAGTCTTTAATGATCTTTGGAGATAAGTCAGAAGCTAAGCAATTAGCTACTAAGTTAGATATTCCTGTAGTAAAAGGAACTCAAGGAAAGACTTCTTTAAAACAAGCATCCACTTTCTTTAAAGGCTTAAAAAAGAACTCTTCTTTAGTTATAAAGGCAATAGCTGGCGGCGGTGGAAGAGGTATGAGGGTAGTTAATTCAGAGTCAGATTTAAAAGATGCAATGAACAGAGCTTCCTCCGAGGCCAAATCTGCTTTTGATTCTTCTGATCTTTATGTAGAAGAGTATTTAAAAAATTATAGGCATGTTGAGGTCCAGGTACTTGGTGATGGCAAAGGACAAGCAATCCATATGCATGAAAGGGAATGTTCAACTCAAAGAAGGCATCAGAAAATTTTAGAAATTGCTCCTGCACCCGGAATAAAGAAAGAACTAAAAGAGAAAATGTTTGATGCATCTGTGGCATTAATTAAAGAATCTAAATATGAAGGTCTGGCAACCGTTGAATTTTTAGTTGATTACGCTAAAGCAGACTTTAAATTTATTGAGTGCAATGCCAGGTTACAAGTGGAACATACCGTAACCGAAGCTGTGCTAGGTTTAGATTTAGTTAAAGTGCAAATTCAAATCTCTTCAGGGAAAACTTTAAAACAACTTAAGTTAGAACAAGAGAATATTCCTGAACCAAAAGGTTTTGCCGTTCAATCGCGCGTTAATATGGAAGTTATGGACTCTGAAGGAGAAACGAAACCTTCTGGAGGGAAGTTTACATCTTTTGATTTACCTTCTGGCCCTGGAGTTAGATCAGATAGTTATGGTTATAGTGGTTATGAAACTAATCCTGCTTTTGATTCTCTTATAGCCAAAGTAATTACACATTCTCCTGAAGATAACTTCAAACAAGCTCTTAAAAGAAATTATAGATCTTTATGTGAATTTAAAATTGAAGGAGTTCCAACTAATTTAGATTTATTAAAAAATATTCTTTCAGATACAAAATTTAAAAATAATGAGTTACATACAAATTTTCTAGATCAGAATATAAAGAACCTTAGCTTTCTTGGGT
>CABXQE010000004.1 GCA_902514295.1 uncultured SAR86 cluster bacterium | reverse complement strand
AGTACTAGATACGAATTAATCATATTGGCTGCTAAAAGAGCGCGCCAACTCGCGACTGGTGGAAGGCGCCCTACACTTGAATGGGAAGACGATAAGCCTACCGTTATGGCACTTAGAGAAATTGAGGCTGGGACAGTGACAACTGAGAATATTAATGATCTTAAAGTTGATATTGCTGATTTGGAGCAAGAATTTTCTGAAGGTCTTTCTGCTGAAGACTTGCCACAAACTTAAATATTCCAATATCATTAGCCTTAGGGCTCAAAAATAGAGATACTTAATCTTTGTTTTAATAATTTTATGGAATCTATAGGCGCACTTTCAAAAAAACTTTCGGATTACTTGGATCCCAAGAAAGTAAAACAAGTTAATAAAGCTTATGATTTTGCTTGCGAGGCTCACTCTGGGCAATATAGGTCTAGCGGTGATCCGTATGTGACGCACCCTATAGCAGTTGCAAGCATATTGGGTAGCTTCAGAATGGATGAAGATAGCCTTACAGCTGCAATGCTTCACGACGTAATGGAAGATTCAGGCATACCTAAAAGTGTTATCGAAAAGAAATTCAACAAAGAAGTTGCTGATCTGGTTGATGGAGTAAGCAAGTTAAATACATTAACAATCTCAAGTAAAACTGAATCTCAAGCAGAGAATCTACAAAAGATGGTGCTAGCTATGTCTAAGGATATAAGAGTTATTGTAGTGAAGCTCGCTGATAGATTGCATAACATGCGTACACTTTTGTACTTAGATCGAGAAAAACAATTAAGAATAGCCAAAGAAACTCTAGAGATATATGCCCCTATTGCTCACAGAATTGGTATGAACAATTTATACCGAGAACTAGAAGATCTGGCCTTTAAAACAATCTACCCTACTAGATATGAAAGGTTAATAGCCGCTGTAAAGAAAACCAGAGGCGGGCAAAAAAGACTCTTAAGTAAAATCCAAAAAGAAATGAGTGATAAATTATTAAAAGAAGGCATAGCTTCTATAGTTGAAGGAAGAGAAAAACATATTTATAGCATTTATAGAAAAATGAAAGAAAGAAAAAGATCTTTTGAAGAAATTATGGATGTATATGCCATAAAAATTATCGTAGATACCCCCGAAAACTGCTATCGAGCGCTAGGGAATATCCATAACATGTATAAGCCCGTAAGAGGAAGGTTTAAGGACTATATAGCAATCCCCAAATCTAACGGCTATCAATCTATTCATACTGGAGTAATCGCACTAAAAGGAATCCCAATAGAGGTTCAAATCAAGACTCAAGAAATGAACGATATGGCTGAAAATGGTATAGCTTCTCACTGGCTTTATAAATCAGGAGATAATTCCAACTCCAGCCCTCAATTTAAAGCTAGACGCTGGGTTGCGGGCTTATTAGAAATGCGAGAAAACTATGAGACAACAGAAGAGTTCATTAACTCAGTTAAGACAGATATTTTTCCTGATGAGATTTATGTATTTACCCCACAAGGAGAAGTTATTGAAATGGCCGGAGGATCTACTGCAATAGATTTTGCATATGCAGTGCATACTGATATAGGGCATCACTGTAGGGCTTGTAGAATTAACAAAAAACTTGCTCCTTTGAGCGTCCCATTGGAAAGTGGACAGACTATAGAAATACTTAGAGATAAAGTTCCTCAAACTTCTCCTGCTTGGCTAAATTTTGCAACAACAACCAAAGCTAGGCACAGTATTAGAAGTTATCTTGGGAGCCTAAAGTCTTCAGAAGCAAGGAAGTTTGGGAAAAAATTATTAGAGCAGTCTCTTGATAATTTAGATATTAAACTAAAAAATATTGATAAAGATAAATTAAGAGGCGCCTTGGACAGTATCGGAGGAAGAAGTTTGAACAGGATTCTTAAAGAAATAGGGTTAGGCATAAGAGTAGCGAATATTGTCGCCCAGCAAATAGCAGGATTCGTAAATAAGGATAGTGAAATTGAAGCGGATTCCGCCGTCCCTCTTGAAATTACAGGTTCTGAAGGGCTTGTAGTTAATTATGCTCCTTGTTGTAAACCTATTCCTGGAGATTCCGTTATGGGTCACTTTACCGCAGATAGAGGGTTGGTGGTTCACCAAGAAAGATGTAAAAATATTCTCTCTTTTAGAAAAGACCCTCAACAATGTTTTCCTATTAATTGGGGAGAGTCTTCTGGGAAAGTTTTCACTTCTCAAATTAAGATTATGGCAAACGATGAACCGGGGCTCTTAGCCAGCATAGCTTCAGCTATAACGGAAACAGGAACAAACATTAGTTCAATACAAACAACTGACCTTAATTCTGGTTTACATGATTTCGTGCTAGACCTTGAGGTTTCTGATAGATTACATCTCTCACAAATAATAAAGAAAATAAAAACTTTAAAATCAATAGCTTCTGTTACGAGGATCCACGATCAAGAAGAAAGACAAGCGAAGGTTTTACATTAATTATGAAAAGAAAGATTCAAACAGAAAAAGCGCCCGGTGCTATAGGTCCTTATTCCCAAGCCATCGAAGCTGGAGATATGATTTATATTTCAGGACAAATTCCTTTAAACCCTGAAACTATGGAGTTAGTAGAAGGGGAAGAAAACCAAATCAGGCAAGTATTCAATAATATTTCTGCTATATGTGATGAAGCTAATTGTTCTCTAAATGACATAGTTAAATTAAATGTATCTCTGCAAGACCTTTCGATGTTTTCTTTGGTAAATGAAGTTATGTCTGAACTCTTTGCTGAGCCTTACCCTGCGAGGGCGGCCCTGCAAGTGGCTAGATTACCTTTAGATTCTTTAATTGAAGTAGAAGCAATAATAGTAAAGAGCAATTAAATTATTATGACTGAAGACAGCAAAGATCTTCATTCAGTAACGAACTTAAGGGGAGTAGGTCCTAAGATTTCAGAATCTCTAAAATCATTGGGCATACAATCAGTTCAAGATGCAATGTTTCATCTTCCTTTCAGGTATGAAGACAGAACGGTCTTAACTCCTATTGGAGAGGCCTCATATGATAAATCGGTTTTAGTAGAAGGAGAGATAGTTAAGTCCACGGTAGTTTTTAGAGGACGAAGAATGCTTTTTACAGAGATCTATGATGGAACGGGTCGATTAACTATGCGAATGTTCAATTTTGCTATAGCCCAACACAAAGCCTTACAGGAAGGTCTAATGATTAGGTGTTATGGACCAGTTACGCCAGGGCCAAATGGAAAACAAATGATTCACCCTCAATATCAAGTATTTGATAAGTCAGAAAACTTAGAGATAGATAATAATCTTACTCCTGTATACCCAACAACCTCTGGTTTACAACAAGGTAGAATAAGAAAAGTTATTCATGCCTCAATTACTTATTGTGACAAACATGGCCTACTAAAAGAAAGCTCTTCCCTTAATACTGAATCTGGTTTTGTTGATTTATGGGAAAATTTAAAATTTATACATAATCCTCCTTCAGATATAGATATTCAAACCCTTATCGAAGGTAAACATCCAGCTCAAAGGTCTTTAATTAAAGAAGAGCTAGTTGCCCATATGTTATGTGCAGGGATATTAAAAAATGAGTTAGAAGGAAGATCAGGTCCTACTATGGATAAGATTTCTAACGCCGAAGAAAAGTTTACTTCGTCTTTGGAATTTAACTTAACTGGAGCGCAAAAAAGAACATGGGATGAAATTAGATCAGATCTAACTGGAAACCTGCCAATGAGAAGACTGCTTCAAGGGGATGTGGGTTCTGGGAAAACATTAGTTGGAGCTTTAGGTGCATTGCATGCGCATGAAAATGGTTGGCAAACAGCCTTTATGTGTCCAACAGAGATATTAGCTGAGCAGCACCATTTATCATTATCTGAATGGTTCTCCTCACTTGGTCTGAGGGTTGAATTATTAACAGGCTCAACAAACGCTTCAGATAGAAAAGAAATTATTTCAAAGTTAAAAAATGGAGAAATAAACATTTTGGTAGGGACCCATGCCCTCTTCCAAGAAGATGTTATTTTTAATTGCTTGGGCTTAACCATTATAGACGAGCAGCATAGATTTGGAGTGCATCAAAGATTTTCAATGCTTGAAAAAGGTGGCACAAAAAACCAAAGTCCTCATCAATTAATTATGACTGCAACACCCATACCTAGAACCTTGGCGATGACTGTATATGGCTCGTTAGAAACTTCCATCATTGATGAAATGCCTCCTGGGAGGAGACCTGTAGAAACTTCAGCTAGACCTAACTCACTTCGACAGAAGGTTATTAAAAGAATTGAAGAAGTGTGCTTATCTGGTCAAAGGGTTTACTGGGTTTGCACTTTAATTGAAGAATCTGAAGAGCTTGAAGCACAATCGGCTGAAGAGCTTTTTAAAGAGATATCGGAGCAATTACCCGAAATTAATGTAGGGCTAGTTCATGGTAAATTAAAAAAGAAATCCAAAGATCAGGTTATTAAAAAGTTCAGAGAGGGAAAAATACAATTATTAGTATGCACTACAGTGATAGAAGTTGGAGTTGACGTGCCTGAAGCAACTTTAATGATCATAGAAAATCCCGAACGATTAGGACTTTCTCAATTACATCAACTCAGAGGAAGAGTGGGAAGGAAAGCTAATTCTGATTCGCACTGCCTTTTACTTTACAAAGAACCTCTAAGTTCCTTAGCTGAAGAAAGAATAAAAACTATGCAAGAAACTAACGATGGTTTTGAAATTGCTGAAAAAGACCTTGAGTTAAGGGGAGCTGGAGATATTTATGGTGTTAGGCAATCTGGTTTAATGGATCTGAAGATAGCAAATCCAATAAGAGACTCTGATCTGTTAGAAGAGGCACAAGAAGATGCAATTGCAATAGCTAAGAATGATGACAATTATGCAAAAACCATAGTTTTGAGATGGATTGGAAATAGAGTTGATTATTCTGAGTCTTAGCTAAACTTTTCTAACACATAAAACTTTCTCTTAGGGGCAGGAAAATTTTCAACGGTTATATCTTGATGGGTTTCCAAAACTGCAGACTCATAGGACTTAAATGGCATCCACTTAGTTTGTCTCTGTTCATTTAAGGTTGTTTGTACCTCCGTTGAGTTACTAATAACCTTTAGACCTTCTTTTTCTGCCAAATCCATAAACCCCTTATTTGTATGAACGAAATGAACATTTGGCATTGATGCATAAGGTCCTTTTGGCTCTAAATAGTCTCCATATTCATTAGATGCCACTATGGTTTCTATAACCAATTGCCCTCCTTCTTTCATTCTATTGCTTAAGGAATTGAGGTGCTTAGATGGATCTCTTTGATGATATAAAAGACCCATGCTAAAAACTACATCAAAATGAGTTTCTTTCATTTCTAAGGCTTCAAGTCTCTCAGGGAGCATTCTTATTTTATTGGTCTTTATAAAATGATTAATTGCTAGGAATTGAGAAAAGTGAGTTAAATTAGGTTCTAGGCATAATATAGCTGCAGCTTCTAGCCCTAACATTCTAAATGCGTAGTACCCATTGCCTGAGCCTACATCTAGAATAGTCTTATCTTTTAGGTCTAGATCTAATTCAAGAAATCTATCCCATTTTAGATTTGATCTCCACTCACTATCTATAAAAGTATTATTTATCTTAAAAGGACCCTTTCTCCAAGGTAACAACTCAGATAAAAGATTCTCTATTGCTTCCTCATCTGAGCCATTACATTTTCCTTTTATAATTACACCTGACAACAAATCACTCTTAGCATTCTCAAGACTTGGAATCTTAGATAGAAGGCTTGTCCAATTTTCTATTCTTTTATCTTTTTTTTGACCAAATGGATTGTTTGGATTCATATAGTCTAAAAAGAGTTCCTCGCACTCTATGGAGATAAAATTCATTACTTTTGAAACTTATACGTTAAAAAATTTAAATTTGACATTAATTTAGTTGAGACTTTAAAACCTATCTCTTTTGCCCTATCAAGATGCTGAGACTCTGTCTCAGTAACTAGAACTCCTTCTAAAGAATCTCTTTTAGAAGAAATTTCTAATTTGGAATAACCGTTTGCAGCTTTAAAAGAGTGATGAATATTAGATATTTCTTCTGTTCGTTTTTTTGAATCGAAATGAACTTTTTCAGATAAGATTAGAATTCCACCAGGAACTAGTCCTCGGTAAATCTTTTGCATTAACTCTTCTCTTTCCTTAATATTTAAAAACTGAAGTACAAAATTTATTACAACTATAGAGGCATTTAAAATTTCAGAATAAGAAATATCTTCTTTTAAAAAATTAGCCTGCCCTGTTTTAATATATTTACTAAACCTTTCTGTACAAGCTCTTACCATTGATTCTGAATTATCAATTGCGATTACTTTAGACCTTCCATTTAAAGCATTTAATAAAGAAGAGGTAGAGGCGCCAAGAGAACAACCTAAATCATAAATATTGGACCCGTCTATATAATGATTCTTAGTTTGTTGCTGGATAATTCTTAGAGTTGTGTTGTATCCAGGCACAGACCGATCAATCATATCTTCAAAAACTTCTGTTACTTCTTGATTGAAAGAAAAGGGTAAACCACTTACATTACCCTCTTCAAAAATTTTGTCCTGCTTTCCCACAGGGTTAATTGTAAAATCTAATTAAAAGAAATGTCTAATTACTTTATAAGACCACCTAAATCCGAAAAAGAATGGAAGGATTATTTGTTCTTTCGTTGGGAGGTTTTAAGAAAACCTTTGGGAATGTCAAAAGATTCCCTTGAGGATGATTTGGAATCTTCAAGTTACCATTTAATGGGTATAGATGATGAAAACAAAGTTATTGCTTCAGGAAGAGTCCACTTCAACGACCCCGAGGAAGCCCAAATTCGTTACATGGCCGTTAATGAAAACCTTAAAAGAAAAGGTGTAGGCTCAGAAATTGTTGAGAAACTTGAAGAATTTGCATCTTCTAAAGGAGCCAAAAAGATGATCCTTAATGCTAGAGAAAATGCTTTGAGTTTTTACTTATCTTTAGGCTATACAGAGAAAGGCCCGTATCAATCTGATACTGGCATTCCTCATAGTAAAATGGAAAAAGACCTAACTTAGATGCTTACAGTAATGGAGCAATTACTAAGCTCACAATTGCCATAACATTAATAAGAATATTCATGGAAGGTCCTGAAGTGTCTTTAAATGGATCCCCCACAGTATCGCCAACAACGGCTGCCGAATGAGTATCAGTTCCCTTTCCACCTAAATTCCCTTTTTCAATATATTTCTTAGCGTTATCCCATGCACCTCCGGCATTTGCCATAAAGAGGGCCATCAAGACACAGACCAAAAGACCTCCAGCCAACATCCCGCCAAGTGCTTCTGCTCCTATGCCTAGTCCCACTAAAGGAGGTGCAGATACAGCAATTATTCCCGGTAAGAGCATCTTCTTGAGTGCAGCAGAAGTTGCAATATCAATACATTTTTCTGTATCCGGTTCTGCATTTCCTTCCAAAAGCCCCGGAATCTCTTTAAATTGTCTTCTAATTTCATTTATCATTTCGAAAGCAGCATCGCCAACAGCGGTCATCGTTATTGAAGCTATTAAGAAAGGTATGGCCCCTCCAATAAATATGCCTATCAAAACTGTGGGATTATTAAGCATTAGCTCTAAGGGTACTTCTCTATTAGAAGAGACAGCAGATATAAAGGCAGCAATTATTGCCAAAGCTGCTAACGCCGCAGCCCCTATTGCAAATCCTTTTCCTATTGCAGCAGTAGTATTTCCTTGTTCATCTAACTCGTCCGTTATAACTCTTGTTTCTGATGGCATACCTGCCATTTCTGCAATACCACCAGCATTGTCTGCAACTGGCCCATATGCATCTATGGCCATTGTTATTCCAACTGTAGAAAGCATTCCAACAGCAGCAATACCAACTCCATAAAGGCCGGTTAGCTGAGTAGAGATATAAATAATCAAAACAATGCAGGCAATAGGTAAAACTACAGATTGCATACCGACTGATAGACCAGTAATCATCACTGTAGCAGGTCCAGTTTGACCGGATTCAGCAATCTTTACTACAGGCTTAGATCCTGTGTAGTATTCAGTAATAAGACCAATGGCTATTCCTCCTACAGATCCACACACAACAGCTAACCACACATTAAATCCGCCTTCTCCAATCAAATTTCCTGTTAAATAATAAGCTACGATTATAAAAATTAAAGGAGCTCCCATTGTTCCCCATCTCATGGCACTTGCAGGTGAAGACTTTGAGAACAATCTAACAATTATAATTCCTGCGATTGACGAAATAAGTCCTATTGATGCTAAAGCCAAGGGCAAGAACATCATTCCTTCTTTCTGTATTTGTGAAAATTCTGATGAAATAACAAAAGTGGATGCGATAGCAATACAAGCAACCATCGATCCGCAGTAAGATTCAAAAATATCTGAACCCATACCAGCGATGTCTCCTACATTGTCTCCGACGTTATCTGCAATTACTCCTGGGTTGCGGGGATCATCTTCAGGGATGCCCGCTTCTATTTTTCCAACTAAATCAGCTCCTACATCAGCGCTCTTAGTGTAAATACCGCCTCCGACTCTTGAAAACAAGGCCACTATGGAAGCACCCATTGCAAAACCTTCTATTGAGTGTGCATCACCACTAAGAATATAGTACAAGGAGCCAAGCCCAATTAAGCCCAGAGAGGCCACGCAAAGACCCATAATAGATCCGCCATAAAAGGCTACAGAAAGAGCAGACTCCGCTCCAGATTGAGAAGCAGCAGTAGCAGTCCTAACATTAGCTTTGGTTGCAGAGTACATACCAATCCAACCCGCTATAGATGATGATAAGGCTCCCGCCAATACAGCCAATGCTGTGTCTTGACCTAATGATAAATAAACTAAAATAATGACCACCAAAGCAAATATGCTTAAATATGTGTACTCCGTTTTCATAAAAGTCATTGCACCTAAATGGATCTGATCTCCTATTTTCTTAACTTTTTCATCTCCTTCAGGGAAACTGTTCATAACCAAGAATATTCCTAAGGCTACTAATAGACCTAAGACTCCTAATATTGGTGGTATAGCAAGATAACTTTCAATCATCATTTCTCCTTAAAAATACTGGAATTAATTGTTAATAGCGCGTGAGTCTACAAGAATAATAAATTAATGAAAATACTAATTTTTAGAATCAAAAACTTTTTGATCAAATTCATTCTCGGATTTTCCAACAATGCACGAAACAGCAGCATCTCCACATACATTCACGGCAGTACGAATCATGTCTAAGATCCTATCAACTGCAAGAATCAGGCCGATTGCATCCAAAGGAAGTCCTATGGAACCAAGAATTAAGGCCAATGTAACTGTTCCTGCAGAAGGAACGGCAGCGGTACCTATTGATGTAACTATTGCCAACAGGACTATCTGTCCATACTGAACTAGAGTTAAATCTACCCCAACAGTGCTTGCAATGAACATAGTTGCAAGACCCTGCATGATAGCAGTTCCATCCATATTGATTGTCGCTCCTACAGGTACAACGAAAGAAGAGACATCCTTTTTGACTCCCAAATCATCAGTTACGGTTTTTAGGGTTACAGGGATAGTTGCTGCACTAGAAGAAGTTGAGAAAGCAAATAAAGCGACATTCCTCATCTTCTTAAAGAAAGTTATCGGACTAAGATTAGCGAATAACTTAAGTATTAATGAGTAAGTGAATATGAGATGAAAAAACAGAACAAATATTAATATAAGAACGTATTCCGCTAGATCACCAAATATATCTACCCCTTTATCCATTACGTAGCTTCCCATTAGACAAAAGACACCGATCGGGGCAAAACTCATTATTAACAGAACAATTTTTAGAAAAACTATATTAAATCTTTCAAAGCTCTTAGAGAGTCCATCAGTTAAATCGTCAGTAAGATTAAGGGCAATGCCAAACAAGATGCTTATAAAAACTATTCCTAGCATGTTATTTTCTATAAAAGCTCCGAACATATTATTAGGGAATATTCTTAGAACGGTTCCATAGAGACTTGAATCACCTGGAGGTGGTGTATAAGGCACTACTTCACCTGAACTACCAGAAAGATCTAGAGCCCACCCAAAAAATAAAGCTAAGCTGACTGCAATCGCCGTCGTTAATAAATAAAGTCCAATGGTTTTTGTGGCAATCGACCCCAATTTAACCATATTAGACAAAGAGGAAATTCCAGAAACTAAAGAAAAGAAAACAAGTGGTACAACAACTAACATTAGTAAGTTCTTGAAGATTTGGCCTCCTAAGTTAAATACATACTTTTCAACTCCTAGAGATAGCGTTTGGGGAAGAAGATTTGGAGAATAATAGAAAATCGAAGCAACTAGGACTCCAAGTCCCATGCCTATCAAAACATTTCTAGTTAAGTTTTCTGGAGCAGATAAAGTGTTCATATTTCTACCATTTCAAAGTCTTCCTTGCCTACGCCACAATCAGGACACACCCAGTCTTCAGGCACGTCTTCCCATTTAGTCCCGGGCCCTATACCGTCATCAGGCCAGCCTTCTTCTTCATCATAGACCAATCCACAGACAATACATTCCCATTTTTTCAATTTCTACTCCTTAAGCGATTAAAAAAACGTTATTCTAACCTAACTTTAGTGCTTACCTAGACTAAAGTAATGACCTTTTTAAAACTATGTAAGGTGAATGAAACATAAAGAAAAAATCTTAGGATTCTATAAATTAATACGAGCAGACAAGCCCGTTGGTACATTGTTACTGCTTTGGCCTACTCTCTCAGCTTTTATTGTTCTAACTAAAGGTAACCCTGATTTATTCTTAATGTCACTCTTCGTTTTAGGAACTTTCTTAATGCGTTCTGCTGGGTGCGTTATAAACGATTATTTTGATATGGAATTTGATGGCAGTGTGGATAGAACAAAAGACAGACCTTTAGTTACTGGAGTTATAAAACCCTCAGAAGCATTAACATTGTTCTTGTTACTATTATTATTTTCTTGCAGCCTTTTGATCTGGATGAATTGGTTAGCCGTTAAAGTGGCTCTGCTTGGACTGGGATTAGCAATTTTCTACCCCTTAACTAAACGCTTCTTTGCTATACCTCAATTTTTCTTAGGACTGGCGTTCTCTTGGGGAATCATCATGGTCTCTGCAGTTGAGCTAAACAAAATAAATACCGTTTCATTGATATTATTTGTTTCATGTTTCTTCTGGATACTTGCATACGACACTGCTTATGCGATGAGCGATAAAGAGGATGATATTAAAGTTGGACTACGTTCTTCAGCTCTAACTTTTGGAAATAAAGTAGTACATTTTTTTATATCTTTTCATCTTATTTCACTAGGCATTTGGTCTTTGCTTGGGTATGAATTAAATATGCACCCTTTATTCTATTTATCCAGCTTAGCCTGGCTGGCTTTAATCATTTATCAATATGGACTCGTCAGAAACTATGATAGAGGTAAATGTTTTTTAGCTTTTAAAAGTAATAATTGGGTAGGTTTTTCATTATTTATTGGCTCTTTGTTAGGTACAAACTTATGAAAATAGAGTTTATCAATTGTATTAATGAAATTAAGAAAGAAGAATGGAATTCGATAGTCAATTCAGACTATCCTTTTTTAAAATTCGAATTTCTTGAATCTCTTGAAAGACATAAATGTGTTTCTGAAGAAAGGGGATGGAGTCCATTTCATGCCATAGTCTCCGAAGATAATAAAAGACTTGCCATTATGCCAATGTATATTAAGACTGACTCTCAAGGAGAATTTGTTTTTGATTGGTCCTGGGCTGATGCCTTTTACCGAAATGGAGTTAATTACTACCCGAAATTAGTCTGCTCTATTCCATACACTCCAGCTAGCGGCCCAAGATTATCGGTTACTGAAAAGGGTAGGACTCAAGAAATCATTGAGAATTTATATTCTGCCTTAAAGGAGATCTCAGAAGAATTAGATTTTTCTAGTGTGCATATTTTGTTAGCTGAGGAAGAAGAAATAAAATCTTTCTCTAATTCAGGTTTCAGCATTCGAAGTAGCTATTCTTTCCATTGGTTTAATAACGAATACAAAGATTTTGATCATTTTTTGCAAGATATGACTTCAAGGCAAAGAAAAAATATTAAGAAAGAAAGAGATAAGATATCTCAGCAAGGTATCTCTATGAAGAAAATAAAGGGAGAAGATATTACTGAAGAGATGCTGGTAGTTTTTTATCAATTCTACCAACTCACATACATGAAAAGAGGCATGCAAGGGTATTTAAATTATGATTTCTTTAAAGAGATAACTAAATTAATTCCAGAAAATATTTTATTAGTTATGGCTCAAGATGAAGAAGGGGGTTATGTAGCAGGTGCGCTTAATTTTTACGATTCAAAAAAACTTTATGGTAGATATTGGGGCTGTTTTGAAGATTTTGATTCTCTTCATTTTGAAACTTGTTATTACCAAGGGGTAGAGTTCTGTATAGACAATAAATTAACTTGCTTTGATCCTGGAGTTCAGGGAGAGCACAAAATAAAAAGAGGTTTTTGTCCTATTGAGACATATTCCGCTCACTGGATAAAAGATGAAAGGTTTAGGGAAGCTATAGATGATTTTCTAGTAAGGGAACAAGCGCATGTTAAAAATTACAACAATGACCGAAAAGCTTTATTGCCATTCAAAAAAGAAATAACAGCAAAGCTATATGGAAGATAGAAATATATTAAACGAACGGAACTTGAAGAAAGCCTTTAGCTATTTGATTGAAAAGGAACCACTGTTTAAGGCTGTGCTTGAAGAGAAAGATTATGAGATAAAGCTTTTTAACAAAAGAAAAGGGTTTGAAGGCCTTGTTGGTTTGATAGTAGATCAGCAACTCTCTGTGGCATCTGCAAGGGCAATCTTTAATAGGATGAAAGAGTTAGTGAAGCCCTTTACAGCTGAAAAATTTATTGAAGTAAGTGAAGTTGAACTTAAAGGGGCTGGTCTAAGTTCGCAAAAAATTAACTACTGCAAAGGTATTGCCAATAAAATAATTGTTGGGGATTTAAATTTGAAGAGTCTTGAAAAAAAGAAAGATTCTGAAGTAATTGAAGAGTTAGTCAAAATAAAAGGTGTGGGGGAGTGGACAGCTAAATGCTATTTACTTGCCTGCCTAAAAAGAATAGATGTCTGGCCAGCGGCAGATTTAGGTTTAATGATAGCAATACAAAAATTAATGGGCATGAAGGAAAGGCCAAAACAGTTGACAATAGAAGAAATAGCGGAACCTTGGTCGCCCTATCGTTCTGTAGCTGCGTTATTATTGTGGTCTACTCATGATAAAGAATAGATATCAAGCTCAAAAAAGATCTAGAAAAAGTCTTAGCGACTTAATTCGTTTATATGAAATTAACTATTTCAAGTTAATTAAACTTTTGCCTATTGATAAAATTAATGAGGAATTTAATTTTTTTATCCCTGAAGGTGTAAATAATTCAGAAATAAGAATCTCTATAAATAGAATATCGCTCCACACCTCTAAATTGACTTTACATAAGTCTAATTTACTGCGGTATATGGAAGATACTAAAATGGAAATCTTTGTCTACCATGACGCTAGGATGGCTGAGGTGAGAAGATTTAACGGTAAAAGACAATTCTGGTTAAGGAATAAGTATCCTAACAAAAATATGCTTACTAAGGACGAAAAATTTCAATGGAATATATTTCTTTCTGAATTTCTAAGCCATTCTGAGGTGCATGGATTAAGTGTCGTAGAAAATATGCACTAAAATAGTGCAATTGCACTTATTAAGTTCATTTTATATAAAATACCTATTTTTTTGCACAATTAATGTCCATAAAAGCTCTTTTGCGTGATAATATATTTTTTTATTTAAGAAGAATGGAGAATATAAATGAATAAATATGAATATATATGGCTTGATGGATTTCAGCCTGAGCCCTCTTTAAGAAGTAAGGTCAAAGTAACCGATGGAGAGCCACCAGAATGGTCTTTTGATGGATCGTCTACACAACAAGCAGAAGGAGGGAATTCTGACTGCCTATTGTTGCCCGTAGAACAATATGAGAACCCAACTAATGATGGATCTCTAGTAATGTGTCAAGTTCACACCGGAGAACATGAAGTTCATCCTTCTAATACAAGAGCAGCAGCTGAGGCAGTGGTAACTGATGAATGGTGGTTTGGTTTTGAGCAAGAGTATTTCTTTACGGACAATAAAGGAAATCCTTTAGGGTGGGAAGAAGGAACTCCTAGACCTCAAGGAGACTACTACTGTGGTGTGGGGAGCAATAATGTGGTTGGAAGAGAAATATCTGATGCACATCTAGATGCTTGTTTAGATGCTGGTATTGAATTAACAGGAACAAACGCAGAGGTAGCTCTTGGGCAATGGGAATATCAATGCCTGGGTAAAGGAATAAAAGCTGGCGATGACCTTTGGGTTAGCCGTTATTTACTACACAAAGTAGCTGAAGAATTTGGTGTTTGTGTGAATATTCATCCTAAACCTAAAACTGGTGACTGGAACGGATCTGGAATGCATACAAATTTTTCAAACGAAGAAATGCGCTCATCTGGATCAGAAGAACTCTTTAACTCTATGTGTGAAAAACTTGGTGCAGTTCATGACGAAGGCATTGCCTCCTATGGATCAGACAATGATATGAGATTAACTGGAAAGCATGAGACTCAAAGCATAAACCAATTTTCTTATGGAGTTAGCGATAGAGGAGCTAGTATTAGGATTCCTATTTACACTGTTGAGCATAATTGGAATGGTTATCTTGAAGATAGAAGACCGGCATCAAACGCAGACCCTTATAAGATAATTACCCATATAGTTGGAACTCTGACGGCGTAATTTTGTATTATTCTTTGTTTAATATCTGGAGGTTATAGCCCTCCAGATATTTACTCCGTGGATTCATTCAATAAAACATATTTATCTGATCTCAATACAGGAATAATCATTCTTGATCGTTCTTTGGAGATTTTATCTATTAACTCTTCTGCCTTATCTTTTCTTGATACCAGCGAAATGTCAGCTATAGGAACTAAGATTGACCAGGTTTTTTATGAAGAACCTGATAGCTTTAAAGACTTCAAGAACTCACTAAAAGAGCATAGAGGTTTTACTAAGATAGACGCTCTTCTTCATTTAAAGAAAGGGAAAAAGGTTTTATGCGACTACAGCATTCATCCAATCTTGGAAGGCTCACAAGATGGCCTGTTAATTGAAATAATTAATAAAGAAGCCTCTTCGGAGCTAATTGAAAGATACAGGATGCAATCTAACCAACAAATCTCTCAAGATTTTGTTAGAGGAATGGCCCACGAAATAAAAAATCCCTTAAGCGGAATAAGAGGATCTGCTCAGCTTTTGAGCAATAAACTTAAAGACATTCAACAAATGGAATACACCGATATTATTATCAAGCAAACGGATAGACTGACTGCATTGGTTGACAGCATTTTAGGACCTAATCAGAAGCCAGACTTCAAATGGCAAAATATTCATTACCCAATTGAAAATGTAATTAATTTGATTGAAAAAGAATCGACATACAAAAATATTAAAGTTCTTAAAGATTTCGATCCTAGTATTCCTGAACTCTTTATAGATAGTTACCTAATAGAAAACAGTATTCTTAATTTGGTTAAAAATGCCAGAGATGCACTAATGGAATCTAATACAGCATCTCCTAAGATTGAAATAATAACCCGTATCTCTCATGGCGAGATAATTCAGAAAGACAGAAAAGCCACTGTTTGCAAAATATCTGTTATCGATAATGGACCAGGGATTTCAAAAGAAATCAGAGATTCTATCTTCTTTCCTATGATCACAGGAAAAGATAAAGGTACTGGATTGGGTCTCTCCATAACACAAGGAATAATCTCTCAACATAAAGGAAATATTCACTATAACAGCAGACCAAATAAGACAGAATTCTTTATAAATATACCTATAATGACTTCAGAAGAAGAAGTTATAAAAATAGCAAATGGATAAAGGCGGTATCTGGGTAGTTGATGACGACGAGTCTATTAGGTGGGTTCTAGAAAGAGGTCTATCTGAAAATGGAATAGAAGTTGAAACCTTTGATTCTGCCAGCAAGGTTATAAAAAAATTAGAAACTGAAAACCCTAGTCTAATCCTCACTGACATAAAAATGCCTGGTAAAAGTGGAATTGACCTACTTGATGAGGTTAGAGAACTTAGACCTGAAATTCCTATTATTATTATGACTGCCCATTCTGATCTACAGAGTGCCGTAGAGTCCTATGAACATGGAGCGTGGGAATATCTTCCCAAACCTTTTGATATTGAAGAAGCAGTCTCTATGGTCCAAAGAGCAACCTCGAAAGATACCTCAGAAATAGAAGAGGACTCTGAATCACGAGCAGAAATAATTGGCGAAGCCCCAGCGATGCAAGAAGTTTTTAGAGCAATAGGCAAACTTTCTAACTCAACCTCTACTGTTCTGCTAATGGGACAATCAGGAACAGGTAAAGAGCTAGTAGCTAAAGCTTTATTTCAACATAGCCCTAGAAAAGACAACGCATTTATTGCATTAAATATGGCTGATATTCCTAAAGATCTATTAGAAGCAGAGTTATTTGGTCACGAAAAAGGTGCATTTACTGGAGCAGATGAAAAGAGAATAGGAAGATTTGAACAAGCGAATAGTGGGACTTTATTTCTTGATGAAATTGGAGACATGCCACTCGAGACCCAAACTCGACTTTTAAGAGTTTTATCAAATGGAGAATTCTACCGCGTTGGTGGCAGAGAACCAATTAAAGTAGATGTAAGGATAATTACTGCAACACATCAGAATCTTGAAGAATTGGTGAAGAGTGGAGACTTTAGAGAAGATTTATTCCATAGATTGAACGTCATTAAGCTCTCACTTCCGAAACTTAATGAAAGGAAAGAAGACATACCTGAATTAGCTAAACATTTCTTTAAAGAATCTTCTGAAGAGTTGAAAGAGGAAAAAAAATATTTGTCTGAAGAAGTAGAAAATTATTTTAAAACACTTTCTTGGCCTGGGAACGTTAGGCAACTTGAGAATACTTGCAGGTGGCTAACCGTAATGTCACCTACCAAAGAAGTTAAATTAGAGGATTTGCCTGATGAATTAAAATTGGAGAACGCTGAGGAAGAAAATAACTGGAAAGTAGTCCTTAGGTCATGGTCAGAAAATTATTTAGAAAATGGCAATAAGAATCTATTGGAAGAAGTTGGGCCAGAATTTGAAAGAACTTTAATAAAAGTTGCTTTGAATAAAACTAAAGGAAAGAAGAAAGAGGCTGCTGAGTTACTTGGATGGGGACGAAATACTCTCTCTAGAAAAATTAAGGAGCTAGGTATAGAAAACTGAGGTTTAACTTTGCTTCTTAGCAAGAGGCATTCCACCTTGAACCCATCCCATCATCCCACCTGCTAAAACACTAACGTTTGTATATCCCTCTTTCTTAAGGGTTCCGGCGGCAGTACTAGAATTACTTCCTGTTTTACAGATAAGAACAATCTTATCTTCTTCTTTTACTTTGAACTGAGCATTACCTTTTACTAAATCAGTTGATTGAATATTTATCGCTCCAGAAACAGTGCCTGAATCAAATTCTGAAGAGCTTCTTAAGTCAAAAACATAAGGTTCTTCCTTGTTAATCAATCTAGTTAACTCAGAAGCATCGATCTTAGTTCCACCCTTCTTCCTTTCATAAAAAACCAAGATTACAATTAAAGAAATTAGGAGGAGAACTGCCATAAAGTTCTCACCTATAAATATTAGAAATTTTTCCATCTTGAAACGAGATTATATAGATTCCTAAGTTAAAATAAGTATTTAAAATTGATAAACATAATGAAATCCTCTTATTTAGTATTAGTCCGGCATGGTCAAAGTGAATGGAATGAAAAAAATTTATTTACTGGGTGGAAAGATCCTAAGTTAACTCCAAGAGGAGTGGATGAAGCTATAAAGGCTGGGAAGGAATTAAAAGAAGCTGGTTATAGTTTTGACAAGATGTTTACCTCTGACCTATTTAGAGCTCAAGATACGGGAAGGATTATCCTAGAACAAATGGATATTCCCTCTATTGAAGTCATAAAAGACGTGAGTTTAAATGAAAGGAATTATGGTGATTTAGCCGGATTAAACAAAGACGAAGCTAGAAAAAAATGGGGAGAGGATCAAGTTCATGTATGGAGAAGATCATTTGACGTTCCTCCTCCTGGTGGTGAAAGTTTGAAAGATACAGCGGAAAGGGTCCTTCCTTATTTTAAAGAAAATATAATCCCTGAATTAATAGAAGGTTTAAATATTCTAGTGGCGGCTCACGGCAACTCTCTCAGGGCCCTTGTAATGGAATTAGAAGAAATTAGCTCTGAAGAAATAGTTGAATTAGAAATATCCACTGGGGTTCCTCTGGTTTATAAATTTGAAGAAAATAAGATAGAAAGATTGGACTAATTCCTAACTTCTAATCCCGATTCTAGCATGGCTTGTTTAGCTTCTTGAACGGTGAATTCTGAAAAATGGAAAATACTGGCTGCTAAAACTGCTTCTGCTCCGCCTTTCTTAATTCCGTCAACCAAATGTTGCAGGGTACCCACTCCTCCTGAAGCAATAATAGGTATAGAAACAGATGAAGAAACAGATTTTGTAAGCTTGTTATCAAATCCTTCTTTGGTTCCGTCTCTGTCCATGCTGGTTAATAATATCTCTCCCGCTCCATACTCTTTGACGGTATTCACCCACTCGATAACATTTATTCCTGTTCTTTCTCTGCCTCCATAAGTTACTACTTCCCACGAGCTAAATGTTTCGTCTGTAGCCTTTGCATCAACTGCAACTACTATGCATTGTGATCCAAACTTATCCGCAGCTTCTTTTATAAAATCCGGATTGTTTACAGCTGCGGTATTTATGCTTACTTTATCTGCACCTGATCTTAATAACCTTTTAATATCTTTTGTGGTTCTAACACCTCCTCCAACCGTCAGAGGAATAAAAACCTGTCCAGCTATGCTTTCAACAGTTTTATAAGTAGTTTCTCTGGTCTCGTTGCTTGCTGTTATATCAAGCATAGTTAATTCGTCGGCCCCTTGATCGTCGTATCTCTTAGCTATCTCAACAGGATCACCTGCATCCTGTATATTGACAAAATTTACTCCCTTAACAACCCTTCCTTTATCTACGTCGAGACAGGGAATTATTCTTTTAGCTACAGTCATGAGGGTTGATTGGCCGCATTCATGGCTTCTTTTAAAGTGAATTCTTCTTCATACAAGGCCCTTCCACAAATAACTCCATTAATTCTGGAAGAAGATGATAATTCTTTAATGTGATCTAAGCTGGATACTCCTCCTGAAGCTATAACAGGTAAATCAGTTTTATTAGATAAAGATAAAGTGGCTTCAATATTGGGTCCAGACATCATCCCGTCTCTTGAGATATCCGTGTAAATGAGTCCTGCAAGTTTAATATCTTCAAAATTTTTAACTAATTCTTCAGGTCTTAACTTGCTGGATTGAATCCATCCGTCTGTCTTCACATAACCATCTAAACTATCGACACCTAAGATTAATTTTCCCGGGTATTCATTACAGAATTCTCTTAACATTTCTGGATCTTTCACTGCAGCGGTTCCCATTATGACTTTTGAAATACCATTCTCTATGTAGTGGGTAGCTGAAGAATAGTCTCTAATCCCTCCTCCTACCTGTATTTTCTTATTAGAGAATTCTTTGGCAATAGACAAGATTATTTCATCATTTATTGGTTTCCCTAGTACGGCACCGTCCAGATCAACTATATGAAGAAGTTCCGCTCCTTGTGAGAACCAGGCTGAGGAAGTTTGAAGAGGATCATCAGAAAAAATAGTTACTTCATCCATTTTCCCTTCTTTAAGACGAACACATTTCCCATCTTTTAAATCAATTGCAGGTATTACAATCATGACCTTAAACGCTCCAATCTAGAAAGTTTTTGTATAGTTGTAATCCAAGATTCTGGCTTTTCTCGGGGTGAAATTGAACAGCAAAGATATTGTCTTTGCCCAACGCAGAAATGAGATTAGCGCCGTGAGTAGTTTCGGAAATGGCATCACAAGAAGATAAACAACAATAACTATGAACGAAATAAAAAAAGCTATTGTTAGGGATATTGCTCCATAAAAAATGATCTGATAAGAAATTAATTTTATTCCACCCCATATGAGGAATCTTTATATCTTTTGAAGCAGGTATTTTGACTATTCTCCCATCAAGAACATTCAAACACTTTACTCCGCCGTTCTCTTCGCTACTCTCTAGCAACATTTGCATTCCGACACATATGGCCAAAGTGGGTTTATCTCTAATTAGCTCTAAAGTCACACTTCTTAAATCATCAGAAAAGGCCTCTAGGCAATCTTTAATAGCGCCAACTCCAGGTAGGACTATTTTATCTGCTCTCTTAATAGTCTCAGGATCAGAGGTAACTATAATTTCTTCAGTAGTGGCAACTTCTTCTAAGGCTTTGCTAACTGAGTGCAAATTTCCCATGCCATAATCAATTACAGCTATCTTGGTCATATTTTCTATAGGAAGTTGTTATAAAGAACCTTTGGTAGAAGGAATTTCATCGCCTTGTCTTGAATCAATCTCTAAAGCCATGCGTAAAGCCCTTCCAAATGCTTTAAAAATTGTTTCAATCTGATGATGAGTATTGTCTCCTGTAAAGTTTTCTATATGTAGAGTTAAAAAAGCATGATTACATAAAGACTGAAAGAAATGCTCAAACATGTTCACGTCTATGCCTCCAACAGTATCCTTAACAAAATCTACTTTCATGTGTAATCCAGGTCTTCCAGAGAAGTCTAAAACTACTCTAGAAAGAGCCTCATCAAGTGGCACGTAAGAATGGCCATACCTTTTAATCCCCTTTTTATCTCCTACGGCCTTATTTAAAGCTTCGCCTAAAGTTATTCCTATATCTTCGATAGTGTGGTGATCATCGATATGTAAATCACCTTTTGCTGTAACTTTTAGGTCGACCATGCCATGTCGACCAATCTGGTCAAGCATGTGCTCTAGAAAAGGTAAACCTGTAGAAAGATCGGTCTTTCCAGTTCCATCTAGATTTAATTCAACATTCACTTCAGTTTCTGAAGTGCCTCTATTTACTTTTGCTTCTCTCATTACGTATATCAATTTAGGGCGCGCATTATATCCAATATAGTTAACTTGTTCATCTAAGCTAGAAGAAGCATAATAATTTCTATGTCTGCATTCAGCAAAAGGCTCCTTGATTGGCACAAAGACGAAGGAAGAAAAGACTTACCTTGGCAGCAAAATATTACTCCTTACAAGGTCTGGATTTCAGAAATTATGTTACAGCAAACGCAAGTTTCTACTGCAACACCCTTTTTCTTAAAATTCATTCAGAGATTCCCTAATGTAGATTCGTTAGCAAACTCCACAGAAGATGAGGTATTGAGTTACTGGTCAGGACTAGGCTACTACTCAAGAGCCAGGAATATTCTTAAATCTGCAAAATTAATTAAAACTGAATTTAAATCTAAACTTCCAAAGTCGATAGAGGAATTAGTCTCTTTACCCGGGATAGGTAGGTCTACAGCTGGAGCAATCCGATCAATAGGTTATGGGCTAAAAGCTCCTATTTTAGATGGAAATGTTAAGAGAGTTTTATCTAGATATTTCAAAATTGAGGAAAACTTATCTAAATCATCAACTCAAAAAGAGTTATGGTTATTAGCTGAAAAGGTATTACCAAAATCCAATTTCAATATTCATACGCAAGCCATAATGGATTTAGGTGCTCTTGTTTGTAAGAAAAAAAATCCAACTTGCTTCTCGTGCCCACAGAGCAAACATTGTCTAGCTAATAAATATGCCCTAACGGAATCAATACCAGCAAAAATGAAGAGAAAAGAAAAGCCTCAAAAGACTCTCTACTGGCTAGTGGCCGTGGATCAAGAAGGTAGATTTGCGTTACAGCAAAAAGATAAAAAAGGTGTTTGGCGTGGTCTTTGGACTTTCTTAGAATTTGAAGAAACTGAACTGAGAGACGATTATTCTAAGAACCTAATGAAAGAATCCGATCTAATTTCAAAAGATAAACTAAAAATCAAACATAGCTTTAGCCACTACAACTTAGATATTGACAGTCTCATTTTAAAATTTGAATCTGACTTTTCAAAAAAACTAGGAAATAATCAAATGTGGTTTAATGTAAATGATTTAAAATCAGTAGGAACGCCAGCTCCTGTAGCTAAAATAATCGAGAAAGTTATATAAATGCCTAAAAAAGTAACCTGTAGAAAGTATAAAGAAGAATTAGACGGAATGAAAAAACCTCCTTTTCCCGGCCCTAAAGGAGAAGACCTATTTAATAACGTCTCTCAAAAGGCATGGGATGAATGGTTAGAACATCAAAAGATGTTAATAAACGAAGGACAACTAAATCTAGCAGATAGAGAATCGAGGAATTGGTTGAATAAACAAATGGAATTATTTTTATCAGGTGAGGACTATGCAAAACCTAGTGGCTATAGACCGCCTGAATAAAACCTATTCTTTTGTTTCAATTATTTGTATACAATCCTCAAACCTTATGGCCCAGATAGCTCAGTCGGTAGAGCAAAGGACTGAAAATCCTTGTGTCGGTGGTTCGATTCCACCTCTGGGCACCACTTAACAGCCCTTTTGTTTTTTACTTACAAAATGAAGAGTATATGGTTGACCAATGCCCGGCGGACTCAAGAAAGAAAAGCTGCATTTCCCTTAATTCTTTCTCTGCTCCTGAGTCACCATCTTTACCCGCGCCCTCAGAAAGACCTCTCATGCTTTCACTGGCAGCTATAAGTTGCCCTACTCCTGCTTCTATTCTTCCACATCCTTTATCTTCCCATCTAGCAGCTGATGAAACTGATAAAGAAGTGATTAGAACTGATATTAAAATAATATATCTCATAAATCTCCTCCAAGTTAATCTTTTAATATTGCTAACTTACAGATTACTCTGTAGCCTGACGTTAAGTCAAAACTTCAAATAGTAAACATGGAAATACCTATCTTAGATATAACTGATAAAACTCAGGATAAAATAGAAAGTCTTTCAGAATCCGGTTGTTTAGTTGTACAAAATGCCATATCCGAAGATACGAGAGAGAAAGTTAAAACAGAGCTAGAACCAGCGATGGAAACGTCCCCTGCAGAAGTTGATGATCCTGAGGCCTTCTATCCAGGAAATACTAAACGAATGAGCGCCTTGGTCGCTTTATCTGAAACTACTGGAAAACTAGCAATCGATAAAATGTCTACGGACATTTGTGACCATTTTTTATTACCTAACTCAAACTGCGGTTATCAACTCCATGTAAGTGCCGCTGTGGAAGTTGGTCCTGGTTCCCGAAAACAAATATTGCATAGAGAGGAAGACCCATTCCCATTTTTTGATGTTCCGCGACCGAATCTAATTGTTGCAAGTATGTGGGCAATAACTGACTTTCGTGCCGACAACGGAGCTACCTTGCTTGTACCAGGTAGTCACACATGGGAGAAAGATAGAAAGCCGAAAGATGAAGAGATACTACCGGCAGAAATGCCTGCAGGGTCAGTCTTGTATTGGTTGGGAGGAACTCTGCACGGTGCAGGAGCTAATGTTTCTAATGACTGGAGATATGGAGTCATTCTTAGTTACTCTCTAGGTTGGTTGCGTCAGGAAGAAAATCAATATCTAGACGTACCTTCAGAAGACGTAAAAAAACTTCCTAAGGATCTTGCTGAACTAATTGGCTATAGAGCTTATGGCGGATTAGGATTCTCGATAAATCCAAAACACTTCTTTCTGCAAGATGACTGAAAATCCTTGTGTCGGTGGTTAGTTTCCCCTTCTAAGCTTTGTCTCCAAAATCCTGCATATGTTCTGCCGTTCTTTCATTAGAACCGTACATAAAATGATTTTCCATTTTTTCTCTATATTTACTTGCTGGGACTGTTAAACCTGCTGCTTCAGCAACTTCTCTTATATGCATAGGTGTTGCACCACAACAAACTCCTAGATAGTTTATCCCTAATTTAGAAGCCTCTTTTCCAAATTCTTGGATCTCATATCTATTACAATAAAGCGGGTCTAAAGCTGTAGGAAAAGTTCTTCCATGTGGAGCGGGACAAGTACAAGAACTATCGTCAGGTAAATTAAAGAAGGTTGGGTTTTCTTCTGAAGTCCTATACGGTATTGGAAGAGCAGCCATATGACATTTAAGAATTTTTCTTGCTTCTCTAAGATAAGGCATCATGGTTTCAGGACCTCTAAAACAATTCATGCCGACCACATCAGCTCCTCTTTGTTCTAATTCTTTCATCGTATCTAAAACAGAAACTCCATCCATCATTGAATTTACACCCATAGGAGCAATTGTGATTACCGATGGTAATCCAGCCTTTTGAATAATATCTAAAGCTGTATATGCTTCTTCAGCGTAATAAAAGGTTTCGCCAATTAATATGTCTGCTCCTTCGTCGACCGCCCACTCAACCATCTCACTAAACATTCTATGGACTTCTATTTTTGATTCATTGTCACCCTCTTTCCATATATTTGAATTCGAAATATTTCCTGCCATTAAATTTGGCTCTCCTCCATCCACAGGATTGTCAGCAACTTTCTTTGCTATCTTAAGGGCTGCTCTATTAAGTGGCTCTAGGAGTTCCTCTTTCCCGATTACACGCATTTTTTCTCTGTGACCGTTGTAAGTAAAAGCCTCAACAATATCTGAACCAGCATGTTGAAAATCTTTATGTAAATTTTCAAGAGCTTCAGGATGTTCTAAAGAAACCATTGGGACAAATTCTCCAGATGCCAAATAACCTCTTTTTTCAACTTCGAACAAGAAACCTTCAGCACAAATTACAGGGCCTTGATCCAATCTTTCTATTAATGTTCTTTTCATTTTTCTTTATCCTCTTTTAAGAATAGATCATCATTAAGATGACCTTCTTAGCTTTAGTTAAACCCCGGAATTCCTGTTTCCGTTTTAGCTTTTCTTTAAAAGTCGTTGCAATAGGACCAAATCCCGACTCTTGTATTAAAATAGAATAATAAATGTATGTAAAGGGCTTTATAGGTTAATAACTTTTTATATCAAAATTACATTATGAAATTTTTAAATAAAACGAAAAAACTATTTCCTCAAATTGAACCTTTTGATAGTGGCTATTTAGAAAAAGGAATGCATAGCATTTACTATGAGCAATGTGGCAACCCTAAGGGTAAACCAGCCATTTTCCTTCACGGTGGGCCTGGAGGAGGAGCAGGAAAACTATCAAGGAGATTTTTTGATCCAAAAAGATACAGGATCATCCTTTTTGATCAAAGGGGCTGTGGTAAAAGCATACCTCATACTTGTTTAGAAGATAATACTACTTGGCATCTTGTTGAAGATGTGGAATCAATTAGAAAAGAATTGGATATTAAGAAATGGCTTGTATTTGGAGGTTCTTGGGGTAGTACACTCGCTCTTGCTTATGCCCAGAGTCACCCAGACAGAGTTACGGAACTCGTTCTCAGAGGAATCTTCATGCTAAGGCAAAAAGAACTTCAATGGTTTTACCAATATGGAGCAAGTGAAATATACCCTGAAGCTTGGCAAGGTTTTATAAAAGAAATTCCTGAAGATAAGAGACACGATCTCATTGAGGCATATAGGCATATATTTAATGGAAAAGACGAAGAAAAAAAATTATCTGCTGCTAAGGCATGGTCTAAATGGGAAGCTTCCACTAGCTTTATTAATCATAACCCAGAGGCTGTGAAAGATTCAGTGAACAGTGAATTCGCTCTAGCCTTTGCCCTAATTGAAAATCATTACTTTGTTAATAAAGGCTTCTTGGAGCATGAGAACCAACTTCTAGATAATATAGGCATAATTAGAGATATCCCAACCGTAATTGTCCAGGGTAGGTATGACGTAGTTTGCCCACCCACAACAGCCTACGAATTACATTCAAGGTGGCCCGAGGCTGATTTAAAGATTGCTCCTTTTTCAGGTCACTCTGCATTTGAAAAGGAAATCACACACCTATTAATAGAAGCTACGAATAAATTCTCTAAAGAACGTAAATCTTAAAACTCCATGAGAGTTGTAAAAGCAGACGATTATAAAACTTGGTTTATTGAGGAAGATGGTTTTGGTGTACTGATTAATCCGTGGCTGGATAAAAAACTAAACCCAACGAAATAAAAGAATTAATTAAATACTTCTTATCAACAAAACAAGATGATGAATTAAAAAATAACGAATTTGATGTGTGTACAAAAAAAGGTGACGAAGTACTTCTTTAACTGCCATACTAGAGTTTTAATAGAGCTTTACTAATAAAAATGGCGGAAGTTAAACATATATCTATTGATACTTCGGATGAAGAGGCTCTTAGAATCATTGAAGAAGATGCAGCAGTTATTGTTGATGATGTAATTCCTGGAACTAAAATAGATAAAATATTAGAAGAGTTAGATCCCTTTATAAAAGGAAACCTTAAAGGGGCCGATGATTTTACAGGATTTAAAACAAGTAGAGTTGGTGCATTAATAGCCAGATCTCATGGATGCCGTGATCTTGCCATGCATGAAAAAATAAATTCACTTGCTTCTGAATTCTTGAAACCTCATTGCGATAATTATCAATTGCATTTCACTTCTTTAATCAGTATTGGTCCTGGTGAAACCAAACAAATCCTTCATAGAGATAGGGGGCTTTGGGGAGGCTATATTTCTAGAAAGATTGAGACTCAATTTGCTGTTGTTTGGGCTGCAAGCGACTTTACTTATGAGAATGGAGCTACTCAGCTTGTTCCTGGATCTCATAAATGGGATGCCAAAAGACAGCCTCTAGAAGATGAAATAGCTTATGCAGAGATGAAGAAAGGATCAGTGTTAATTTACACAGGATCAGTACTGCATGGTGGCGGAGATAACACTTCTGATGATATAAGATCAGGAATCTTTATACATTACGCTCCAGGTTGGATCAGGCAACAAGAAAATCAATATTTATCCTGCCCTCCAGAGATAGCCAAAGAGTTATCTCCTGAATTAAGGTCTCTTATAGGTTATTCTAAAGGAGGGTATGTAATGGGTTTCTACACTGACCCCGAAAAACAAGATGGGAAATTAGAATCCGTAACTCCCGAAAAGATATTTAGTAACACTCAAGACAAATATTCTGCTCTGGCAAGTCCAGAAAACTTAGTAAAAGAATCTACAAAAAAAAGATAATAAAAAATTAAGGAAAATTTTTTTGGATAAAAGAACCCAAGAGTTTCTTAATGACCCAGTAATGCCATTACTGGTAAGAATGTCCGCTCCAAATACTATTGCCTTTTTCATTCAATCCATCGTTGTGCTAACTGAGGTTTGGTTTATCAGTAAATTAGGAACTTCATCACTCGCTGCGGTGGCTTTGGCCTTCCCCCTCTTAATGATTACTCAAACTATGTCTGGCGGAGCCTTAGGAGGTGCAATAACCTCTGCTATCTCAAGGAGCCTAGGGGCTAATGATATAGATAAAGCAGAGAAGCTAATTTGGCATGCAATAATTATTTCTGTTGGTGGAGCTTTAATATTTTTATCTTTGTTCGTCTTGTTTGGAGAAAGTCTATTGATGTTACTTGGAGGTAAGAATGAGATCCTAAGCGAGTCTCTCGCTTATTGCACAATTCTCTTTTATGGCGGAGTCCTGCTATGGCTTTCTGGAACCTTGAGTGCTGTCTTAAGAGGGATGGGTGACATGAAGTTCCCCGCTACCCTTATGATTATTGCGTCTTTTATACAAGTTTTCCTTTCCGGGTGCTTCATTCTTGGTTGGTATGGTTTTCCTAAGTTAGGCGTTCCCGGAGCAGCCGTAGCCACTCTTATTAGTGCTTCTTTGATGGTGTCAGTAATTCTCTTAAAGATTTTGAGTAAATCAGTAATTGCCAGGCTTCAATTACATCAATTCATATTATCTAAAGATTTATTTAATAATATCTTTGAAGTGGCGATTCCAGGTTCACTTTCACCTCTTTTTACTGTCGGGACGATTCTAGTTTTAACGGGATTGGTTGGCCAATTCGGTACCGAGGCACTTGCTGGATACGGCATAGGCTCAAGAGTAGAATTTTTAATGATTCCACTAATATTTGGAGTTGGCACCGCTATGACAGCGATCGTTGGTGCAAATATAGGTGCAAAAAATATTGAAAGGGCAGAAAAAGTGGGTATATCTGGAGGCTTATCTGCAGGAATTATTTCTGCATTTATAGGAGTTATCCTTGCATTGTTTCCCGATCTTTGGATAGGCTTCTTTACTGATGATCCAAAGGCTTACCTAGTAACAAAAGAATATATTCAAATAGTTGGACCTTTTTATATTTTTCAAGGAATTGGTCTTTCTTTGTATTTTGCTTCACAAGGAGCCAATGCAATGAAATGGCCAATAATTGCTACCGTAGCTAGGTTTGCTATTGCAAGCATCGGGGGAGGCCTCTCCGTTTATTGGCTCTCTTTTGGTATTGAGGGTGTATTTCTTTCCTCTGCTTTAGCTATGGCAGTCTTCGGCTTGATGATCTTCTTCTCAATAAAGCTTGGGGCATGGAGACAAAAAGATTAATTGATATTATTTACCATTCCTGATTTAAGCATTGGCTGGTCTTTCGGTTGATAAGTTATGATATAAGCCCTTCTTTGTTGGTCCGATAGGTTAGGCCCTGAACCATGAACAATGTGTTGATTAAAAAAAACTAAAGAACCAGCCTTTATATTAAAATCAACTGCATCTGCTTCATTGAAATAATTTGGGTCTGTATAAAAACCTCCCAGTTGAGTGCCATTTGAAGTGCCAGGCAAACACCCTTCTTTGTGGCTCGCCCTTATAACCCTAAAACAACCATTATTCTCATCAGCGTTATCTAAAGATAAGTAAACATTAGGAAGTAAATCTACGTTATTGCTGTCATGAACCCAGTAAGGAGAGTCCTGATGCCAGCCAAATCCTGATCCCCTTCCTGGTCGCTTTAGATTCAATTTATCTGTCCAAAGAGAAATTTCATCTTCTTCAAGGATAGATCTTACTGGATCAGTTATTCTCGTATCTTGAGTAAGAGAATAAAGTTCCTTATCCAAAAAATGAGCTGGTTCAATAACTTTCAGTATATTGTCTTCGGATTGTGGCTCGTACTGAAGAGTCATGTAGTCTACATCTACAAATTTCTTTTTATCCAAATAATAAGCCTTCCCACCTGAGGACTTTTCTTGTGCTTTATTAACTGCCCTTTCCAAGGCATGCCTTAAGGCATTTACTTCGTTAATTGAAAATTGATTTTCCCTTACTAAGTAGCCTTCATCTTCATAGAAATTACTTTCTTCTTTAGAAAGAAAATAGCTCATTGATTAACTAGCGAATTATATTAGAGCTACACCCATCATGATTAGACAAACCAGAGCTCCAAACCAAAGCAATGTTCTGACGTAAGCAAGTCCAAACACATAAGTTAAGAAGTAAAGAAACCTTAATCCTAGCCAATACATGGCTAAATTATAGTTATCTACTTCTAACATGAGAGACAGGACTGCTAATACGAAGAAGACCGGAAGGCTCTCTAATAAGTTGTTATTTGCTCTTCTGGTTCTTCCTACCATAGCGCTTTCTTCAACCTTACCTTCTCTGTTTCCAAGTAAAAAGTTTAAGTTATTTTGATTCAGTAATACCTGCGTGAATATTCCTACCAAATAAAGTGTCGCGGTTAAAATTATTAATGTTGTCATACTTAACTCCATGTTTTGAATTGTTTGTAAGATTAACTTAATTTCATTCTATTTGCATAAACTTATAAAGAAATAACTTGAAAACTGTAATATTGTTTCTTCTAATGAACATTTAAATTAGAAATAAGGAAACGATGAAAAAAACAATTACTATTCCAGCGATACTAGCTTCAATTTTGATTGGTTATCTAATTGGTTTGGCTGGAAGCCAAGGCTCTACAGAGATTAATGGATTTTCCCTTTTCGCTCTTTGTGCTTGCGTGAGCTATGCACTGCATTGGATTATCTTCATACCTTCTTTCATCAGTCAGACAGAACACTATTTTGACCTGACGGGTTCAATTTCTTACTTAACAGCAATATCGCTAGGGTTCTACTTAAACCCATCTTCAGATCCTCGTGATATTTTAATTGGCATCTTAATAATGGTATGGGCAGTTAGACTTGGATCCTTTCTTTACTTAAGAGTAAAGAAAGATGGCAAAGACAAAAGGTTCACCATTATGAAAACTCAATTTGTATGGTATTTGATGACTTGGACTATAGGAGGTTGCTGGGTCTTTATTACTATGGCAGCTGGATTAGCGGCCATAACATCAAACACGACGGTAGCTTTAGGGTGGCCCGCCTTGATTGGTACATTATTATGGATAACAGGTTTTTCGATAGAAATTATTGCCGATAAACAAAAAAGAGATTTCAAAAAAGATACCTCAAAGGAAAAAGAATTTATTACCAATGGTTTGTGGGCGTGGTCACGCCACCCAAATTATTTTGGTGAAATAATGCTATGGGTTGGAGTAACTTTAATTGCTTATCCTGTCTTAAGTGGCTGGCAATTGTGTACCCTTATATCTCCTATATTTGTTTACGTTTTATTAACTAAGATTAGCGGAGTAAATCTTTTAGAAAATAGAGCTATTAAGAAATGGGGATCGGACCCAGATTACATGAACTATCTTGAGAAAACATCGGTCTTGATAATGAAAAAACCGAGTAAATAGAAGGAGAAAAATATGAGTGAAACAACTCAAAAAGGCGGATGTCTGTGCGGAGCAGTTAGTTACGAATTTAATCAATCCGATGTAGTAAGTGCCCATCACTGCCACTGTAAAGACTGCCAAAAAAGTACAGGAAGTGGTAAAGCTACAATTCTGCTTATTCCTGCAGAATCAATTGAAATCCAAGGAGACATAAAAAATTACAGTGTAACCGGCAGTGCGGGTTCTCATATATCCAGAGGCTTCTGCGAAAATTGCGGTTCACCACTGATCTCTTTTGTGGAAGAGAACCCCGGTATAAAGTTTATCAAAGCAGGGAGCTTAGATGATTCTTTATGGGTGTCTGCAGATTCTAATTTCTTTAGCTCTTCTGCTAGCCCATGGTCTCCTGTAGATGAAGATATACATACTTTTACTCATAATCCTGATTTTGCATAAAAGCCTTTGAACCCTTCTGAAGTGTATATGGAGATGGTCGATTCTGGTCATCTGAGTTTTGACGATAAACAATTAGATTTATTGAAAAAACTTGATGATATGACGAAAGGCATTACTTCAAACTCTAGGAGTTGGTTTTCGAATAAAACCACTAAAGGCCTGTACATAAGAGGTGATGTAGGCAGGGGAAAAACTCAAATAATGGATATTTTCTTTGAAAATTTAGATACCAAAAAGAAAAAAAGACTGCATTTCCATAGATTTATGAAAGGGTTACATGAAGACTTAGAAAAATTATCGGGTCAGGAAGACCCCTTACAAGTTGCCGCTAAAGAAATATCTAAATCTACCGACATCCTGTGTTTTGATGAATTCTATGTAGAAGATATCGGTGATGCCATGTTATTAGGAAGGTTTATTACTAAACTATTTGAAAACGAAGTAACCCTTATAGCCACATCCAATACTCACCCAAATGATTTATATGAGAATGGACTGCATAGAGATAGGTTTTTCCCGGCTATTGAATCCTTAAAAGAAAATTGTGAAATTTATGAGTTAGATTCGCTTCAAGATTACAGACTAAGAACTCTAGAGCAATTAGAAATATTTATAATTTCAAAAGATGATGTAAATAAAGAAAGGCTTTCTAAGAGCTTCTCGGATTTAACAGGAAACGATTACAAAGAAAATGGAGAAGTGGAAATTCTAGGAAGAAAGATAAAGACTCTAAAGAAAGCGAAAGGCTCAGTTTGGTTCAATTTTAAAGAATTATGCGAAGGGCCTAGAAGTGCTAAAGATTACATTGAGATATGCGCAGAATTTCACACCGTCTTTGTATCTGATTTACCTATCTTTACAACTGACAATGAAGATGCAGCTAGACGGTTCATTGCTCTTATAGACGAATGCTATGAACGAAAAGTAAACCTGATTTTGTCTTCAGAGGTAGCACTAGAAGATTTATATAAGGGTAAGAAATTAATTGAACCCTACAAGAGAACTCTAAGCAGGTTAGTAGAAATGAGGTCTAGAGAATATCTATCTAAACCTCACCTTGGCTAAAACTATACGGCCTGAAGAACTTTGATCTCAGGAGCACCTGCCATAAACGGTCCCATTTGTGCGCCTAATTCTCTAAAGTAATCTGTTTTCCCGTGCGCATCTTGTGCTTCTTGATCTTTATATTTTTCTAAGAAAACATAAGTCGTTTCGTCTTGTTTAAATAAATCATAGTAAACAACACCATCTTCATTGGCGTTTACCTTTTCAACAAGTTGACTTGCTACAGCTTCAAATTCACTTCCTGAGCCTTCTTTTATTTTTAAAGTAGCCACTATTCCTATCATTTTATTTCTCCATAATTGATAAATTAGTTGTAGACTTTATTCATAATTGATCAATTAATCGAGAACTTTTTAGTTTATGGAAGAATTAGTAGTAGTTGGTGGAGGACAAGCAGCAATTCAGTGTATTGCCTCTTTAAGAAAAGAGGGCTATTCAGGCTCTATAACTTTAGTAGGAGAAGAAAACCACCTCCCCTATCAACGCCCTCCACTGTCAAAAGGATTCCTAAGTGGCTCAACTGGAAGTGATAGATTATATTTAAAAAAAATTGAATTCTTTCAGGAAAATTCTATACAACTCAAGTTAGGTGTTACAGCCAAAAATATAGATCGAGATAAGTGCCTTGTTCATTTATCTGATGATAAATCTATTAGTTACGACAAACTGGTATTAGCTACAGGCAGTAGAGTAAGAAAACTAAAATTTCCTGGATCAGATCTTGAAGGAATAAATTACTTAAGAGGAATTGACGATGCTGAATCACTTAAAGATGGATTGCTAAAGAGCAAAAACCTAGTAATAGTTGGAGCAGGTTACATAGGACTAGAAGTTGCGGCAGTAGCTACAGAATTTGATACCAAAATTACAGTCATAGAGATGGCAGATAGGGTAATGAATAGAACTGTGGACCCTATTATTTCTGACTATTATCAAGAACTTCATTCAAAGAATGGAGTGGATTTTATTCTTAATGAGAGCTTAGAAAAAGTTGATGGAGACAAGGCAGTTGAGCAAGTTATTTGTTCTGGTGGTTCATCTATTCAAGCAGATATATTAGTGATAGGTGCAGGAGTTATTCCTAATATCGAATTAGCTGAAGAGTCTGAATTGAATTGTGACAATGGCATTTCCGTAAACGAATATGGACAAACTGAAGATTCAAAAATATTTGCTTGTGGAGATTGCACCAACCACCCAAATGAAAAACTTAATCGTAGGCTGAGACTAGAATCTGTTCATAACGCCATGGAGCAATCTAAAACTGTAGCTACATCCGTTATGGGAAACAGGACTGCTTATAATCAAATACCTTGGTTTTGGTCTGATCAATACGACCATAAACTACAAATAGTAGGTTTATCTGGAGATCATGACGAAGTTCTGATAAGAGGCAATCAGGAAGAGTCTAAATTTATGCTTTTTTACTTAAAAGGAGAAGAACTTATAGCGGTTGATGCTGTCAACAACCCAAAAGAGTTCTTAATTTGTAGAAAGTTAGTTGAAAATAAAGTTAAAATAAGTTCTGATGATATTCTTAATCAATCTAAAAATCTAAACGACTTAATTATATGAAAAAGACAGTAGAAACAGCTTACTCCTTAGGTCAGGTGGTTAAGCATAAATACCTTGATTTTAGAGGAGTTATTTACGATGTTGATCCTGAATTTAATAACACCGAAGAATGGTATAAATCTATTCCTGCAGCTATAAGACCCAAAAAAGACCAACCCTTCTACCATGTATTTGCAGAAAATGATCAAGTCTTTTATTCAGCCTATGTTTCTCAACAAAATTTATTAGTTGATAACAGTAATATACCCGTAGAACATCCTGATGTGCCTGTTTTTTTTGGTGGATTTGATGGAGATTCTTACGAAATACTAGAAAATAGTAAAAATTAATTCCTTTCGTTTTCTTGATAAGCTAAACCAAGGCAGCAAACTAATATCTCCATTGCCGAATCTAACTCTTCGATTGAGCACGCTGTTGGCGCGATCCTAATATATTGATCTTCAGGATCTACACTATAAGGATGAGTAGATCCAGCAGGGGTTAACTTAAGTCCTAATTCAGAAGCTAAAGATATTATTCTTTTTGCAAGACCTGGATCTGTCTTTAATAAGACAAAGTACCCTCCGGTAGGTTTTGTCCAAGAACCATAATCTTGTCCATGAAGCCATTTCTGGACTAGTTCAAACTTAGGCCGAATTAAGTCTGCGTGCATACTCATGTGGTTCATTAAGTCATTTTCTTGGAAAAACTTAACATGCCTAATCTGATTTATTTTGTCAGGGCCTATGATTAAAGCTGAATAAAAAGGTAAAAATGATTCCTGATTAGATTTTGATAAAGCCATAAAACCAATTCCTGCTCCAGCGTAGGTTATTTTAGATGTAGAACCAAAACCAACAATTAAATCTTCATTTTCTTTATCTTTTGCAATAGAAAAAATGTCTTCTAAAGGCTCGGAATCTTCAAAATCATGAATGGCATAAGCGTTGTCCCAGAAAATCCTGCTATTTTTCCTGGTATTACTAAATATATCTATCAATCCTTCAATTGTGGCTCTGCTGTAAGTCTCACCTGAGGGATTAGAATGCTTTGGAACACACCAAATACCTCTAATAGAATCATCTGATTCAACATAAGACCTAATTACGTTTAGATCAGGTCCATAACCATCTAACGGAACAGGAATCATGTTTAATCCTAAATTTTCACTCAAAACAAAGTGTCTATCGTATCCAGGAACTGGACAAAGAATAGAAACTCTCTCTTCGGAAGACCAAGGCCCATCCCCAACCCCCTGAATACATAAATAAGAAAGGTATTGGGACATTAGAGTAAGACTGCTATTTCCTCCAGCCCATATATACTCTTTGTCACAACCCAATATGTTAGAACCTAAATCTCTACATTCAGATAAGCCTTTTACTAGACCATAATTTCTTATATCTACTTCATCAAAATCGTATATATCAATCTTTATTGAATCTAGCGAGGAAGAAAGATCTAATTGATCTGCAGCAGGCTTACCTCGAGTCAGATCAAGACTCATTTTTCTAACCTTTAGCTCTTCGAATAGTGACAAATATTCCATTTTAAATCATAGTTTTTTAAAACCGAGACGATATTATCATCGTCAAGTATTCGTTAACAGATAAAAAAGAAATTGTTCAAATTTTAACCAATTTTGAGCTCCCCTTCTTTTACCTAACATCTGGCAATCAGTTAACAAACTTATCCACAATTTTAGTGGATAAAATCAAAGATTATTACTAGATAGTTTTTTTGGAGAGAAAAATTTTAGGTATATCTCAACTCTTTGAAGGTTAAAACTTACCTGATAGTCTAGATGTGTCTATATTCCAATCTCTTTGTTTAGCTATTTCCAGTAATTGCATATCAGGATTTACTGCTATTGGAAAATTAGAAAATTCTAACAAAGCCAAGTCGTGTATAGAGTCAGAATAAGCGTATATATCTTCAAAAGATCTACCTCCTATCCAGCGTTTAATTCTCTTAACCTTCTCTTCAGAAAAATTAGGGTGTCCAAAAACTTTTCCTGTATAAGATCCGCTGATAATTTCTGCATCTGTGCCAAAACAATGCTCCACACCCAGTTCTTTAGAAATCTCTTTTACTAAAAAGGATAAAGTGCCTGAAGTTATTACGCATTCATCAGAAGAATGCCTATTGAGTAAATTGTGTGTGGTGACATCAGACAGTTTTTCGACAACTGTTTTGGCGAATTTCTCCACCTTTTCCTTAAAATCCACCTCATTTATTCCACATAAAGGACCTAATAAAAAGTTAGAGTACTCAAAAATATCTAGCCTTCCATTTCTATAATTGCCTGTAAAAATAGCCATCTTTTCTAAGAAAGATTCGTCCTTAACTATTCCGTTATCTATCATGAATTTCACCCACTCGCCTTCAGTGTCTCCTGCCAAAAGAGTGTCATCTAGATCAAATAAAACTAATTTCATAACTTAGAAATAAATATAGGTCTATTATAGTTTAGAAGAAATCTATCTATAATTAATTAAAGTGGAAAATAAAGAAAATTACAGACCTAATGTTGCCATTATTATTGTTAATAGGATGGGGAAAGTCCTATGGTGCAGAAGAAAAGATGGATATGGATGGCAATTCCCTCAAGGAGGTCTAGATAATGGAGAGAGTACTGTAGAAGCAATTTATAGAGAGACGCAAGAAGAGGTTGGGCTAAAAAAAGAAGATCTTAGGATCTTAAAAGAAAGCGAGGACTGGTTTGATTATAAAGTTCCCGAACATAGAATTCCTAAATATTTTAGATTTAAAAATAGTAAATTTATTGGTCAAACACAAAAGTGGTTTTTAGCAGAGATTCTCTGCGAGGATAGTAAAATTAATCTTAATGCCTCATCGCCTGTTGAATTTACTGATTGGACTTGGGCAAGTTACTGGTTCCCAGTTAATGATGGAGTAGAATTTAAGAAAAATACTTACAGAAAGGTTCTTACTAGTTTTTTACCTCATTACAATGACTTTGTTAGACATCGAAAGGCTTAATATTAAAAGTAAATTCTTTCCTTTTGCCTTCAACCCCCTCTTCTGAATAAGATTGTTCGCAAAATTTGATATCGCCATTAGGTAATGTTCTACAAACGCTCGTGCATCTTGTTCCATAAATAGTGGACCTAATAAACCTATAAGGTATCTCTATCCCTTCTTTTGGCTTCAATTCCTCTTTAGACTTCTCATGTAATTTCCCATATTCTTTTTTCATCATGTCTAAAGCAAATTGAGTTCTGAATTCAGAAAGAGAAAGTTCTTCAAGATCTATTTTAACTGAGTCAATTTTGGCAGTGTTATTGTTCAGGGTTAAATTTCCTAAAGCATGAGTGCCCTCAGGAATAAGATATATACCTTCAGACCTATTGCAGTAATAAAATAACCCATTCTTATCTCCAACTATCAGATTAAAACCTGCGTAATCTTGTCCATTTAAATCCTCTAAATATAATTTAGCAGACTGATTAGATTCTAAAAAATCTGTTACTAATAAGCCTCTAGAGAGCTTAAAATTCTTTGAAGTATTTTCTTTAAAGTTAGTTAAAGCTGCAAACCTTCCAGATTTGCTAAATCCTAACCAAGTCCCTCCGGCAAGATCATCCCTACCAGCCAAGATTTCATCGCCTTTCCACCAATGAAGGTGAGTGGTTGGCCTTTCATGATATTCATCTCTATTGGCCACTAGAGTAAAGAAGTGAGCCTCTTTCCCTTTCCAATCCAATTCCTTTTTTACTGATAAAGCTATTAAGCACATAAACTTCTAATGGATAGCTTGGTTAATGATAAAATAAGTTTTTGGAAATCTTCTTATACTTTTTGCTCGGCACATTCTCTGGTGTTTTAGCTGGATTATTTGGTATTGGTGGCGGAATTATTATAATTCCAACTTTCTTCTTTATTTTTTCGTACCTAGGCTTTGAAGAAGGCATTTTAGCACACATGGTGTTGGGCAGTTCGTTAGGAGTTATCATTTTTAGCTCTATTTCTTCAACGTTTTCTCATAATATAAAAGATGCCGTTGACTGGAAATTAATAAGAGTCGTTGCCCCTAGTATTATTATAGGATCAGCGTTAGGTGGAATCACTGCGGGGTTTATAGAAAGTGATACTTTGCAAGGATTGGTGGCATTATTTCTGGTGGTAGCTTCAGTTCAACTAATCTTTGAATTTCCTCCTCCGCCTCAAAATCCTCAAACAAATTTAATAGGTCCATTTATTGCTGGTGGTGGAATTGGCTGGCTTTCAGGAGTCTTTGGTATTGGTGGAGGGATATTTTCAGTCCCCTATTTTTATCACAGAGGACTGAAAATGATGAATGCCATAGGGACCTCTGCAGCTTGCGGCATTCCAATTGCTATTTCTGGTTCTATTTCTTACATGATAGTGGGTTTGAATGAGAACAATTTACCTGATTATTCAATTGGCTATGTTTACCTTCCTGCTACTATTATTGTCGGAGTAATGAGTTCTCTTACAGCAAAATTTGGAGTGAATATCGCGCACAGGATGAAGCAAAAAAAACTAAGAATAGCTTTTGCATTTTTGGTTATGATAATGGCCTTAAATCTTTTAATGAGATAAATGGATAAAAGAAATAAAGAATATTGGAATTCTAATTTAAAAATAGTATCCGTACTTTTAATCATTTGGTTTTTAGTGTCCTTCGGATTCGGAATTTTATTTTCTGATTTTCTCGATCAGATAAAGATAGGAGGTTTTAAACTAGGTTTCTGGTTTGCTCAACAAGGAAGTATTTATATTTTTGTAATACTAATATTTGTTTATGTGTATTTAATGCAGAAATTAGATAAAAAAATATCTCAAGAAGAAGATTCAGATCAATGAGTGTCCAGCTATTAACATATCTTTTCGTAGGTCTTTCTTTTGCCTTATATATTGGTATAGCAATCTGGTCTAAGGCTCAATCAACCAATGATTTTTATGTAGCAGGAAAAGGTGTTCATCCGGTGGCCAACGGGATGGCTACTGCGGCCGACTGGATGTCGGCGGCTTCATTTTTATCAATGGCAGGTTTAATTGCTTTTTTAGGGAAAGATGGGTCCGTATATCTTATGGGATGGACTGGAGGATACGTATTACTGGCATTACTTTTAGCGCCCTATTTAAGGAAATTCGGCAAGTTTACCGTTCCTGACTTTATAGGAGAAAGGTATTACTCATCGTTTGCTAGAAAGGTGGCAGTGCTTTGTTTAATTTTTATTTCTTTCACTTATATCGCAGGGCAAATGCGAGGAGTAGGAATAGTTTTCTCTAGATTCTTAGAAGTTGATATTGAAACTGGAGTTATTGTTGGGATGGCGATAGTTTTTTTCTACGCTGTTTTAGGTGGCATGAAAGGAATTACCTACACACAAGTAGCGCAATATTGTGTCCTTATCTTTGCTTACCTCGTTCCGGCAATATTTATATCAATCCTTATGACTGGAAATGCTATTCCCCAAATAGGATTCGGAAGCACCTTGGTCGATAGCTCTACCTTTCTATTAGATAAGCTGGATCAAGTAACACTTGAATTAGGTTTCACTGAATATACTAAAAATGTCAAAAGCAATATAGACATATTTTGCATAACAGCCGCTTTAATGTTTGGAACAGCCGGCCTGCCGCATGTAATTGTAAGATTCTTTACAGTCCCGAGCGTAGGGGATGCCAGAAAATCTGCAGGTTATGCCCTTATATTTATTGCTCTCTTATACACAACCGCTCCAGCTGTGTCTGCTTTTGCAAGAATGAACCTGATAGACTCAATACAAGACCAGAGCTACTCAACTGCTCCGAAGTGGTTTAAGAACTGGGAAGAGATTGGATTAATTGCCTGGCAAGACAAGAATGATGATGGGGCAATAAGGTATTCTTCAGGAAATGCTTTAGAAGGAACAAAACCTAAATATTCAGAAAATAGAGGCAAACATGGTGAAAGATTACTAGAAAACAATCCTAACCAAGACAACTCAAATGAAGTTTACATAGATAGAGATATTATTGTTTTAGCTAACCCCGAAATAGCTCAATTACCTGGATGGGTTATCGCTTTAGTAGCCGCAGGTGGTCTTGCTGCAGCACTCTCTACAGCTGCTGGTCTTTTATTGGTTATCTCATCTTCCATTTCCCATGACTTATTAAAGAAAACCTACATGCCTCATATTACCGAGAGGCTAGAATTAAAATACGCTAGGATTTCTGCTGCTATAGCTATAGGTATAGCAGGAGTCTTTGGAATATATCCTCCTGCCTTTGTAGCCCAAGTGGTAGCCTTTGCTTTTGGATTGGCAGCCGCCACCTTCTTTCCTGCTTTGTTTTTAGGGATCTTTTATAAAAGGCTCAACAAAGAAGGAGCTATAGCTGGCATGCTAGGAGGTTTAATATTTACAGCGACATATATTATTTACTTTAAGTTTATTAACCCTAGTCTTAATGTTGAAGAATATTGGTTAATGTCTATATCTCCAGAAGGTATAGGAAGCATTGGTATGTTGATTAACTTTGTTCTTGCTATAACTATTTCATCTTTAACTAAACAACCGCCTAAAGAAGTTTACGACATGGTAGATATGATAAGAAAACCTTCATGATCTTACCTGAAATAGATCCAATAGCCCTCCAAATAGGACCTCTTGCCATAAGATGGTATTCATTAACTTGGATTGCTGCTTTTTTTACAATTTATTATTTACTTACCAAAAGATCTAAAGATCTAAGCTCAGAAAAAATTAGTGACCTTATGTTTTATGGAATAATGGGTGCAATCATAGGAGGAAGGTGTGGATACATGCTCTTCTATGGAACAGAACAGTTGCTCTCTGACCCTTTTTCTATTTTTTATATATGGCAAGGCGGTCTGTCTTTTCACGGCGGCCTTATGGGCGTACTGCTTGCTTGTTATGTGTTGTCTACAAGGTGGGGTATTAAGTTTTTTTGGTTAATGGACATTATAGCTCCCTGCATACCGCCAGGACTTGGATTGGTAAGAGTTGGGAATTTCTTAAACTCTGAGCTCTTAGGAAGGCCTACAGATTCCACCTGGGGAATAATATTCCCATCTGACCCATTAGGACTTTTAAGACATCCTTCTCAACTGTACCAAGCCTTTGCAGAAGGCGTAATCTTATTTGTTTTCCTCATCTGGGTATCCAGAAAACCCAAACCTACCATGAACATATCAGGTTACTTTTTAATTGGTTATGGAGTGGTAAGATTTATAACTGAATTTTTTAGAACCCCGGACGCTCACATCGGTTTTGTTGCATTTGACTTCATAACTAGAGGCCAGATTCTTTGCCTACCAATGATGGCCTTAGGCATTTTTCTAATTTATTATTCACACCTTAATAAAAGTTTTAAAAATGAAACAATATCTTGATTTACTTAAGCTAATAAAAGAAACAGGAATAAAAAAAGAAGATAGAACTGGAACCGGTACTATCAGCATCTTTGGTCATCAAATGAGATTTAACTTGCATGATGGCTTCCCTCTAATGACAACCAAGAAAGTCAACTTAGACTCTATTATTCATGAATTACTCTGGTTTATTAAGGGAGATACGAACATAAGATATCTAGTCCTAAACGGAGTAAATATTTGGAATGATTGGCCATTTCAGAGTTGGCTCAATGTTACTGGTCAGGCAGAAAAATACACTATGCATTCCAAGGAATGGAAAGAGATGATGAAAACTTTTGTCGAAAAGATTGTGATAGACGAGGAGTTTGCTCGTAAATACGGCGATCTAGGACCTGTGTATGGCAAACAGTGGAGAGATTTTGAAGGAGTAGACCAACTTAGACAGGTAACAGAAGACATCAAAAGCAATCCTGATTCTAGGAGGTTGATAGTTTCAGCGTGGAACCCTAAGGATATTCCGGTAATGATTAAATCAGGGCTGCCTCCTTGCCACACCCTTTTTCAGTTTTATGTAAGTAATGGCAGGCTTTCTTGTCAGCTATACCAAAGAAGCGCGGATGTATTCCTTGGTGTTCCTTATAATATTGCTTCTTATGCCCTATTGACCTTAATGATTGCTAAAGTGACCGGTCTTGAACCTGGAGAGTTTGTACACTCTTTTGGAGATACACATATTTATTTAAACCATTTAGAGCAAGTAAATGAGCAATTAAGTAGAGACCCTCACCCCTTACCCCAGTTAAAGATTAAAAATAATACAAGAAGCCTATTTGAATTTGATATAAATGATTTTGAATTGACAGAATACGACCCTCACCCCTTTATATCAGCACCAATTGCCGTGTAATGGAGATATTTCTAATAGCAGCAGTAGATAAAAATTTGGCTATAGGAAAAGAAGGAAAGATACCTTGGCACATAAAAGAAGACCTGCAGTACTTTCAAAAGAATACTCTAAATACTGCAATGATCATGGGAAGATCAACCTTTGATTCAATAGGCAAACCTCTACCTAACAGGAAAAACATAGTAATGACTAAATCTCCGGCTAATAGAGAGGGAGTCATAGAGGTTTTAGATGTTGAAGGTGCTATTAAAGAAGCAAAGAAAACTTCTAGTAAGATAAGTGTTATTGGAGGAGAAAGTATTTATAAAGAATTTCTTCCATTAGCAAACAAATTACTTATTACAGAAATAAATATTACTGTGGAAGGGGCCGATACCTTCTTTCCAGAATGGAGAGAACAACAATGGATTGAAAAATCTAGAATTAACTCTATGGAGAATGGAATTGAATACTCGTTTGTAGAGTATTTAAAAGATTAAATTCCTAAAGCTCTTTTCTTAAGTATTAAGGCCTCTACCCTTTCCTCTTCGCCTTCAGTATAGGTAACCCATTTCCTGGCCTGGTCTTGCACTTTCTTTTTCTTCTCTTTTTGCTTCTTCTTTTTATCGTCGTATTGTCTTTCGGCTACGTCAATACACTTTCTAAAAGATGCAATAGCAGTTTCCCATTTCTGGTTCTCAAAATTGATCTGGCCAAGCAACATATGAGCTGCTGCTTCATCTTTCAATTTACCTTTCTTGATTCCTGATCTTATAGCAGATTCAGCTTTCGAGAACTCATCCAGGCTAAAAAGAACCTGACCCAGGAATATGTATAGTTCTCCCTCCTTTGAAGCATTGGCTGCTTTCTGATAGTAAGGCTTAGCTCTTTCTAGTTCTCTAGAGGCGTGCCAATATTGTGCTGCTGCCTTTAAAGTTTTCTCTTCTTTTTTGACAATGCCTTGATTTATCCCATCCTCTATAACCTTCGCTGCCTTTCTTGGATTCTCAAACATAAATAGAAGTTGAGATAGTGCAGTAAATTCTCTTTGTTTATCAAGCAACCTATCGTCATAGGCTGCTTCAAGAGCTCCCATTTGATCTAATTGTCTGTCTTCTTGTCCATATAATGCTGAAAGCTGTGTCCAGTATTTTTTCTTAGGATAATTTTGAGCTAATTTTTCAACTATAGGTAATACATATAGATCTTTTTTTAGCTCGCTATAAAGAGCCATTTTAAGTAAGTAATGATTTTCCTTAGCTATACCCTTTACTGTTTCGCCAGTCTCTATCATTTCTCCAGTTTCATTTCCTTCATCGTCTAAAACAGCTACTTTGATAGGAATATCTCTAGCTTCTTGCATCTCTATGGCTATATCAATATTTTTCTGAGAATTAACAAACTCTTCTAACTGATAGTAAGTCATCGACAAAAGTGCATAAGCATCAGAGCTTGGAATTTCCTCTAAATCAAACCACTGTAATAAATAGTCTATAGATTTTCCGTAGTCTTCATCTATATAAGCAAGTTGGGATAAAGAATAAAGTGCCCCTAATCTCTCTTGATCGTTAGAATCGGGCTCAGCAATCAAATTCTTATACGCAACTACTGCTCTATCGAATTCTTCCATAGAAAAGTAGATATACCCCTGATAATAGAACATCTTTGATCTGTCGGTTCCTGTAAACTTAGATTCAGGGTTTGCTATAGGCGTTAAAGCAAGTAAAGCCTCGTTCCATTGTTCAGCTTCGAGCAAGGGCTGAAGACTTTGAAGAATTCTTTGTGCTTTTTTGCTTGGAAGTTTGGTTCTTCTTCTTTTTTTCTTCTCTTTCTTTTCATCAGCTGCCTCTATAGAGCTTCCTTTGTAATCTAAAGGCGAAACACCTACAGCAACAGGCAACAAACTTATAACTGCTGAAATTAATAAAACTTTTATCGGGAAACTTATATTATTCATAACTATTAATCGCATCCTTCAGGAACATAATCCATTGATTTATTTGCATCTTCTATTTTAAAAATAACAACCGTTCTAACATTAGCGACCTCTATTGCCTCTCCATCCCTAATTTGAGGTTTATATTTATACTTTAAAGCAGATCGCATAGCAGCTCTATCAAAAATTCCGGGGGGTACTGCCCATTCAACCATAGGATCTCTTGTCGACCCAACTTTTGTAACCGTAAACTTAAGCATCACACAGCCCTCTATACCTCTTTCTAAGGCCCTTCTTGGGTACACCGGAGGTACTTGGAAGATGGGCACGTATGAGCCGTCCGCAAAAACACCTGCCTTTTTGCCTTTAAAGCCAAGATTTGGTCTAGCGGCCGAACTATCTACTTCGGCAGGGGGTGTCATATCAAATTCTGGGGGCATGGTTTCTGGGGGAGGCTCGTCTTCCTGAGGCCTTTCCATGTCCATAAGAAGTTCTAATTCTCTTTCAGGCATTGTAACGTCAGCTATTTTAAAAGATTCTGTATCTAGAGACACGTCACCCGGATCTATTAACATCTGCATTCCAAAGAAAATGAGTACTGTTAAAATTAAAGATCCGCCCATGGTGGATCCAAGCATTTTAAAGTTCTGTTCAGCTAAGAATCCCATAAATATCTAAAACTTGGGTTCAGAGGCTAAAGAGATAGCATACACTCCAGCTTCTCTTGATTGATCCATGACTTGGATAATTGCATCAGCCTGCGCTTTTTCGTCAGCCTGAATAACTACAGTTCCTTGAGGGTTATCCGCTAAAAGCTTAGTTATATTTGCTTTAACCTGTCTTACATCAACTCTACGTCCATCAATCCATATGTCATTAGTAGCTCCTATAGCAATTAGGATTGCTGCATTTTCTTGAATATTTGAGGTCTCAGCGTCAGGTCGGTTAACTTCTAGTCCAGGCTCTTTAATAAAATTTGCAGTTACGATAAAGAAAATCAAAAGAATAAAGACAACGTCCAACATGGGCGTTAAATTAATATCTTCTTCTTCCGCTACTGCACTACTAATTGGTGATCTTCTCATAATTTATCCTCATTATTCTGCTACTAAATGGTCTACTAGTAAGTCTTTTTCTTTTTGAGCTCTATTAACTAAATATTGATTAGCGAAGGTTCCTGTTAAGGCAACTGCTAGTCCGGCCATTGCTGGAATAGTAGATCTTGAGACACCTCCAGCCATAGCTTTAGCATCTCCTCCACCGGTTACAGCAAGTAAGTGGAAAACTTCTATCATGCCTGTGATTGTTCCAAATAAACCAAATAGAGGAGCTATTCCTACACACATCTTAATTAAATCGAGGTTCTGATCTATACGATTAGTGTTCTCAGAAATTAGCATGTCTCTTATTGCTACAGAATTCCAGGAGAGCTTATCTGCCCTTCCTTCCCACTGGGAAACTGCTTCAGCTATATGGTTACCATGAGTAAAAAAATAGAACCACATCCTTTCAAAGATTAGGAACCACATTACAAATGCCAACAATCCTATTAAATAGAGTGTGTCTCCACCTCTTTGCATAAATGCAAATAAAGCATCTGAAGCGTCGTAGAAAAAAAACATAATTTAAATATTCTTTTCTTATTAAGCCTTTCCTTCAGAACGTTTAGCAGCCATTCCGGTACTAGACTCTTCTATAGTTCCTAAAATACCCTTAGCAAAATTATTTACTGTGGCATACATAAACGTAGTCGGTATGGCTACCATCAATCCTAGCCATGTCGTTACAAGAGCCACTGAAATACCACTAGCCATTGTTTTAGGGTCTCCTGTTCCAAATAAAGTGATCATAGTAAAAGTCTCAATCATTCCAATAATGGTTCCAAATAGACCCATTAAAGGAGCTACAACTGAAACTATCTTAAGAACCCAATTAAGACCTTCAATCGTTGGTCTCTCTTTTAAGATTTGTTCTGCCATCTTAAGTTCTAAGGTCTCTGTATCAGCATTCTTGTCTTCTTCAGCAATCTTTAAGATTCTTCCTAAGGCATTATCATCAGATAAAGCTTCTGATCCTGCTTGCGCTCGAACTCCTGCTCTCATACCCCACAATTCATAGAACCTCCAAAAGAATAAGAGCGTTGCAAGTACCCCTATTACCATAATTATGGTTCCCACAGGTCCTCCTAGGGTCATTCTTTGTGCAGTACTAGGCATAGAAATTAAACTTAGCAACAACGATCCACCTTGAGGCCCCGTAGGGTCAACAGCGAATTGAACTGGGAAAGAACCTTCAGACAAAATATCTGAAGTAGTTGATGTATATCTTCCAGCCGGTTGTGAAGGTAATTCAGAGTACATGCCTCTAGAAGGAGAATAACTCAGGTATTGTCCGTCAGAAACCGCATTAAAGTTACCAACTCTAACAACTTCTCTACTTTCAACATTTCCGTCAGTGCTTATAACATCAGCAGTAAACTTAACCACTTCACCAGAAGCATTGATCTCTCTTTGTAATTCATACCAAAGAGTTTCAAGTTCTTCTATAGAAGCCAATTTTATGCCTTCGTTCATCTTTGAACCTAGTCTGGTCATAAAGTTTTCTCTATCCTTGCCGAATTGAGCAGCTGTTAAGGATTGCTCCATTATGTTTCTTGCTTCAGTAGTATTACCAGCTAAGTGACCAAAGATTTCATTCAAAGAACCTAGTCTTTCTCTCAATTGCTCTTCAGCAACTACCAAAAGAGCTTCATTGGCTTCAAATTTTTGTTCTAATCGAGCGGCTTCTTTCTCTAACCTTGCTCTTTCGGCCTTTGCATCAGAAAGCATTTTTGCTTGCTTGTTTTTTTCGTTCCTGAAACGGGCTTCCCTGTCTCTTTGTTCTTGAGTATCCGCATATTGGCCTCTTCTAACTACTTCAAGTAATTCTTGAGGGTTTGAAGGTGCAGCAGCTTTTGATTCTTCTTCAGCAGGGGCTTCATCTGCTGCTGTTAAATAAGTCGGGATAGAACCCAAAGCCAATAGAAGTATAAATAATTTGATATTTTTCATTTTAGTTAACCTCCGTAGCAGGTTGTAGCGGTAATTCCATTAAATCAACGGTCGCTAGCTTAGCAGCTATCCTTATACCTTTTCTGGTTGGATTTCTATAACTATTATCTAGCTCCTCCCATGACCTTGTGGAATTATTCCATGCGTGTGTTTCTTCTTCATCAGCTGTCTGGAAAATCATTGCCAGTCTTCCGACTCTTAATATATTTCCTTCTTTTAACTCTCCGTCTATAACGATGCTGTCTTTATAAGTATCTATTTTCCTTCCGTATTCTGCTTCGACATTAAAAGCCTCTAAAACTTGTCTTAAGCCTTCTGCAGGCGACACAGTAGGATTGTCTAAAGCTGCTTTAGCAAACGCCATTCTTTCTTTCCTCTCAGCTAGATGGAAAGGCATGTCTAATTCAATAGATTTTTCTACGCCAGAAAGCATTCTTCTTGTGAAGGGTGGTACTTGCCTTTGCATAATCTGAGCTTCTTTTAAAGTTTTATCTATTTCTTTAAGACGATCTTCTTGGCGTTGGATTTGAAACCTCATTTGAGCGTTATAAACCCTTAGGCCTTCTATTTGTTTACTTACAGTCTTATATTCACTAATAATTACTGAAGTTTGCTCATCCATTTGATCTATCTTAGCTTGAGAAGCCTTCTCAGCCTTCTGTCTATCTCCGGCAACATCTAATAGCGGTTTGATTTGATCGGTATACATAAAAGCAGGATTGATTAATGCTGCTGTAAGGAAAACTATTTTACAAAGACGCTTCATAGCGTATCTCCTAATTTACTTTTAAAATTCTATAATTACCTAACGCAAACTAGCAAAAAAGTAATAATTTTCAACTCTTTTTTTACTCTCCCCGTTTGCGAAATAGTAAACTATAGAGAGAATCATGGACCAATGCAATGCAAATTAAGTTATTCAAATAAGTAATAATATGTCTCTTTTTCAATTCTTCTTAATAATTTTTATATTTAACAGCTTTAGTCATTTTATTTTGCTTTTTTTTAGCGTAAATAAAAAAAGCCCTAAGCTTTTTATAAGATTCTTCTTCCTTCCAATATTATTTAGTGTCTGGTTGGCCCTAGCGCTTCAACAAATTAATGAGGTGGCTTATTTATCTAATCGACAAATTCTTGGGAATTTACTTTTAACTGCCTGGATCCTAAAAAGCTTTTATCTTAATCAAGCTTTAAAACTTGGGTTACTTTCTAATTTTTTAAACAAATTTAAAAATGTCGTTATAAATAAGGAGTTTAAGAGCATTATATTGATGATTTTCTATGTTTCTTTACTTCAGATAGTATGTTTCAGCTCGGTAGTTTCTCTTAACTTTCTTTCTGGTCCTTCGTCTTTTGACTGGGTGGATTATATTTCCTTAATCATATGTATTTTTGGCATGTTTGATTATCTTAAATCTAATAGCCAATCAGAATCTGAAGAAAGCTACCCCATAAAAGGGCTTTCAGAGCTTGCGATGCACCCACAATACTTTGGCAATCTAAAATTTTTCTTCGGGCTCTTCTTATTAAGCACTGGCGCTACCGGTGGCGTATGGAGCCTTATTGGGCCATTAACCATAGTATTTCTAATGCATAGGGTTGTTATCCCAGAAAACACAAGGAGAGCTTTGAATAGAGAAGCGATTCATAATCAATGAAAGCTAAATTACTATATAAATTTAATGCATAATTTTATTCCACACTTAATTTTGACAAGAGTAATGGCCTTTTTCGCCAACTCAAAAAATAAAGTTATAAAAGACTTTCTTATCAATGCATTCATTAGCCTTTACAAACCCAAGCTGGAAGAGTGTCTTGTATCTGATATTAAAGACTTCCCAACTTACAACTCATTTTTTATAAGAGAATTAAAAAAGGACGCCAGGCCAATAGAAAATTCCGAGCTTACTATTGTTTCTCCAGTGGATGGAACAATCATGGATCATGGGATTGTGGAGAATAATTTGCTAATTCAAGCAAAGAGGCATAGGTATCCTGTTTCGGAACTACTGGGGGAGAAATCTGAAAGAGTTGAAGTCACTAAACAATATTTCATTACAATTTATTTAGCTCCGACAGATTATCATAGAATACATTGCCCTTATGGGGGTTTAATCTCATCAACAAGCCATATAGGGAAATCGTTATTTAGTGTTAATAAAAAAGCCCAAGCGAATATTCCATATCTTTATATCAGAAATGAAAGGGCTGTAATGAAAATTGAAAGCAGCTTAGTTTCTTATTCTCTAGTGTCCGTAGGTGCTTCAATTGTGGGAAGCATTGTTCCTTTTTGGTCTGATCCTGGATCTAAAACAAGAAAGGATTACGTAAATGAATGGAATATAGGACCACTAGAAGCCAAAAAGCATGCCTTGAAAGGACAAGAGCTTGCCCACTTCAGAATGGGTTCAACAGTAATACTAATTATTGAGGATTCCTCTAAGTTAGATTTAAATTCCTTGACGACTAATAAGACTGTAAAATTTGGATCAAAATTAATTAATCTAAAAAATCTATAGGTGATAACTTGGTATCTTATTCCACTAGCGACTTTAGAGTAGGTCTAAAAATCCTTATTGATAATGATCCTTGTGTAATTATTGAAGAGGAATTCAATAAGCCTGGCAAGGGTCAAGCATTTAGCAAAATTAAATTCAGAAACTATTTAACGGGTCGAGTTGGAGAAAAAACCTGCAAAGTGGGTGAATCTGTTGAAGCCGCTGATGTTGAAGAGCTAGATATGCAATTTTTATATAGTGATGGCCAATCTTGGTATTTTATGCATCCTGAAAACTATGAACAAATAGAAATTTCTTCTGAAGTAGTCGGGGAGCTTGACCAATGGATTACAGAAGAAGATATTTGTAAGGTGTTGCTTTGGGATGAAAAGCCCATGTCAGTTGTGGCTCCAACTTTCGTTGACTTAGTTGTTGCTCAAACAGACCCAGGGGTTAAGGGAGATACGGCAACAGGTGGAAGTAAACCAGCCACCTTATCTACTGGAGCGACAGTTAAAGTCCCTTTATTTGTATCCGAAGGAGAAACAATCACTGTAGACACTAGAAACGGTGAATATCAAGGCAGAAAATAAAATCTGATAATGCAACAAAAAATAATTAACCAACTTACATTAATCGTTGATGAGCTCATAAAGAGTTCCGATGTTGGTGATGTAAACTACAAAATAAGACTACAAGAAAATAAAGACAAAGAACATGGTGATTATGCAAGCAATATAGCCATGATGCTTGCCAAAGATCTATCTGAAAACCCCAAGAATTTAGCAGAGCAAATATCTAAAGACTTCCCATTAGATGATGAAGTTTTAAGGGTAGAGGTCGCTGGACCTGGGTTTATAAATTTCTTCGTTTCTGAAGCTACTCATGCAGAGATTCTAAAAAATATAGATGCAGAGAAAGAAAAATATGGCCATAACAAGAAGAAAGTGGGCAAAGTCCTAATCGAATATGTTTCTAGTAACCCAACAGGCCCTTTGCACGTGGGTCATGGAAGAGGGGCGGTATTTGGTTCAGTCTTGGCAAGTCTTTTAAAGGCTGCAGGACATAAAGTTGATGAAGAATACTATGTGAATGATTATGGAAGGCAGATGAGTATTTTATCTGTAAGCGTTTGGCTAAGATATCTACAAAACTCAAGTAAAAATATATCTATGAGTCCTTTGGGTTACCAAGGAGACTACATTAAATTAATTGCCCAAGAGCTCTTTAAAGAAAATAAAGACAAATATCTACTTTCAGATAATGACCGTGACAATATCTTGCCAATACTCGAATTACAAGAAGATGAAAAAGACATCGACTCTTTAATTTCTTTCATGCAAAAAACCTTAGGAGAAGGATTTTCTGAAATTAGATCTTTTGCTTTAGATAATATGTTAAACATTATTAAGTCTGATCTAATCAATTTTGGAGTTGAGCATAATTTATGGTTCTTTGAATCGTCTCTCTACATCGAAGAAAAGGGTAAGCCTAGTAAAGTTGATAAAGGCATATCAGACTTAAGTTCAAATGACTTTGTTTATGAGAAAGACGGCGCAATTTGGTTTAAATCATCTAAATTAAAAGATGACAAAGATCGTGTTCTGCAAAGAAGTAATGGTGATCATACTTATTTTTCTTCCGATGTGGCCTATCACCTAGATAAATACAATAGATCATATGACAGAATAATTAACATATGGGGTTCTGATCACCACGGATATTTACCAAGGGTTAGAGCAGCTATGGAAGCGTCTGGTAGGGACACAAACAAACTTGAAGTTGTGTTTATACAGTTTGCAAACCTTGTTAGGAATGGAGAAAAGATTTCTATGTCTACAAGAAGTGGTGATTTTATAACCCTAAATGAGCTCATGAATGAGGTTACAGCAGAAGCAGCACGCTTCTTTTACATAAACAGGAAGGCCGATCAACATTTAGAATTCGACCTAGAGCTTGCAAAAGAACAATCTAAAGATAACCCTCTTTATTACATTCAATATGCGCACGCAAGAATATGTAGTGTATTTAATAAAGTGGAATACGACCTTGAAGAAGGCCATGAAAAGGTTGACCTTTCGCTGCTTATTGCTGAAAAGGAAATAGAAATTCAGAAACATTTAGCCACCTTCCCCGCCCTTATAGAAAAAGCTGCAAAATCAAATGACCCCCATTTAATTTGCTATTACCTTAAGGACTTAGCAAGTTTATTTCATAGCTATTACAACAATGAAAAGTTCATAATTGAGGATAGTAGCCTCATGATTTCGAGAATGTTTCTTCTCAAGGGTGTTAAGCAAGTAATATTTAATGGACTAGAAATTCTAGGAGTCAGCTCACCAGAAGCAATGTAAAAGTGCTAAGCGATAATATTAAGCTTATAAAAAACGATATAAGTCAGGCTTGTATGAATGCTTGCCGCAATCCAGAGGAAATTATCCTTATGGGTGCAAGCAAATCACAGACGGTTGAGCAAATAGAACAAGCATATGAAAACGGTGTGTTTCATTTCGGCGAGAACTATCTCCAGGAAGCCGAAACAAAGATAAGTAAGATAGAAAAAAATATTATCTGGCACTTTATTGGGTCTATACAAACTAAGAAAACAAAAAAAATTGCCCGTCTCTTTGATTGGGTTCACACAGTAGATAGTCTAAAAATTGCAGAAAAGCTTAATGATGCAAGACCTTCTTCTAGAGGGCCACTTAACATATGTTTACAAGTTAATATTGATAATGAGGAGACTAAGTCAGGAATTCTTAAAGAAGAAATAGATGACTTTTTAACAAGTCTAACTTCTCTAAAAAATATAAAAACTAGGGGCTTAATGATTATCCCTAAGCCAAGGCACGCTGCTGAAGAGCAGTCAGAAGTTTTTTCTGATCTAAAGCTTAAATTAGATTCTCTTAAATCTAAATTCCCAGAACTTGACACACTTTCGATGGGTATGTCTTCGGATTATTTAGTGGCTATTCAAGAAGGAGCTACAATACTAAGAATAGGAACAGGCATATTTGGAGCAAGGAAATGAAAGTTATGGATAAAAGGGTGGGATTTATTGGAGCAGGCAATATGGCCTCTGCCTTAATTTCTGGAATGATCAGTGCAGGTTTCAAACCAGAGAATATCATTGCTAGCTCACCTGGAAAGAATCATTTAGATTTTTTATCAGATAACTTTGGTGTTAAAACTTCAAATAATAATGAATTAGTATTTAAAGAAAGTGAAGTCCTCATTTTTGCAGTCAAGCCGAATATTCTTAAAACTGTTTTAGAAGAGTATAAAAATATCTCTTCCGAGGAAGTGCTATTAATTTCCGTAGCGTCTGGATTTAAGATTGCAGACATTGAAACCATTTTATCTTCTGAACAGAGGATTATAAGGGCTATGCCAAATACCCCAGCAAGCATAGGAAGTGGTGTTACAGCGATTAGTCTAAACAAAAATGCAACCGGTGATGACCAACAAAACGCAGAAGATCTGTTTAGTTGTGTTGGTGAAGTGGTATACATACAAGAAAGAGAAATGGACCTTTACACTGCTTTGATAGGGTCTGGTCCTGCTTACGTGTTCTACTTAATTGAGTCATTGTTAGATTCTTCCAGTGAAATGGAAATGGATGAAGAAACGAAGAAAAACATGATTGCGTCAATGATAGCTGGATCTGCAAAATTAGCCTTAATGAACGAAAATTCACCTGAAAAGCTAAGAGAAAATGTTACCTCGCCTGGCGGAGTGACTCAAAGAGCAATAGAAGAATTTGAAAAAAATGGCATGAAAAAGACCATAATTGAAGCCATAGAAGCAGCCGCAAATAAATCTAAAGAATTAGGAGATAATTGAGATGTCTGAAGCAACCTTTTTCTTATTTAAAGCTTTGATGGATATTTTTACCATAGGGGTTGTGTTTAATTTTTTATTTAGATTGCTAAAGGTTGATTACTACAACCCTCTTGTTCAAGGAATCATCAAAGCTGTGGATTTTCCTAGTCAAATTTTAAGATCTGTGATCAAGCCTATTTATAGTCTAGACATGTCTTCTTTTTTAGTTGCACTATTTGTTCAAGCTGGAGCTTTTTATTTAGCCGCTATGGCAGGATCTTTAGATTACGAGACAATCAAGATACTAATTTGGTCTACTTATTCTGTAATTTTATTAATTCTGAAGATGGCTTGGTGGATAATGTTAGGAGGAATAATACTAAGCTGGGTTGCTGGAGATAACTTTCATCCTGCAATTGTCTTAATTAGACAAATGTCGGATAAGCTTTTTAAACCATTTAGGATCTTCCTTCCTCCTATGGGTGGTTTAGACTTCTCACCAATCTTTGCTTTTATTTTATTAAATTTCTTTCAAGCAATATTTATTCAATTTGCCGTAGAATCAGGCCTACCAGTCTGGCTATCAGTTGGCTTCTAATTAAACTTTCAATATAATTGTTACTTCGCCGATTTGAGACAGCTTGCGGGCGTTTAATTGAAATACAGCTAATGCATTGAATTAAACCTGTTAGCTTGAGCCAACAGGTTTTTTTATGACTGAAAGTGTAGGAAAAGTAACAGAGCAAATATTTAAGTTGCCTAGTGATCTATTGCTTGAATGCGGTAAAACCCTTAAAAATATAGAGCTAACTTATGAAACGTATGGAGAGTTAAATTCTGATGCCTCTAACGCTATCTTAATATGCCACGCCTTAAGCGGGAATCATCATGCTGCTGGTTATTATAAAGATGAGAATGAGAGACTTGGATGGTGGGATGCCTTAATAGGCCCTAGCAAAGCAATAGACACAAATAAATTCTTTGTGGTTTGCCCAAATAATATTGGTGGGTGTCATGGCTCCACTGGTCCTTCTTCTGTTGACCCTGAAACCCAGAGATATTATGGGCCTGATTTTCCAGTGATTACGGTAAAGGACTGGGTTAACAGCCAGGCGCAGCTAGCTGATCATTTAAATATAAAATGTTGGCATGCAGCCATTGGAGGTAGTCTTGGAGGGATGCAGGCTCTTGAATGGTGCCGTTTGTTCCCTGACAGAATCTCCAAGGCAGCAGTAATTGCTGCAGCTCCTAAACTTAGTGCACAAAACATAGCTTTTAATGAAGTTGCTAGACAAGCAATTATCACTGATCCAGATTTCCAAGAAGGCAAGTACCTTGATTCAGAGAAATCTCCAAAAACAGGTCTTAGATTGGCCAGGATGGTAGGTCATATAACTTACCTATCTGACGAAGCTATGCGAGATAAATTTGGAAGAGAACTTAAAGAAGGAAAATTAAATTTTGGTTTTGATGTTGAGTTTGAAGTTGAAAGTTACCTTAGACATCAAGGCGATGTATTTTCAGAGTCTTTTGATGCAAACACCTATCTCTTGATGACAAAACTTTTAGACTATTATGACCCAGCAGAAAATTATAAAGGTGATTTGGTTAAAGCATTTGAAACCATAAAGGCTAAAATTATGGTTATTTCATTTTCAAGTGATTGGAGATTTTCACCTGAAAGATCTAAGGAAATAGTAAATGCTTTGTTGGCTGCAGAAAAAGACACCACTTACCTAGAGATAGAATCATCACATGGGCATGACTCATTTCTCTTTGCTGAAGATAGATACGTAAGCGCATTAACCGCATTTTTAGGAAATTAAATGAAGACTCTGGAAATTATAAATAATTGGGTCACTCAGAACTCCTCGGTCTTAGATCTAGGGTGCGGTAAAGGAGAAATATTATTAGACCTAATCTCTTCAAAAGATATCAAGGCAGTGGGAGTTGAAATAGACGGTTCAAACATTAATGAGTGTGTAGCCAGTGGAATCAATGTAATTGAGCAGAATATTGATGAGGGCTTGGATAATTTTATAGATAACAGCTTTGATGTAGTCATAATGAGTCAAACTATACAGGTCTTAAAAGACCCAAGAAAAGCTTTACAAGAAATTACTAGGATAGGAAATGATTGCATAGTGACTATTCCTAACTTTGGTCATTGGAGAACGAGGCTTAGTCTTCTGTTAACCGGCAAAATGCCTATAACTGATCCATTGCCTGAAAGTTGGTTTGATACTCCAAATATCCATCTTTGCACCTTGGAAGATTTCGAGTTACTTTGTTCTGAAACGTCAATTCAAATAACACAAAAAATATCATTCAATTCATCTGGTCACTCGAACGTCTTTACCAGAGCTTGGCCTAACCTATTTGGAGCTTCGGCGATATATAAGATCTCTAAGTGAAAATTATATTGGCCACCCAAAATCAGGGAAAACTTAAAGAGTTCCAGCAACTTTCTAAAGGGATGGATTTTGAATTCATCGCTATTCCTGGAGAATTGCAGGAAATGCCTGAAGAAACAGGAGAAACGTTTAAAGAAAATGCGCTCATCAAAGCAAGATATGTTTCTGAATATTTCCAAATGCCTGCGCTTGCAGATGATTCAGGCTTGGAGGTAGATGCTCTAAATGGAAATCCGGGAGTTTATTCTGCTAGGTACTCTTCTTCTGGCTCAGACCTAGATAATTGCAAGAAATTATTAAACCACATGACCAGTGTCACAAAAGAAAGTAGAACAGCAAGATTCAAGTGCTGTTTGTTAGGGTTTAATGAAGGAGAAACAGTTTTTGCAGAAGGCACTTTAGAGGGTGAGATTGCTGAAGAATTTAAGGGAGAAAGGGGTTTTGGTTATGACCCTATATTTCTTTTACCAAAGTATAACTTGCATTTAGCCGAAATGGAGAAGGATGAAAAGAATAAAATAAGTCATAGATCTAAGGCTTTTGAGGTAATAAAAGATATGTTGCCTTCTTTGATTAATTAACTTTCTTTACTATCTTTGTATTTAAAGATCTATTTGCTTGTATTGCTTTCTTTTCAAAAGATGTTGGAGGAATGTCTCTTAAATGCTTTTCAAGATCTCTTACATTTAATTCTTCCCAATTTGGGCCTTCAAATAAATAATTAACCTTATCAAAATAATCTTTCCAGTCTGTCTTAAAATAAAAAACTCCTTTAGGCTTTAACTTCTTATTTAGCAACTCTATAAACTCTTTTTTAATTAACCTTCTTTTGTGATGTCTTCTTTTGGGCCATGGATCGGGGTAAAACATAATAATGGCGTCAAAGCTGCTATCAGGTATCTTATTTTGAAGTAAGTCTTCTGCGTCTTCACTAACAATTCTTATATTGTCTAAATTAAACTTATCAGCCTTGCTCAAAACATTACCTATGCCAGATAAATAGACTTCTGCCCCTAGCAAACTTATGTCTTTCTTTTTTTGAGCTATGCTGACTAATGTTTCTCCAGCACCAAACCCTATGTCCAATAAAGAATAGCTTCCTCGGATAAATTCTTGTATTTCAGAAAGCTCACAGATGATGTACTGATTCCAAAATGAATCAAGCGCCTTTTTTTGGTTAGCAGTTATTCTCCCCTGCCTAGTTACAAAACTTTTAGGCTTGCTGTTAAAGGTCACCTAAAGACCTGAGGCAATAGACTGCTTAACTTTTTTCATGGCATTCTTTTCAATTTGCCTCACTCTTTCAGCCGAGATTTCATATTTCTCAGCTAAATCATGAAGTGTCATCTTTTCATCGGCTAGCCATCTGTCTTGGAGTATGTCTCTACTTCTATCATCCAGTTGATTAATGGCCTCATAAAGTTGAGAAGTGCTTTCTTCACTATGCGATCGGTTTTCAAATATATCTGCAGGGTCTGCTTCTTCATCTTCTAAATATTGAGAAGGAGCAAAAGAAGCTTCGTCGTCATCAGACTCAGATAAAGGATCGAAGGACATATCTGACCCACTAAGTCTTTTTTCCATTTCCCTTACTTCTGAAGGTTTAACCCCTAAATCTTTAGCGACTTGTTCTATTTCTTCTTCAGTAAACCATTCCAGTCCTTTTTTCTTCCCTCGAAGATTAAAAAATAATTTTCTCTGTGCTTTTGTGGTAGCTATTTTTACTATTTTCCAATTCTTTAGAACATATTCATGAATTTCAGCCTTTACCCAGTGGACAGCAAAAGAAACCACTCTGACTCCCATTTCAGGGTTAAATTTTCTAATAGCCTTCATAAGGCCTATGTTCCCCTCTTGAATCAGGTCTGCTTCAGATAGGCCATAACCTGAATAACTTTTAGCAATATAAATAACAAACCTTAAGTGGGCTAAAACTAGCTTTCTTGCGGCATCTAGGTCGTTTCTATAGTACAAATCTTCAGCCAGCTTCTTTTCTTCTTCGGGCGTTAGTACCCCGATGCTGTGCGCAGAATTTATGTAGGCTTGCAGGTCGCCTCCAGGTGTCAATGCTTCCATCCCTTGGAGGCCTGTACCTGGTATTTTTTCCTTTTTTATTTCCTTTTTTGCCATAATTTAAGTGAATTCTACAGTTTTAGTGAATATTGATGCAAATTTAACCAATTTTGTAAAAAACCAATAACTTTAAAATGGAGCAAAAATTTTAAAAATTTCCCATTAATATTAGTGAAAAACTATAATATCTCGGATGAAATCTATAGAAGTTATTGACGGCAAAGTAGCTCTGCATGAAGCGGAAATGCCATTAGTTGGACCTTATGATATTCTTATCAAAGTTAAGTCTACTGCGGTTAATCGTGCAGATTTAATGCAGAAGAAAGGGCTTTACCCTCCTCCTCCTGGGGCTAGCGAGATATTGGGGTTAGAATGCAGCGGAATTGTTGATGCCGTTGGTAAAAAGGTAACATCAAGAAGGGTTGGTGATGAAGTTTGCGCACTTCTTGCGGGAGGAGGTTACGCGGAATACGTTGCTTGCCCAGAATTCCAAGCCATACCAAAGCCTACCAATCTAAACTGGGAGGAAGCTTCCTCTCTTCCTGAGGTTTACGCCACTTGCTGGTTAAATCTTTTTATCGAAGGTAATTTAACAAACAACAACAAGGTTTTATTTCATGCTGGAGCAAGTGGAATCGGCACTGCAGGTATTCAGCTTTGTAAAGCATTTAACTGTGAAAGTTTTGTAACTGCGGGTAATGAGGAAAAAATCAAGTATTGTATGAACTTAGGTGCTTCTGGAGGTGCAGTTAGAGGCGATAAAATGTTTAGTGAAGTTCAAAGTTGGGTCCCTGAAGGATTCGACATAATATTAGACCCGGTAGGTGCAAATTATTTTGAAGACAACTTAAAGATGTTAGGTCTTGAAGGAAGATTAATTATCATAGGGTTAATGGGTGGAATGGAGGCAAATATAAACTTAGGCCATCTAATGATGAAAAGGCAGAGGATTATAGGGTCCACTATTAGGGCCAGAAGTGAAGAGCTCAAAAAAATAGTTATGAATGAACTGCATGAGAAAGTTTGGCCTTTTATTGAATCAAATCAAATAAAACCTGTAATTCATGAAGTTTTAGATATATCGGAAACTGAAAAAGCCCATCAGATTATGGAAGATAATCAAAATATTGGGAAACTTGTTCTCTCTTTAGGTTAATTCTCTTTAAACAACTCCGACCAATGGAATTCTCTATCGCCTGCGCAATAAAAATGGGGGTTCTTTAGTTCAGGGTCAAATTTGTAACTCAACGGGCTACCTGATAAATCATTTACAACTCCGCCAGCAGATTCAACCACCGCCTGTCCTGCTGCAATGTCCCATTGATAAGTAGGCCCCAATCTGGAATAAATATCTGCTTTTCCTTCAGCTACCTTGCATAGTTTTAATGAACTGCCTGTAGGAATTTCATGCACAACACCAAAACGCTTTTTGCACTCGTCAATAAACCATTCATCGTCTTTACTTTTATGGCTCTTACTTAGAGTCACATGGCATTCATCTTCTTTTTGTTTTTTAGGCGAGATATTTGTTCTTTCTGTTCCTTTAACTTTATATGCCCCTATATTAATTGCGCCGAAAAAATTTTCTTCCACCGCTGGCGAGAAGACTACTCCTAAAATAGGAACTCCCTGCTCAATTAGAGCTATATTTACAGTAAATTCTCCGTTTCTATTAATAAATTCCTTAGTCCCATCAAGCGGATCTATCAACCAAAATAAACTCTCATCTTGTTTAGCATTGGCATTTCCTTCTTCAGACAAAATAGGAATATTATTATTTAACTTAATAAGGCCTGTATTTAGAATTTGATGAGAAGCTATATCTGCCTCAGTTACAGGGGAACCATCTTGCTTGCTCTCAAATTTAAAGTCTTCTGAATGATAAATTTCTAAAACTTTCTGAGAAGCTCTATCGGCTACCTCTAAAGCTCCATCTATTAATTCTACCAATTGCGATTCTTTCATTTGTCAAAAAAGTCTTTTCTTCTACAATAGCTCACAAATATCTCACATGAAAGATTAATATGGAAAATAACGAAAAATTAAAACAAAACGCTCAAGAGCTAAAAAAAGGACTTGAATTATTGAGTAGAGACAGGAAAGTCGTATTGCCTCACAATAAGGCGTTTGATTTAGTTGATGAATTACAAGAAAAAGTGGACGAGATAATAAATATTACAGGGTCTACTTAAATAAGGAGTTTATTATGGATTACAGCTGTTTTGATGTAGAAATTAAGGACAAGATTGCACACGTTAAAATGAATAGACCGGATGATTTCAATTCCATGAACAAGGCTTTCTGGTCTGAATTGCCTCACTTAGTAGAAGACCTTTCTGACAATGCTTCTGCGAGAGTAATAGTGCTCTCTGGAGAAGGAAAACATTTCTGTGCCGGTATGGATCTAGCAAATTTTGCTCCATCTGACTCTCCTCCGAACGCACATAACGGAATGAGGAGCGAATCTGCCTATAGAGTGACTTTAGACCTACAACACACCATAACTTGTCTTGAAAAAGCAAGGATGCCTGTAATCTCTGCCATACAAGGTGCCTGTATAGGTGGAGGTGTAGATCTAGCCACAGCAACTGACCTTCGTTACTGCACTAAAGATGCTTTCTTTTGTATCCAAGAAATAAATATTGGAATGGCGGCAGATGTAGGAACATTACAAAGAATACCTAGGCTTGTTCCTGAAGGCATAGTTAGAGAACTGGCCTATACAGGAAGAAGATTTATGCCTGAAGAAGCCTTGCAGCACGGTTTGGTGAATAAAGTTTTTGATACCAAAGACGAGATGATGACAGCTGTTATGGAGGTTGCTAAAGAAATTGCTTCTAAAGGACCGCTTGCTATAGCCGGATCCAAAGAATCTCTAAACTATGGCAGAGATCATACGGTAGAAGAGTCACTAAATCACATAGCCTTATGGAATAACGCAATGGGTATCGGCGATGAAATGTCAGCGGCTTTTAAAGCTAAAGCAGATAAGAAAGATCCTGAATTTGAAGACATGCTACCTAGAAGGAAATATCTAGATGGCGAAATACCTTCTTAATTAATTTCTTAGAAATACAGGCGAATACTCGGTAGAGTCTTTTTTACTGTACTTATAACCGTCTAAATTAAACTTATTTAGATCTTCAGGTTTTTTAATCTTGTTTTGAATTACAAACCTAGCCATAGATCCTCGCGCTTTCTTTGCAAAAAAACTAATAATTTTATATTTGCCATTTTTAAAATCTTTAAAGACTGGACTATAGACAGGCAGGTCTAGGTTTTCTGTTTTTACTGAAGTGAAATATTCTACTGAAGCTAAATTTATTATGCCCTTTGAATTATTCTTTTTTGCAAGCACATTAATACTTTCTGTGATTTTATTTCCCCAAAACTCGTATAGGTTTTTGCCTTTTTCATTTTTCATTTTAGTTCCCATTTCAAGTCTGTAGGGATACATAAGATCTAAAGGCTTTAACAGACCATAAAGCCCAGACAAAATAGCAAGATTCTTTTGAGCGTATTTAATATCTGATTTGCTTAGAGTTTCTGAATCAAGCCCAACGTAAACATCACCTTTAAAAGCAAATATAGCTTGTCTGACTTCATTGGAAGGCTTTTTAGGAACTTGCCAATTCATGTTTCTTTCAAAATTAAGCATGGAAAGGTTTACACTAAGGCCCATCAAGGAAGAAAGGTCTTCTGGGCTTTTCTTTTGTAATTCTTTTATAAGTTCCTTACTTTCTTTCAAGTGTTCAGCAATAGAAAAGTCTTCTACGGATAAATCAGAATCATAATCTAATCTTTTTGCTGGGGCGATGAGTGCAATCATTTATAAACCTAAAACTAGCTTCGCCATTATATTTCTTTGGACCTCATTTGATCCAGCATAAATACTAGCTTTTCTATAATTGAAATATCTAGGAGCAGCGGTATTGGCAAACTTACTTCCTATGGCGGGCTCATTATTACCAATTTCTGGTCCTGGATTATTAAAAGGAATACCGTAATAACCTACTAATTCAACAGCTAACTCAGTTATAGCCTGACCTATCTCAGTACCTCTTGTTTTAAGAAGCGAAGATTCAGGTCCTACATTTTGACCAGCAGTTAAACTACCTAATATTCTGAGTTCAGTTGCTTCCATCGCGTTGATTTGCACTTCTAATTTAGCAATTGATTCCATAAAGTTCTTATCTTCAGATAACTTACATCCACTGGCATCTTCTGTTTCTGCCTTTGCCTTTAATTGTTGAAGTTGTTGGTATAGTTCAGAGGAATAACCATTCCCTCTCTCAAATTCAAGTAGATACTTTGCGTAAGTCCAACCCTTACCTTCTTCTCCAATAAGATTTTCTTTCGGAACTTTTACATCTGTAAAGAAGACAGTATTTACTTCATGATGCCCTATTGGCGTATTATCTAAAGTGTCTATAGGTTGAACCTCAATGCCTTCAGAATGCATATCAATAAGTAAGAAGGAGATACCTTTTTGCTTTATATCTTCCTGGCTTGTTCTAACCAAACAAAAGATCATATCTGCATGCTGGGCCATAGTAGTCCAGGTTTTAGCACCATTAACTAAATAATAGTCACCCTTGTCTTCAGCTTTGGTCTTGAGCGACGCAAGATCAGAACCTGATCCTGGCTCCGAATATCCCTGACACCACCATACCTTGGAAGATAAAATATCTGGAAGATATTTTTTCTTTTGTACGTCTGTTCCAAAAGCCATTATTACAGGAGATACCATGGAGATACCAAAGGCGGTAAACCCTGGTGCCCTTGCTGATGCCATTTCTTTACTAAAAAGATACTTTTGAGAAGCAGTAAAAGATGCACCGCCATACTCTTTAGGCCAATTTATACCTGCCCATCCTTTTGAGTATAAAGCTTGCTGCCACTTTACATGCTCTTCTTTAGTTACATGACCATTAGGGGCATTCATATACCTCTCTTTCATGTCATCAGGATAATTTTCTTTAATCCAATCTCTAACTTCCTTTTGAAAATCGAGCTCTTCTTGTGTAAATTGTAAATTCATAAATACCTCCCCATAATTATAATTCAAATATTAACTAACTATAAACTTTAAACATTGCACAAAATTAGTAAAAACCTTGATTCCTTTTCTGAGTTAACCGGAAAGATATGTTCTTGGTTTGTAGCTGTTATGGTTTTGGTAACCTGTATTGTAGTCGTAATGCGCTATGGCTTAGATATGGGATCTGTTTTACTTCAAGACGTAGTCCTTTATCTCCACGGAGGATTGTTTCTTCTAGGATCTGCTTTTGCTCTAAAGAGAGGGGCTCACGTAAGGGTAGATATCTTTTATAGGGACTTTTCAGATTTAAGAAAAGCTTGGGTTGACTTATTAGGGAACATTATATTTTTACAGCCTGTTTGCTGGATGATTCTTTTCTCCTCTTGGGGTTACGTCGAATTCTCTTGGAGAATTATGGAGGTGTCTGCAGAGCCTGATGGCCTGCCTTTTGTCTACGTACAAAAATCTTTACTCATTGCTTTAGCAGTTCTGCTTGGGTTTCAAAGCTTATCTGAAATTTTTAAATCATTAATAACTATAAAAGATGGTTGAGTTAATTCCATTATTAATGTTTGGCGTTATATGCTTAGTTTTATTGGCAGGATTTCCAGTTGCTTTCTCGTTAGCTGGCACGGCCCTTATCTTTGCAGGTCTCGGAATAGTAACAAATACTTTTGAAAGTGCATTCTTAGGAGCAATACCTAATAGACTTTATGGAGACATGACAAACATGACGTTGGTTGCCGTGCCCTTGTTTGTTTTTATGGGTGTCTTGTTAGAAAAGTCTAACCTTGCTCAAGACCTTCTCAGCAACATGGCAGAAATAATTGGTGGCTTCAGAGGAAGTTTGGCTATTTCAGTAATATTTGTTGGAGCTTTGATAGCTGCCAGTACTGGAATAGTAGGTGCAACTGTTATAGCAATGGGTCTTATTTCCTTACCAATTATGCTCTCTAGAAATTATGATCAAAGCCTTGCTGCAGGCACTATTTGTGCTACCGGTACATTAGGTCAAATAATCCCTCCTTCAATTGCCTTGGTTATATTAGGAGATGTTTTATCTGCCTCTTACCAACAATCTCAACTTAGCATAGGAAACTTTTCAGCAAGAACTGTTTCAGTTGGAGACCTGTTTATGGGCGCAATCGTTCCAGGTCTCATACTTGTATTTTGCTACGCTGCTTATGTTGCTATTAGAGCTTATATTTCCCCTAGTATGGCCCCCGCTCAAGAGGTTAAGATTGTAAAAAATAGATGGAAAATACTTATAACTTCTTTGCTACCTCCCTTTGTATTAATTACTTCCGTTTTAGGCTCTATACTTCTAGGCATTGCTACTCCGACAGAAGCTGCAGGCGTTGGGGCTTTTGGTGGACTTCTTTTGGCCTTGAGTAAAAGTAGCCTTACTTGGAGAAATTTGAAAGATGCGGTAGAAACTACTACTGAAATTACTGCCATGGTGTTTATGATCCTTCTAGGATCGTCTATATTTTCTTTAGTCTTTAGAGGGTTTGGTGGGGATGATTTAATTACCAGTATATTCACTCAGCTGCCAGGAGGTGTTTTTGGGGCAGTATTGGTAGTGATGATTATCATCTTCTTACTAGGTTTCATATTAGATTTTATACAAATTACTCTTGTGGTTGTTCCGATAGTAGGTCCTGCTTTGTTAATGCTGGGAATTGACCCTATATGGTTGGGAATAATGATTGCGATAAACCTTCAAACTTCATTCCTAACTCCACCATTTGGGTTTGCGCTCTTCTACCTAAGAGGGGTTGCACCTGACACCTTGCCTACCCAAGCCATATATAAAGGGGTTATACCTTTCATACTCATACAAATTGCCCTACTAATTACATTAGCTATCTTCCCTGAATTAGTAACTGCACTCCCTAACGCAGTTTACGGATAATTAGTTAAATAAATCTACAACTCAAATAACCTTCAGGAAGATCTGAGTACAGGCTGTTAATCAAGTTCCCTGGTATCTATGTAAGCCTTCTCAGAAATGCGGTGGTAATTGATAACCTGTTCCTTAAACTCTTTATAAGATTTATATACTTTCTGAGCCATTTCATCGTCAGCTATAAAATCTTCCATTACCTCGTCAGTGATTCTCTTTAATTCAACAAGGACCGTATCCGGTATTTTCTTTAATTCTATATTGTGTTTCTCAATTAACTCATTAAGAGCCTTGTTATTTCTAGCAGTGTATTCATCCAACATTTCTTGATTGGATGCTCTCGCTGCATATTTAATAATTGCCTTTAAATCTTCAGGCAACGAATTATAAGCGTCTTTGTTGATAATAATTTCAAGTGTTGAGCCGGGTTCATGCCATCCAGGATAATAGTAATAATCAGCTACCTGATGAAACCCGAACGTAAGGTCATTATAAGGGCCTACCCACTCTGCAGCATCGACCACTCCTTGTTGTAAGGATAAAAATATTTCATTGCCTGGTAGAGTAACTGTCTCGGCTCCAGCTCTTGTAAAGATCTCTCCCGCTAATCCGGGTATTCTCATTTTTAGGCCCTTTAAATCATCTAAAGAATTGATTTCTTTTTTAAACCATCCGGCCATTTGTACACCTGTATTTCCTCCAGCTAAAGGTATTAGATTAAATGGCTCATAGGCTTCTTGCCAAAGCTCAAGGCCACCGCCGTAATGAAGCCATCCGTTCATTTCTTGAGCTGTTAGTCCAAAAGGTACTGCTGTGAAAAATTGAGAAGATTTAACCTTTCCAGTCCAATAATAAGAAGCTCCATGCCCTAATTGAACGTTCCCTTGAGAAACTGCATCAAAAACTCCCATAGCGGGAACAAATTCTCCAGCACCATAAACCTTTATCTTCATTCGGCCGCAAGTCATCTCTTCTATGTACTTTGAGAAGTTCTCAGGTGCCAGTCCTAAACCAGGAAAATTCTTGGGCCAAGTAGTAACCATAGTCCATTGATAAGTACTGGTACCGTTAGAGAAACAAGAGCCTTCTTCCACAGAAACCTGTTCATTTGAACAAGAGATTAAGGTTGCGGAAAGAAAAGTCGTTACAAATAATTTTTTCATAATTTTCCTTATTATATGTTCTGCAGTTTAGCGTAAGAAACCATCAGCCACTTAGTCTTACTTGAATCAAAATTTACTTCTACTCTGGCATTTGATCCTTGTCCTTCATAGTTCAAAATAATACCCTCACCAAAGACTTCGTGGAAAACTCTTTGGCCTAGTTTGAATTCAGTATCAGGAACTTCACCTTTAGATACTCTACCTGTTGAGGCGTTTCTTCTGGGGATACTTCCGCCAGTTCTGACCTCGAGTGTCAGTTCTGCAGGAATTTCTCTTAGGAATCTAGACGGTGGGTTAAAAGTTTCTGTTCCGTGGAGGTTTCGCATTTCTGCATGCACTATAAAAAGCCTTTCCATAGATCTTGTCATTCCAACATAACAAAGCCTTCTTTCTTCTTGAAGCTGATCAGCCTCTTCAATAGATAACTTGTGTGGGAAAAGGCCCTCTTCAAAGCCTGTTATAAAAACAAGAGGGAATTCTAGACCTTTAGCGGAATGAAGAGTCATAAGCTGAATGGCTGATTCATGGTCAGATGCTTGAGTCTCTCCTGCATCTAAAGCTGCATGATCTATAAATAATTTAAGGGGGACTGCTTCTGTTTCATCCAGAGGTTCTGGCTCAAAATCTGAAGCTGCGGTAACTAGTTCAGCCAAGTTCTCTACTCTGGTTCTTCCTTTTTCACCTGCTTCTTTTTTATGATACTCAATTAATCCGCTCCTCTGAATAACATGATCTACAAGATCTCGCAAAGTGAGGTCCTTTGTTTCTGTTTCTAAATCTTCAAAGTCTGACATAAAGCCTTGGACTGACTGACTTGCTCTAGGAGTTAATCCATCCGTTGCTATTAAATCTTCACAGGCTTTCCAAAGCGAAGACTCAATGTTCTGAGCTCTTGATCGAATTATGTCTAAAGTTTTGGCCCCTATACCCCTTGGAGGTATGTTGATCACCCGTTCAAAAGCAGCGTCATCCTCCCTTCCAAACACAAGTCTTAAATAGCTCATTGCATTTTTTATTTCAGCTCGTTCGTAGAATCTTAAACCGCCGTATATTCTATAAGCCAAGCCTTCTCTTAATATTGCCTCTTCTAGAGCTCTAGATTGAGCATTTGATCGATAAAGGATGGCTACCTCACTTAAGTCCCTTCCTTGTTCCATCCAATTCTGGATACTTCCAACAACATATCTTGCTTCATCATCTTCGTTATAAGCTGAATATATAGATATAGGCTCTCCTTCTTTTTGATCGGTCCATAATTCTTTACCCATCCTGCCTTGGTTATTTTTTATAACTGCGTTTGCAGCCCCCAAAATGACTGAGCTAGACCTGTAATTCTGCTCTAATCTAATTATTTCAGTGTTTTTATAATCTTTGGTAAAACGATTTATATTTTCACTCTTTGCACCTCTCCATCCATATATTGATTGGTCATCGTCTCCTACAGACATAATGTGACCAGTGCCTTCACATAATAATTTTAAGAATTGATATTGAACTTCGTTGGTATCCTGAAACTCATCGACAAGTATGTGTCTAAATCTCTTCTTATAATGACCCAAAACATCTTGATTAGATTTTAAAAGTAGATAAGTCCTTAAGAGCAATTCTCCGAAATCTACTAGACTTTCTCTTTCACACAATTCTTCATAAGCCCTATAAGCCTCGTTCATCTTTTCTGCAAAGTAATCGTCTGAGGTCTCAACATCCTTAGATCTTCTGCATTCGTCTTTCTGTTTATTGATGAACCATTGAATTTGTCTCGGTGGCCATTTAGTGTCGTCCAAACCAATAGACTTACTTACTCTCTTTATTACTCTATATTGATCTTCAGAATCTAAAATAGCGAACTCTCTTCTTAGGCCTGCCTCTTCCCAATGAGTCCTTAAAAGTCTATGTGAGATACCATGAAAAGTCCCACACCAAAAATTACCCATCTCTTGCTCCACAATCCCTTCTATACGCCCTCGCATCTCACGTGCAGCTTTATTGGTAAAGGTTACAGTTAAAATTGAATGTGGATTAATACTATTTGCCTTTATAAGCCAAGCAACTCTATGGGCGATTACTCTTGTTTTGCCTGAGCCAGCTCCCGCTAAGACTAATAAATTTTTAGAATCTGAAGTTACAGCTTGTCTTTGAGGCTCGTTTAAAGATTCAAATATTTCAGATACATCCACTCGACTATTTTAACTAAGAATGAAGGGTAAATCCTTTTTCATTTTTTAATACTTTAGGTATGATGAAAGGATGAAAGGAGCAACAGAATTTTTTAATGTTTACTGTGATTTTGTAACCAAAGTTACGAGCGATCCAAGCCTAAAAATAGAAAAACTTAAAGAGTCATTGGACAATATTCAAGATAACTCTGACATAGATGTGCCCCGACTTCTAACTGGGGCTCTAGGTCTAGGCAGCGAAGCTGGGGAGTTTGTTGAAATTGTTAAAAAGATGGTCCTTCAAGGTAAACCTGCTGATGAAGACAATATTTTTCATATGAAAAGAGAGCTTGGAGACATTATGTGGTATTGGGTTACGGCCTGTATGTCATTGGGACTAGATCCTGTTGAAGTGATAATGGAAAATCAAAAGAAACTTGAAGCAAGGTATGGCAAGCAATTCACCATAGATCAAAGTGAGGTTAGAGCAAAAGGAGATCTCTAGATTACTAAGAAGTAGATTTCTTTTTAAAGTGCCAAAAAATTAAAGGGACTAAAAATAAACCAGTCAATGAATGAGAATAACTAAGCTCATTCATAAAAGAATCTTCATAAAATAAAACAAAACCGCTAATTACCAGAAAAAGCATAATAAAGCTTAATAAGTACCCAGACTTTCTTCTTTTAGTTGGTTCCCACCCCTCCGGTATGTGAGAGACAATCAAGACCCCTAAGCTAACCAACGCAGGAATTATTAGAGCTCCATGTAAAATTAGAACTTGAGTTTGCCCAAAAGAATTTAAATCCATAAAATCTAATGTGAGCCACAACATTCCAGTAATCCACAATAAAATTAGAGACAAAGAAAAGAACTTTGTTTGCCAGCTAGGAACATTGATTTTTTGATTACTTTCATTAAATCTTTCTAGTAATAGTTCTTCAAATAACCTTTTAGCTTTATTTTCCGCCAGCAGAATATTTCTTTCATCTTCAGGTAAAAACGGCACGTTTATCTTCCTACAGGTTCTCTTATCAGCATCCAAAGTCATATCTGCAAACCATTCAGCGCCATTCAGCTCTCTAAGGCCAATCTTCAGGCCTTTACCAAGTTTTTTTGCGTTATAAAGCTTCGGCATTATTTAAATATTTGTCTCAAAATGTCTCAAATTTTCTTCTTAGAAGCTTTTATAATAAGGATTTTAATCTATAATGCCAACCTTTAGCGCGCGCTGAACTAAAAAAGAGGGAATCAAATTTATGAAAAATATTCGACGAGTGTTGTTAGTCATTCTTTTCTTTAGTTCAAGTTATACTTTTTCATATGAGCCCGATGAAACAGAAGAGATAATTGTAATAGCTTCTAGGATACCCACCTTGGCTTCTGATGTAATAGGTTCTGTAGAGTCAATATCTTCTGAGGAATTAGAAGCTCAAATGGTAAATAGTTTAGAGCAAATCGTTAGATATATTCCAGGAGTAAGTGCCCACAATGAAAGCCAGTACGGAAGGTCACTAACAGAAGATGTTCACGTTAGAGGTATTCATGGTGGAGCGATCTTCTTAATAGATGGTATTAGAATTTCAGACTCGTATACGGGATATGGCAGAGACACTGTAGATGTAGATCTTTTAAAAAAGGTAGAGATAATGAAAGGTCCTAGTTCTGTTGAATATGGATCAGATGGCCTCGCAGGAACAATAGCTTATTTTACAAAAGATCCGACTGACCTAGTGGATGATGGAAAATATTTATCAATAACTACTAACTATATTGAAAAGAATAAACAAGAAAAAGTTAATCTACTCGCAGCTTACGATAAAGAAAATACTAGCGGCCTGATTCAGCTAGTGAATAGGTCTTTAGAAGAAACTAAATTACACGAAGACTTCTCCCTCAAGTCAAACCCCATGGAAGGAGACCAACAAAGTATTTTTGTAAAACTAAATGTGAATCTTTCAAATGAAAGTAAATTAACTTTTATAGCTGATCTGCAAGAGTGGGAAAGTGAATGGGCAATTAATTCAGAAAAAGGATTTATATATTTTCCTGCTCCTCGATCAATTTCCTCATCTTCTGGAGACGACGAAGGTTTAAGAGAAAGGCTCAGTGTTACTTTAGAGGTCTCTAATCAGAATAGCTTATATGATGCAGCTAGCTTAAGTTATTACGCTCAAGAAACCGAACAAAGCCAAATAACAATTCAGAATCAAGTTTCATTTTTTGGAGGCATGCAGGCAGCTCCTACTCCAACAATGAGGATTAGAGACTTTGATTTTAATCAATCTATTGATGGGTTTACTTTTGAGGCATTCAAATCAATAGGTAATCACCAAATGGTTTATGGAATAGATATTGAGGACACAGAAACAGAAAGACCTAGAATGCTAACTGAAATTAACCTTTTAACAGGCATTCCTACAAATATAGTTGATGGCGAAATTTACCCTAACAAAACCTTCCCTGACTCAGAAACAAAAAGAAAAGCCGTATTTTTTAATGATAGATTCAACTTTTCTGATAGTTCAGTTTTAAATATAGGTTTTAGATATGATGATTATGAGTTAAATGTAAGCCCGGATATCCTTTTGACCAACGCCAACATTCTTAACTACCAAATTAACAACACTGAAGATAGTGCGCTCTCATTTAAATTAGGCTACCTTAAAGATCTTTCAGAAAACCTAACGGGTTTTATACAGTACGCAGAAGGTTTTAAAGCACCAGACTATGAGTCTTCTAATACTGTTTTCACTAATTATCTATATTTCTACACAGTAATTCCTAATCCCAATCTAGAGTCTGAAGAAAGTGACACTCTTGAGATGGGCTTAAGGGGCTCTAGAGAGAAAGACTCTTGGGAATTGGCGCTATATAAGAGCGAAGTTAATGGGTTCATACACCCTGAGGCTATTGGTTTTAATAGAGGTCTAGGAATATATCAATATCAAAATGCTGAGAATGTAGAGATTAGAGGTATTGAATTCGATTACGAAAGATCACTGACTGAACAGCTTTCGCTTAAATTAGCTATAGCGATAAGTTCTGGTGATTTATTTGAAGGTAATGAAAGACACCCTTTACCTGAAGTTGATCCAAAAGAGTTAATATTTGGCTTAAATTGGTATCCTACAAATGATAAATTGTCCTTACAAGCTTTGTTAACTTTATCCGGCAAAAGCAAAGATAACTTAGAAGAAGTCTGCCTAAATAATGACTGTTGGCCGAGAGTACAAACTTCTGGTTTCGCTCTTTTAGATATATTTACCTCTTATGTTCCTAATGACAATCTTGAGTTCAGGTTTGCCATAGAAAATGTTACTGATAAAAAGTATTTAAGATGGGCTTCTGTTTCTCAGCTGCCTG